>CANSUS010000033.1 GCA_947650155.1 uncultured Lachnospiraceae bacterium
GTATTGATTTTTCAAGGAGCAAATCCCATTTTTAATGTGGGAAGTTTGAGTTATAATTATATTTCACTTAATAGCGCCAATAAAAGTGAAGTGTTCTTCAGTTATAAATTTTTTATGTTACTATTTCTAAATGTTTTAATGTTTCGATAAATTCATTTACGTCATTGTATATTGTGGTTTCTTCTGTATCAACATATTTTTGTGCTAATTTTTTTACAATTTCGTTAATCTCACAGCCTTTTTGTAAATATATTATTATTTCACCTGCAATATCATCTAAAATATGTACGACTTCTTTTGTTTCATCTTTTATCATATATTGATTGCCCATCTTTTTGATTTCAATATTTTTATTTACGACTATCATTTTCATTCCTCCGTAGGCTGATTATTAAAACAAAATTCATAGGGTGTCCCAACTCTTTTTAATCTTTCTTAAATAGTTTATCATTTTATCATTATCACTATATTCAAAGAGGATTTTTTCAATTAATGATTTATTTATGTTACAGTATATTTCATCACGTTGCATAATATCTTTATGTCTTAAATATGAATTGGTTACACATCCTCCATTGCACCATAATTTATATGGACATTCTTTACAGCTTTCAATCTCTTCTACATTTCTAAGGTATAGTTTTTGGGCTATTGGGCTGTCAGTTATGGCCGAAAAATTATATCCATCATTAATATTCCCTAATAAAAATTCATCTATTTCCTGAAATCCATAACATGGATATATTTTTCCGGTTGGACCAATACTAACAATTTTCCTACCAGCGCCACAAGGATTTTGATTACAGATATATCCCCTTCCAGGTGAAAAAATATAACTTGAGATTACCCCCATATTTCTTTCGACTATACTTTGTTCCGTTTCTGTATTTTTTTGAAGCAGATAATTTTCATGTAATTTTATAAGCGCCTCTACATACTTTTTTATTTCAATTGTAATCTGATTTTCACTTGCAATTCCAAATGGTAATAATGGTAATAAACTAAATGTTTCTGTTATATTATTTTCAATAAAATATTGTATAATTTGTTCTATATTATCCACATTTTGTTCACTGACAACAATTACAATACTAAATGGAATTTGGCTGCTCTTTATTTTTTTAATTATTTCATTTACCTTATTCAAAATTGGTTTATTATTCTTATCGACTCTATTGCTATTTTGCTTTTCGGTAATTCCATCAACGGATATTGCTAACTGAATCATGTTATTATTTTTAATGAACTGTATTTTGGACATATCTAATAATAAGCCATTTGTTTGAATTACATAAGAGATATTGCATTTAATATTTGCTAATCCAGTAACAAATTTTTGAATAATATTAAAATTTAGTAATGGTTCGCCACCAGAAAATTCTATCGTCACACTATCAATGTTTTTTTCTTCAATATAGGTCTTTAAAGCATTTATTATATTTGTGGATGTTTTATTATCCATGTTTATTGCTTTTTGGCTATAATTAAAATTACTAACACAATATTTGCATCGTATATTACACGTATTTGTTAAATTTATTTCAAAGTACGTAATAACTTCGTCAAGCTCTTTTTCTTGTAGAAAAATATACTGTCCGTTACATTGTATTAACCCGGCATTATATAGGTCTGTGCAATATTTTTCATCGCTTCCTGCTGGATTAAACAATATTTCTAATTCATTTTTATCCAATATTCCCCAACCTAGCGTAACAGAGTTATATATAAACCATTTTTCTTCTATAGCCATAAGCTTTAAATCCTCTGGTACACTTCTATAATAGGAATTTTCAATAGAATATAACGATTTCATAATTTCCTTTCCGTTTTAGGCAAAAAAGGGACTTAGGTCCCTTTTTTGTGATGCAGTCATGTTTATCGGGGTAAATTAATTAAATTACATCTACTCCAGCCACATTTTACTGACTGTTTCTTTTTATTCAGTTTAACCGTAGTAATAACTTTAGGTTTCTTATACATGTAATACCTCCTTTCATAGGCAAAGCCCTATTTATATAAATATCTTATTTATTAAGATATTTATATCCAATGTATCAGATAGATTTTTATCTTGGATTGGAATTAACTCACCGTCTCCATTTTCAGTAATATATTCAGCCCATGTGCCGGAGCAAATATCGTTAAAATTGCATTTTTCACATTGAACGGCCTTTTTATAAAATAATTTATCATAATTGACATCTTGTTCCATTTCATCCTTTGAAACAAAATCAAGCTTTGCAGGAATATATAATTCTCCTATTGTTTCATAATAATTATCAATCTGGCAAAAAGGAATTCCTTCTACAAGGACTTCTTTACTTATATTTTTAGCATACTTAATTGCATTCAGCAGATAGGATTTCATTTCACTAAATGTTACTGAAAATTCATGATATCTTTTTTTATTTTCCTCCAAATCACGAAGCAATACAAATTTAATTGTATCAACACCTAAACCAAAAACAAATTCTGAAATGTTTTTAAGAGATTTATAATTAAGTATATTGATTACCGTATTAATGATTATAAATTGATTAAAATGTTTTATATTTTTAATTCCCTGTATAGTCTCTTCATAGCTTTGCTTTACCTGTGTTATATATTCAAATTTGTCTTTTTCGCATTCATGAAAAGAAATCAGATATGACTCTATTCCTATATCTGCAATAAGATGAGCAAAGTTTAAATTTGCAAATTTCCTGGCATTTGTCTGTAATCTGATTTTGTAACCTTTTGATTTTATATATTGTAATATTTCAATAATATCATCTCTTAATGTTGGTTCTCCGCCAGAAATTGTTATGGTATCAAATTTCTGGTTGTCCACCATATCTATAATTTTTATTATTTCTTCAAATTCTATATAATTATTATGTTCTGCAGTTATACAAAACCTACAACGATTATTGCATCTGTAATCTAATTTTATAAAATATTCTGAGTTCATGTTGATATTTCCTTTGCATAAACATATTATGGAAAGAATAAATATTTTTCACCATAATTTTTTATATCTTGCGCTTTTTCTACAGATAATGTTAATAACAAAAAAAGAAAATTACCATGAAATTTCTGGAAAATATTTCTATGCTTTAGAAAAACATTGTTTTTTATACTTACGTCTGGTGGTATAAAAATGATAATCAGAGATAATCTTGAAAAGAGCCGTACCACAACTGGAAAGCAGTTATGGTACGGCTCTTTTCTTACTACGGAATATTTTATATTGTTTTTTAAATTTGTGCCAGAGACTGAAGAGCGTGGCTCTTAATAATTGGAACATAATGTTCTTCTAAATATGCTTCGCTGGCAGCGGCAAAACGTTCTGCTTTTCCGTATTCGGAAAGGATATTGCAAATTTTGTTATATTCTTCGGGAGTATGTTCTCCTTTTGTTATTGTGAGCAGATACCGATCCGCAGTCTCATTTTTATAAAGAGAATTCACTTCATTATAATTCTTATGAAGTATATGGGCGAGACGTACCAGCTCATGAAGAGTGCGAAATGAAAAAATTCTCGTAATTTCTACATTTTGTTTTTCCGCCGTTTTTTTGGCATTGTCCGGTGCAGCTTCTTTTTGGGGAGCGTCTATGGTTTCATTATGAATCCGTTTAAACAGATCCAAAACTTCATCCGCGCCCTCGGCAAGTTCATCTAAAAGGTATTCGGAATCATCGCCATCATGAACGGACGGCGCAAATTTTGAAAAACGTGTATCCAATTCCTCAGGATCTTCCACTTTGGTAATGATCAACACGATGCATTCGGAATTCAGAGGGATAGCTTCGATCATAAGCGGAATGTCTTCGGCTTCAAAACCAAATTCAAAAGATGCCTGCTGCATCATATCGCGGAAAAGACTCTTTGCCTTTTCGGTTCCATAAGCAAGTTCACTGATCTTCAGCTCACGGTCGGCCAGATCCTCCCTTGTCAAAGTGCATCGAATCTGGTGGTCATTTACTTTTTCTATTTTCATGCTATCACATCCTTACTATAAGATACTGCAAAAATTGCAGTTTGTTCCTTTGGTCAATGTGTAAAGTATATTATAATTTATATACTTTTCGCGATATTTAGTCAATAGGGCTCGAAAAGTGTTTAAAAAATTTTCATAATTTTAAATTTTTTCTTGCATTATCTGGAAATTATTACTATAATAACAACCAGAGATACTTTCGGATAATAGGCACCGAAAGGAGGCAATATAATAATATACAAAAAAGCGAGTGCTTATCCACATTTTTTAAAATATTTAAGACTTATTTACATTCTTTAGTCTTATCTGTCCGGTTCGGGCAATTTCAGAATCCTTATTGATATATCAGCAATTCCAGTAATCAACTGGTAAAATAAAGAAAAGGATGTCTTACAAGCTTCAGGAATACGCTTAGTCAATAAAATTCCAAAATTTATCAGACTTTATAATTATAATTCAAAAAAAATTATCGGGTATACTAGTATATTATGTGCATCCGGGTATCTCTAATATTCTATTTTATTATCGTCATTTTTTTACGAAAGTATAATGAATCATACAAACTATATATATCACGGACCTTCTTTTGGGCAAAGTTTGTATAAAAAATTAGAGTATTACGGGGGAATGCATAGATGCTTTTACAGGAAATGGAAAAAGAAACATTAAAATATAATTTAGAAAGAGCAGTGCAAAGCGGAGCCAGATTATATCTGGAGGGTAAACAGAGCACACCGGAAGCAATTATAGGATGTTGTGTAAATGAGGAAATGTCTTATATGCCGGATTATGTACTGAACGATTGCGGGAAACTTACAGAAGTAAGATATGACAAAATCAGATTTTATGATTGCAAATAATAAGATTGATCCAGATGGAAACGAACAGAGAAACGGCCCCTCGTGTGCGGAAGCATTTGGAAAAAATATAAATTATATAGGAAAATCATAAAATAAAAGCCGAAAGAAAGTATTTTGGTTTGAAAAATGTCAAAATTGGTAATGACGGTAAGAAAATAGTTTGCTATAATAGAGGACAGTCAGAAAGGAGCTGGATTAATGAAAAAAGCGATTCCGGTTATCATTGCGATTGTCCTCATTATTTTAATAGGGGGAGCATACGTTGGTGTTAAATTTTTAGAAAGATATTCTTATTCTAAAGAATATGCGGATTTAAATGAATATTATGGAGTAAACGGGCAGGCGGATACAGCGATTATCCTGCAGGACGAGATCATAGAGGAAAAAGCATTGTTAAAAGACGGCGTTTATTATTTTGACTTTGCGACAGTCCGTAAATATTTTAATGACCGTTTTTATGAGGATAAGACAGAAGGCCTGCTGCTATACACAACGCCTGTCGATACAATTCGGACAGAAATAGGCAGCAGTACTTATATAAAAGAAGGTTCGCCGGTTGAGTCGGATTATGCGCTTTCTTTTTATGAAGGGGAAACATTATATATTGCGGCGGAATATCTGAAAAATTATTGCAATTTTTCCTACTCTGTTTTTACGGAACCGAACCGTATGCAGGTGTATACACAGTGGGGAGAAGAAACCACCGCACAAATAGAAAAAGATACAGCCGTAAGGTATCAGGGCGGTGTGAAAAGCGATATTTTAAAAGATATAAAAAAGGGCGATACGGTTACCATACTTGAAACAATGGAAACCTGGTCCAAAGTAAAAACAAAGGATTCGGTGATCGGCTATGTAGAGAATAAGCGGCTTTCTGAACCGGCAGTGGCAGAGCAGATCCCGGTAACGGATTATGTAGAGCCGGAATTTACATGTCTTACAAGAGACTATAAGATTAATCTGGCATGGCACCAGGTGTGGAATGCGGATGCAAACAGTACTTTGGCATCCATGCTTGCGCCGACAAAAGGAGTCAATGTGATTTCGCCAACATGGTTTTCACTTTCTGACAATGAAGGGGGATTTACCAGTATAGCATCCGGCTCTTATGTACAGCAGGCGCATGATATGGGCTTGGAAGTCTGGGCACTGATTGATAATTTCAGTACGGAAATCAGTACAAAGACAATTCTCTCTTCTACGACGACAAGAACCCGTCTGATAGAAAATCTTGTACAGACGGTAAAAGACTATAGCATTGATGGAATCAACATCGACTTTGAACAGGTTTCAGCGGATGCGGGAGACGATTACATTCAGTTTATAAGAGAATTGTCCGTAGCCTGCCGCAGAGAAGGAATTGTGCTTTCGGTAGATAATTATGTTCCTACCGGATATACAGACCATTATAATAGGGAAGAACAGGGTCTTTTTGCAGATTATGTCATTGTGATGGGATATGACGAACATTATTCAGGCAGTGAAGCGGGGCCGGTAGCTTCTACAAAATATGTGACAGAAGGAATTGAAAATACGATAGCGGTAGTTCCGGAAAATAAGGTCATTAATGCGGTGCCGTTTTATACAAGGATTTGGAAAACGGAAGGAGACGTTGTAAGCTGTGACTCTGTTTCAATGGATGCAGCTGCACAATTTGTTGCAAATAACGGAATTGAAACTTATTGGAATGGAGAAACGGGACATAATTATGGTGAGATACAGACAGGTGAGGCGTTTTATCAGGTCTGGCTGGAAGATATTCAGGCATTAGAACAAAAACTTGGTATTATGGGAAATTATAATCTTGGCGGAATCGCAGGATGGAAATTGGGGCTGGAAAATGCGGCTGCATGGGATTTAATTGAAAATTATATGAATCAATAAAAAGTAAAGCTGTCAGAATGCGGATAAGCCACTTCCCTGACGGCTTTCATTTTTTTATCTATCTGTACATATATTTAAACAAACTCTTAGAAATCATGAAAACGAGGTTTGGTGTGAAGATTGATAAGCAATGGATCATACGGGCTGGGGCATTAGTTTTATGTGCAGTTTCCATATTTTATGCGGGCAAGGATAGGATACAGAGGACAAATTCGGCGCAGGCGGAGGCGGTAAGGGAGAAACCCTGCGTTGTGATAGATGCAGGGCATGGCGGTTTTGATCCGGGAAAAGTTGGGATAAACGGCGCTTTGGAAAAAGATATAAATTTGTCAATTGCGAAAATGGTAAAAGAATTTTTGGAGGCGGACGATATTGAAGTGATAATGACAAGAGAGACGGACACAGGACTGTATGAGGAATCTGATTCCAATAAAAAAGTGCAGGATATGAAAAACAGGATTGGTATTATTGAAGAAGTAAATCCGATTGTCACGGTCAGTATTCATCAAAACAGCTATCATGAAGAATATGTACATGGCGCGCAGGTATTTTACTATACGAACAGTAAAAACGGAAAAGAACTTGCAGGTTTTTTACAGAGAAGGCTGGTGGAAGATATTGATCCTTCCAATACAAGAGTGGAAAAGGAAAATAACAGCTATTATCTGCTGAAAAAGACCACTTCGCCAATTGTTATTATAGAATGCGGATTTTTGTCAAACAGGGAAGAAGCGGATGCCTTGTCAAACGCGGCGTATCAGGAAAAGGTGGCATGGGCAATCCATCTTGGTATCATCCAGTATATTAATGATCAGTCGTAAAATATCGCTTTCCTTAGAAATAGGAGTATGGTATACTAAAGACGCAAAAGTTGGATCAGTCAGTATGGAAAGCGGGAGACCGATATGAAAACAGAAGTTGCGGTCATAGAAGGAACCGATAACGACAGGAAACTTATAGAACGGGCAGGCAGTATTTTAAAGCAGGGGGGGCTTGTAGCTTTTCCGACGGAAACGGTATATGGTTTGGGAGGAGACGCACTGAACAGGGAATCCTCCCGGAAAATTTATGAAGCGAAAGGGCGTCCCAGCGATAATCCGTTGATTGTGCATATTGCAGATATGGAAATGCTTGGAGCAATTGCAGATGATGTGCCGGAGGCGGCAAAGACGCTTGCATCAAAATATTGGCCTGGACCATTGACGATGATTTTGAAAAAATCGGCGAAAGTGCCTTATGAGACAACGGGCGGACTGGAAACGGTAGCAGTAAGAATGCCTGCACATCCGGCAGCCCTTTCGCTGATTCGTGCCGCAGGAGGCTATGTTGCAGCGCCGAGCGCCAATACATCAGGAAAGCCAAGCCCAACAATGGCGCGTTTTGTGAAAGAGGATATGGATGGACGTATAGATATGATTCTGGATGGCGGCATGGTAGGGATTGGTTTGGAATCTACGATTGTAGATTTAACAGAGAATATACCGATGATACTCCGCCCGGGATATATTACGAAGGAAATGCTCGAAGATACATTAAAAATGCAGGTTTCTCTGGATCGGTCAATCCTACAGGGAAACAGTATACAGGCCCCCAGGGCGCCTGGGATGAAATACAGGCATTATGCGCCTAAGGGAGCGCTTACTATTATTGCCGGAGAAGAAAAAAAGGTGGCTGCACTTATTAATGAACGTTCGGAAGAAATGCGTAAAAGAGGAGAAAAGGTGGGCGTCATTGGCACAGAGCAGACAACAGCTCTTTACAGGGCGGACAGTGTGAAGAGCGCTGGAAACAGAAACGATGAAGAAACGGTTGCCAGAGAATTATATCGGATTCTGCGGGAATTTGATGAGGAAGAGGTAACGGTGATTTACTCAGAGGCCTTTGAGGAAACGGGATTTGGACAGGCCATAATGAACCGGCTTTTAAAAGCGGCGGGGCATCATATAGAATATATAGAATAAAAATTGCCATGTATTCAATATGGCAGAATGGAGGAGAGAATGATAGCATTAGGATGTGACCACGGCGGATTTGATCTGAAACAAGAGGTGATGAAATACCTGGAGCAGAATCATATTTCCTATAAAGATTTCGGGTGTTATGATAAGAACTCCTGTGATTATCCTGATTTTGGACATGCCGCGGCAAAGGCAGTGGCGGAAAGAATCTGCGAAAAGGGGATTGTAATCTGTACAACAGGAATTGGGATTTCCATAGCAGCAAATAAAGTAAAAGGGATTCGGTGCGCCCTTTGCAGCGAGCCGTTGTCCGCAAAAATGACAAGGCTGCATAATGATGCAAACATGCTTGCGCTGGGAGGCGCAATGATCGGAACGAATCTGGCGCTTGAGATTGTGGCAACTTTCCTGAATACAGAATTTTCAGAGGAAGAAAAGCATAAGAGAAGAGTTGGCTTAATTGAAAAATGTGAATAGGAAGAAACAGAAGATTGCAAAGTAAATTTGCAGGCTTAACAGAAATGGAGATCATATCAGGTTATGAAGCGACAGGATTATATATCATGGGATGAATATTTTATGGGAATCTCCATGCTTTCAGGCATGCGTTCCAAAGATCCGAGTACACAGGTAGGAGCCTGTATAGTCAGTGACGACAATAAGATACTCTCTATGGGATATAACGGATTCCCGAATGGATGTTCCGATGATGACTTTCCTTGGGAAAGAGAAGGAGAAGATATGCTGGAAACAAAATATGCATTTGTGACGCATAGTGAACTGAATGCTATTTTGAATTACCGGGGAGGAAGTCTGGAAGGCGCTAAAATTTACGTTTCGTTATTTCCCTGCAACGAATGTGCAAAAGCGATCATTCAGTCGGGCATAAAGACCATTGTCTATGCAAGTGATAAATATGAAGGGACTCCGGGGAACAGAGCGTCCAAGAAAATGTTGGATGCGGCGGGAGTCAGATATTATCAATATCAGCATACCGGGCGTAAAGTAACACTTGATATGTAATGTGGAAACGATGAAAAATTCTTTGATGATAGAAAGGGCGGTGAAGTGAATGGGCCGGAGAGGCGGACGGCAGCTTTTATCTGTGGCGGCAGTAGTGGTATTAATGTCTATAGTCCCATTTACTTCTTATGCCCTTACAACGCAGGAAAAGTTGAACCAGGCAGAGCAGGAAAAAGAAAATATGCAGGAACAACTGGAGAATACTCAGGAAAATATAGAAGGACTGAAAGAAGAGCAGAACACTTTAAAAGGCGAGTTGTCAAGCCTGAACAGCCAGCTTAGTCAGGTGAGTAATAATCTGGAAGATCTGGAAGATAAAATCGCCACGACGCAGTTGGAGATTGAAGTAACCGGGCAGGCGCTGGACGAGGCCATGAATACGGAAAAAGAACAGTATGAGGCGATGAAAAAAAGGATTCAGTTCATGTATGAGCGGCAGGACTTTGCAATGATGGAGATGCTTTTGGACGCGGGGAGTTTTGCGGAATTTCTTAATTACAGTGATTATATCGAACAGATAGCCGCCTATGACAGACAGATGCTGGATGAATATCAGGAAACGGTGAAGCTGATTGAAGCAGAAGAAAAGCGCCTGGAAGAGGAAAAAGAAGAACTGGAAGAACTAAAGGCGAAAGTAGAGATAGAAAAAAGCCGTGTGGCTGGTCTGGTAAGTTCCACTACGAATAATATCGCACAGTATTCTAACCAGATATCGGATGCGGAAGCAGAAGCGCTTGACTATGAAAAGCAGATCAAAGAGAAAGAAGAAAACATAGAATATTTAAAACAGAAATTAGCGGAAGAAATTGCAATGTCACAGCTGGCAGCAGCTTCTGCGAGAAGAGACATTTCTGAGGTTACCTTTGCAGACGGGGACCGTTACCTGCTTGCCAATCTGATTTACTGCGAGGCAGGGGCCGAGCCTTATGAAGGACAGGTGGCAGTAGGGGCAGTTGTGATTAACAGGGTGTTAAGTTCGGTATATCCAGATACAGTAGTGGGTGTTATTTATCAAAATAAACAGTTCTCTCCGGTGGCGAGCGGACGTCTTGCGCTTGCACTTGCAGAAGGACGGGCTACGGCAAGCTGTTATCAGGCGGCGGATGAAGCGATGGCAGGCGTGACGAATGTTGGAAATTGCGTATATTTCAGGACTCCGATAGAGGGACTGAGCGGCACACAGATCGGCGGACATATTTTTTATTAATAATCAGGAAGGGAACAGAATAAAAAGAAAGGGAAACATTATGTTTCCCTTTCTTCTATATGTACTTTTAACTCATCAAATCTTCCGGAATATATAATGGTAAGAAGGTGATGTAAACGTTCTAAGGCAAGCTGAACCATAGGAACGGATAAAGCGCCATTGCCCAGGACCTCTGCGAGCTCATCCAAATCTACAACCCGGACGGCTCCGTCTGGAAGGATGCCTACGTCTGCAAGCAGATCCGTAGCAATCAGAGTATTTTCTTCTTTATTTAATTCATAATCCACAATATCGCAGTACCAGTAGAGAAAAGTATTGTCTTCCTTGTAAAATTTACTTACTTTAAAACCTTCCTTTAAAAAATAACAGGAGTAACCATGATGAAGATCTCTTTTGGGCTTTATTACATTCCATTTCGTAATTATTTTATCTTCATCAGAAAACAAAATAATATCGTCTTTTAAAAAAATACATTCATCAGGGATGATACGTTTGCGGAACAGCTTTAAATCTTGCATAAATTTCCTCCATCATTACGAATTTGTATGAATAGTTTCCCCAAAATAAAAGACTTTCGAGCTCTGCAAATCCTTTGCTTGTTCAAAATACTACTATTGTGCAGAAGAAAAGTCAATGAAAATGTCTCATTTTACTAGACATTAGAGCAAAAAATAGATATAATTTACTGTATATTATTAAAATTATATAAACATTGGAATGATGCATGAAAAGTTGTATTGAATCAGGAAAAGAGAGTGCATGTGAAATATAATCGTTCAGTATACCATAGTTTATCTTTAATTACACAATTTACTATTAATATGTTAGTCCCTATTTTTTTATGTTCTTTTCTTGGAATGTATATAGACAAAAAATTTGGAACATCGTTTTGGTTTGTTCTTTTATTTTTTGCCGGGGCGCTTGCAGGATTTCGGAATATTTTTGTTTTGGCAAAAAAGATTTACGAGAGGAAAGAAGGAGAGCATGGCTATGAAAGAGAAAATCGCAGGCGTAAATAAAACGCTGATAGAGCTGTTTGCAGGGATTTTCCTTTTTGGGATTGTCTGCCAGATTGCAGGCATGTTTTTTACGGATCAACTTTTTTCTTATAGCAGCGGTCTTTGGATCGGGATTATTACGGCGATGGTGACTGCAGTACATATGTACCGGAGCCTTGACAGGGCGTTGGATCTGGATGAGGACACGGCAAGTAAAAGAATACAGATGCAGAGCATCATCAGATACGTTGGAATTGTTATTGTTATGGGAATTACTATGGTAAATGGGGTTACCAATCCTCTGGCAGCGTTTTTAGGCATTATGGGTTTGAAAGTAGCGGCATATTTGCAGCCGTTTACTCATAAATTAATAATCAGATTTTTTGCAAAAGAAAAAACTGAAAATTTAAGGAGGTGAATATATGGAGCAGGGTATCTTGTTATCCGGCGCTGATAACATGGATTTTATGATCCACGGAATCTTTTCTTATGAGATTTTCGGACAGACAGTCTGGATAACGACCTCACATGTCTGCATTCTTATCGTAATGCTTGTTTTAATGGGTTTTGCATTAGCAGCGAACAGAGCGATGAAGCATGCGAACGAGGTGCCCGGAACATTCCAGAACATTGTCGAACTGATAGTGGAGAAACTTGATGGCATGGCGAATGGAGTAATGGGAAAATATGCAGTTTCGTTCCGGAATTATATCGGAACAATTTTCATTTTTATTCTTTTCAGCAATATATCGGGTTTGTTTACGCTGAGAGCACCTACGGCAGATTATGGAACGACGCTTGCGCTTGGTATCATTACTTTTTCTGTAATACATTTTGTCCAGTTCAAGCATAATTCATTAAAAACGATCTGGGTAGATATGTGTTCGCCATTACCGCCGTGGCTGCCTATTTGGTT
The DNA here is from genome assembly GCA_947650155.1 of uncultured Lachnospiraceae bacterium. GTDB lineage: Bacteria > Bacillota > Clostridia > Lachnospirales > Lachnospiraceae > RGIG3002. The sequence continues at coordinate 12,827 of CANSUS010000033.1, forward strand.
CCCGATCAACGTAATCAGTGAAATTGCAGTTCCGATTTCATTGTCGCTGCGTTTGTTTGCCAATGTTTTGTCAGGCACAATTATGATGGCGCTTATTTACGGGTTGCTTGGATGGATCGCAACCATCTGGCCTGCAGTACTTCATGTGTATTTCGACCTGTTCTCAGGCGCAATCCAGACTTATGTATTCTGTATGCTGACTATGACATATATTACAAATGCATATCCATCAGAATAAAACCAAAACTGAATATTTTTAATACTATTTTATGTACAGGAGGAATTTATAATGGATTTTAATACTAATTTTATCTTAGGATGCTCAGCAATCGGTGCAGGTCTTGCAGTTATTGCAGGTATCGGACCTGGTGTAGGTCAGGGTATTGCAGCAGGACACGCAGCAGCAGCAGTAGGCAGAAATCCGGGCGCTAAATCTGACGTTACCTCTACCATGCTTCTTGGACAGGCAGTTGCCGAGACCACAGGTCTTTATGGTCTGTTAGTTGCCATGCTTCTTTTATTCGTAAAACCGTTAGTATAATTTCTCTGGAAATTAAGTAATGGGGAATAAAAGAAGAAAGGAGGCAGGAGATGGAAAGACTCTTTAATTTGGATTTTCAGCTTTTATCAGACGCTGTACTTATGATTATTGCAGTGTTTGTGCTCTTCCTGTTTTTATCCTATTTTCTGTTCAACCCGGCAAGAAAAATGCTGGAAGGCAGGAAAGCAAAAATCAAGGATGAACTGGATACGGCTGAAAAAGACATGGCTGACGCAAGAAACTTAAAGCTTGAATATGAAGCCAAATTGAAAGATATCGACAAAGAAGCCGAAGAAATTTTGAGTGATGCAAGGAAAAAAGCGCTTGCAAACGCTATGAAGATCGAAGCGGAAGCAAAAGAAAATGCAGCGGCGATTATGGCGAGAGCAAAACAGGAAGCAGAACTTGAAAAACAGAAAGCGGCTGATGATGTAAAGAAGGAAATGATTTCCATAGCGTCGTTAATGGCAGGAAAAGTAGTATCTGCTTCCATTGATACAACGGTGCAGGAAAGCTTGATTAATGAAACTTTAAAGGAAATAGGTGAAAGCACATGGCTAAGCTAATTTCAAAAACATATGGGGAAGCTTTATTTGAATTAGCAGTTGAAGACGGAAAAGTCGATGCTTTCATGGAAGAAATCGGGATGCTTCTCGAAATTCTTCAGAAAGAAGTGGAATTTACGAAGTTCATGAATCATCCGAAAATCCTGAAAGAAGATAAGATACAGGCAGTGGAGAATATCTTTAACGGACGTGTTTCCAAAGAACTTGTAGGATTCTTTACATTGATCATCCAAAAAGACCGCTATGGCGAGGCAGAAGAAATCCTGAAATATTTCCTCGATCAGGTGAAGGAATATAAGGGAATCGGAGTAGCCTATGTGGAAACGGCGGCGGCTTTAACTGAAGGTCAGAAAAAGCAGATTGAAGAAAGGCTGCTTCAAACAACAAAGTATCGTCAGATGGAAATGCATTTTTCCGAAAATGGATCTTTGATCGGCGGCATGGTGATCAGGATAGGAGACAGAGTTGTTGACAGCAGTGTCAGTACAAAATTAGATGAGCTTCAAAAACAGCTTATGAAGATTCAGCTAGGATAACGTGAAAACGGGGTTTTCGTATATCCGAATATAATGTGTAAAACCCGATTCCGTAAAGGCGGATAGGGGGTATAAAAACAAAGAAAGGTGCGTACAGATCCATGAATTTAAGACCAGAAGAAATAAGTTCTGTCATTAAAGATCAGATCAAGAGATATGCATCGGAACTGGAAGTGTCCGATGTGGGTACTGTTATTCAGGTAGCAGACGGTATCGCTCGTGTACACGGACTTGAAAATGCGATGCAGGGAGAACTTTTGGAATTCCCTGGGGAAGTATACGGAATGGTATTAAACCTTGAAGAGGATAATGTTGGTGCCGTACTTCTCGGAAGTCACAAGAATATTAACGAAGGCGATATTGTTAAGACAACAGGCCGTGTAGTTGAGGTTCCGGTAGGCGATGCATTACTTGGACGTGTAGTCAATGCTCTTGGTCAGCCGATTGACGGAAAAGGACCGGTTCAGACAGATAAATATCGTAAAATTGAAAGAGTTGCATCCGGTGTTATCACAAGAAAATCAGTTGATACACCGCTTCAGACAGGTATCAAGGCAATCGATGCTATGGTGCCGATTGGAAGAGGACAGCGTGAGCTTATTATCGGCGACAGACAGACCGGTAAAACGGCAATTGCAATCGATACGATTATCAACCAGAAAGGTCAGGGTGTGAAATGTATCTATGTGGCAATTGGACAGAAAGCGTCAACAGTTGCTTCCATTGTTAAAACTTTAGAAGAATATGGCGCGATGGCTTATACGACGATCGTAGCATCGACAGCAAGTGAGCTTGCGCCATTACAATATATTGCACCGTATGCAGGATGTGCAATTGGAGAGGAATGGATGGATAACGGACAGGATGTTCTGGTTGTGTATGACGACTTAAGTAAACATGCTGCTGCATACCGTACACTGTCCTTACTGTTAAAGAGACCGCCAGGGCGTGAGGCTTATCCGGGCGACGTATTTTATCTGCATTCCAGACTGCTTGAAAGAGCAGCGCGTATGTCAGATGAGTACGGCGGAGGTTCCCTGACTGCGCTGCCGATTATTGAGACACAGGCAGGCGACGTTTCCGCTTACATTCCGACCAATGTAATTTCCATTACAGACGGGCAGATTTATCTGGAAACAGAAATGTTTAACTCCGGTTTCAGACCAGCTGTTAACGCGGGTCTTTCCGTATCCCGTGTAGGCGGTTCGGCACAGATTAAGGCTATGAAAAAGATTGCCGCTCCGATTCGTACAGAACTTGCACAGTACAGAGAGCTTGCAGCATTCGCACAGTTTGGTTCAGAACTGGATGCAGATACGAAAGAAAAGCTTGCACAGGGCGAGCGTATTAAGGAAGTGCTGAAACAGCCGCAGTACAAGCCGATGCCGGTACAGTATCAGGTCATCATTATTTTTGCGGTTACCAATAAATATTTACTGGATATCCCGGTAGAGGATATTACACGCTTTGAAAAAGAATTCTTTGAATTTCTGGATACGAAATATCCTGAAGTTCCGTCAAAGATTGCTGAAGAAAAAGTGATTTCCGACACAGTGGAAGAGACATTAAAGAAAGCGATCGAAGAATTCAAAAAGCAGTTCTAGCAGAAAAGTGAGCGTACGGTAAAAACCGTCCGCCGGAGAGGAAAAAAGGTGACATTATGGCGTCAATGCGTGACATAAAAAGGCGTAAGGGCAGTATTCAGAGTACCCAGCAGATTACGAAAGCCATGAAACTTGTTTCTACTGTTAAACTGCAGAGAGCAAAAGGACGTGCTGAAAAATCAAAATCATATTTTGAATGCATGTACGAAACGGTAACATCCATGCTTGCAAAAACAGGCAATTTAAATCACAGATATTTAAAATCAGGTTCTTCCCCAAAGAAAGCATTGATTCTTATTACTTCAAACAGGGGACTTGCCGGCGGTTATAACTCCAATGTAATAAAATTGGTTACGCAGGGAGAACTGAAAAAAGAAGAGCTTTCGATTTATGCCATCGGCGGCAAAGGGCGGGATACCCTGAGACGTTACGGATATGAAATCAGGGCGGATTATTCGGAGTTTATCGAGGAACCATTATATATCGATGCAATGAATATCTGTAAAGATGTGCTGGCAGCATTTGAAAGCGGCGAGATCGGTGAGATTTATCTTGCTTATACATCGTTTAGAAATACGGTGAGCCATGATCCGAAGCTGTTAAAGCTGTTACCGGTAGAACTCAGCGAAGAAAAGCCGGAGGAAGAAAAGACCAGCCAGGCGCTTATGAGTTTTGAACCGGAGGACGATCAGGCACTTGATATGATTATACCCAAATACATAACCAGCCTGATTTTCGGGGCGATGGTAGAATCGGCAGCCAGTGAAAATGGCGCCAGAATGCAGGCAATGGATTCGGCTACAAGCAATGCTGAAGAAATGATCGAAGACCTGACCCTTATGTATAACAGAGCGCGACAGGGCTCTATTACACAAGAGTTGACTGAAATTATCGCAGGTGCCAACGCAATTTCATAACAGCGGCATTCTGTATAAAAACAAGAGTGAAAGGAAAGAAAGATGGCAGAGTTAAATAAAGGTAAAATCACTCAGATCATCGGTGCGGTACTTGACATTAAGTTTAGTGAAGGCAAGCTTCCTGAAATCAATGAGGCGATTAAGATTCCGACAAAGGATGCAGGGGATTTGATCGTAGAAGTATCACAGCATCTGGGAGATGACACAGTAAGATGTATTGCCATGGGCTCTACCGACGGATTGGTAAGGGGAATGGAAGTAATCGCAACAGGCGCGCCGATTACCGTTCCGGTTGGTGAGAATACGTTGGGACGTATCTTTAACGTATTAGGTCAGCCCATTGATAATAAACCGGCACCGGAGGGCGTAGGCTATGAGCCTATTCACAGACCGGCACCGGAATTTAAAGAACAATCCACACAGACAGAGCTCCTTGAAACAGGTATTAAGGTCGTTGACCTGCTTTGCCCGTATCAGAAGGGTGGTAAGATTGGTCTGTTCGGTGGTGCAGGTGTAGGTAAGACAGTACTTATTCAGGAATTGATCCGTAACATTGCTACCGAGCATGGCGGATATTCCGTATTTACCGGTGTTGGAGAAAGAACAAGAGAAGGAAACGACCTGTACCATGAAATGATGGAATCCGGCGTTATCGATAAGACGACGATGGTATTCGGCCAGATGAACGAGCCGCCCGGAGCAAGAATGAGAGTGGGCCTGACCGGACTTACTATGGCGGAATATTTCCGTGATAAAGGCGGTAAGGATGTGCTTTTATTCATTGATAATATTTTCCGTTTTACACAGGCAGGTTCCGAGGTGTCCGCACTGTTAGGACGTATGCCTTCAGCCGTAGGTTATCAGCCTACATTACAGACAGAAATGGGTGCTTTACAGGAGCGTATTACTTCTACAAAAGACGGTTCCATTACATCCGTACAGGCAGTATACGTGCCTGCCGATGACTTAACTGACCCGGCGCCGGCTACGACTTTCGCCCATCTGGATGCAACAACCGTACTTTCCCGTTCCATCGTGGAATTAGGTATTTACCCTGCAGTAGATCCTTTGGAATCTACTTCCAGAATTTTGGACCCCAGAATCCTTGGTGAGGATCATTACAATACCGCACGTGGAGTACAGGAAATTTTACAGAAATATAAAGAGCTTCAGGATATTATCGCAATCCTTGGTATGGATGAACTTTCAGAAGATGACAAGCTGGTAGTTGCCAGAGCAAGAAGAATACAGAGATTTCTTTCACAGCCGTTCTTCGTTGCAACTCAGTTTACAGGATATGAAGGTAAATATGTACCGATTAGTGAGACGATCAGAGGCTTTAAAGAAATTCTCGAAGGTAAGCATGATAATGTTCCTGAAAGCTATTTCTTAAATGCAGGAAGCATCGATGACGTACTTGCCCGTATGAAGTAAGGGGTGAGCGGATGGCAGATAATTTTTTATTAAAAATAATTACGCCTGACAGAGTGTTTTTTGAAGAAGAGGCATCTATGGTGGAATTTAATACGACAGAGGGAGAAATTGGCGTATACAAAAACCATGTCCCGATGACGGTCATCATTAAGCCGGGAATTTTGACGATTACACAGGACGGCGGCGTAAGGGAAGCTGCACTTCATGCAGGTTTTGTGGAGATCCTTCAAGATAAAGTGACGATTCTTGCTGAAATTATTGAATGGCCGGAAGAGATCGATGCAGAAAGAGCAGAGGCAGCCCGGGCGAGAGCAGAGGAAAGACTGAAGAGCAGGACGCCCGAAACCGATGTGGCAAGGGCGGAGACGGCTTTACAGAGAGCAATTGCCCGTATTCAGTTATTAAAATAAAATAACAGCTTAAACCGGATGCGTATAAAAGGCATCCGGTTTTGTATTATAGTGAAACTTCTGAAAAGAAAGCTGCATATGATAATCATAAAAGAGAAAAGAAAGGGATCGGTTTCCATATGAATAATCATAGAATCCTTCCTTTTTATATGACTTATCCCATGCCGCTGTTTTATCAGGAAGAGGACAGTGTTCAGAGAGATTTGGAATATTTACAGCAGATGTATCCGGCAGAGGCGAAACATTATCAAAGAAAGGTTGCTTCTATACTGGATAAAATTGATTATGAGGGCAGTATGATATACGATGAATATCCGGACAAAATGCGTCTGTATCAATTAGCGGAGGATATATTAAACCAGATTAAAAGAGAAGACATGGATGGATCAGAAGAAGAAAACCCTGAAAAATGGACCAGAGCGGGAGATATGGTTCAAATTTTACTTTTTTATGAAGTTTATAAGAGAAGGCATACAAATCATAGAGGTATTTTGAAATTCTAGTTGAGGTTTTTGCCAAATATCGGTACAATATAGTCATGGTGTTTTGTTACTATGGCTATATTTTGTTGCAATGGGATTGACCGGATTCATGCAGCCTGACTTTTTATTTATGATAAGGGATTTTATGGAACAACTAAGAAATTTATTATACAACGGAATCAATGATAAATTATATCAGCTTATATTAAGCAATCCCAGGAATGGGGAGAAAGCGGAAAAAATAAAAATCAGACCTGTTATGGTGAAGGACAAGCTGGTTTTTCAGGAAACGGTGTATGCAGGAAGTAAGGTGTTTCATGAGAACTATCAAAAGGAAGAAATGATAGAACGCGTGCTTGAATACTTTAATAACGGGTTCAGACAGGGAGAATTGGAAAATAAAGAATTCAGGGGAACAGTTCTTGTCAGTAAAAAAGGAAAGGTTACAGTTAAGGTCAGAAAAAATACAGATCAGGGGAAAGAAATTGATCTTTCCCATAACAGAACTAAAAAATATATCCTTGAAGAGGGAAAACCGGTTCCGTTTTTGATTGAACTGGGCGTACAGAGTGCGAATGGGAAAATCATGAAGGCCAAATATGATAAATTCAGACAGATTAACCGTTATCTTGAATTTATACGGGATATTCTGCCTATACTTCCAAAGACAGGAACTGTTAACATTATAGATTTTGGCTGTGGCAAATCCTATTTAACATTTGCCATGTATTATTATTTAAAAATTTTGAACGGTTATGACATTCGTGTTACCGGATTGGATTTGAAAGAGGATGTGATTGAAAACTGCAATGCACTTTCCGGAAAATTGGGATATGATGATGCACTCCGGTTTATTCGTGGCGATATCAGTACATTTGAAGGAGAACAAAAGCCGGACATGGTTGTTACCCTCCATGCCTGTGACACAGCCACAGATTATGCATTGGAAAAGGCAGTACGCTGGGGTGCAAAGGTCATTTTGTCTGTACCGTGCTGCCAGCATGAAGTGAACAAACAGATCAAATGTAAAGAGCTGGAAACAATTTTAAAGTACGGACTGTTAAAAGAGAGGATTTCTGCATTATTGACAGATGGAATACGTGCGAATCTTTTGGAGCGGATGGGCTATGATACACAGATTCTGGAATTTATTGACATGGAACATACGCCGAAAAATTTACTGATACGGGCCGTCAGGCGTGAAAATCAGCCTGACACGGAGAAGAAAACGGGAAATGCGGAACAAAATGAAGTAGGACAGCTTCTGGAATTTCTGCATACGGAACAGACTTTAAACAAGTTGTTGATAGAGCTTAGGAAAGAGGATAGTTGAATTTTTTTCAACGATTAGATAGATGAAAAAATCATTAATAAAAGCGGCAGGTTTTGCAATCACTTTTTTTCTTTCCCTGTTTATTATAAGCGGAGTTATGAATCAGGGAAATACAGATATGACGACAGAAATGAGACCGGCATCTTTTCCCCTTATATTTATGAATACAGACGGCAAAAAGATCAACTGCCTGCATGGATACGCACAGGAGATGGAGGGAAGTTATCTGCGGGATACCATTACAGTCATTCCGCAGGGAAGAACGGTACAATTTGAAATAGATAAGTTTCATACAGATATTCTGAAGATATCCTATGAACTAAGGAGTGTGGATGGAGAAAGGCTGGTAGAAAACGGAGAGATTACCAATAAAGAAGAAACAAAGGAAAGTATAAGTGCATCTGTAACATTGAAGGATCTTATTGAAACACAAACAGAGTATAATCTGATCTTTATACTGGAAACGGAAGAAAATGAAATCCGTTATTATACCAGGGTGATCCTTTCAGACAGCTATGCAATCAGTGAAAAAATTGCCTTTGTTGAAAATTTTCATAAAAAGACGTTTGATAAAGAAGCGGCAAAAGAATTGACAAAGTATTTGGAATCTAATACAGAGGGGAATAATTCAACATATGCGAGGGTTGACATTCATTCCAGTTTTAACCAGATAACGTGGGGGGACTTACAGGTTGAGAAAGTGACCGAGCCTGTTTTGGATGTGAAAGAAATTGCGGGTCAGACAGGTTCTTTTGAACTAAACTATATTGCCGCCACTTCTGAAGGAAAAAATAAAACATACTATAACGTAAATGAATATTACCGTATCCGGTATACACCGGACAGGATTTATTTACTTGATTTTGAGCGGACAATGGAACAGATATTGGACGAGGGAGCGGATATTTATGCATCAAATAAAATTTCTCTTGGGATTACGGATATGGATACCGCACTTGTAGAAAGTGACGGAGGTAATATCTTTGCTTTTGTAAATTCAAATCGTCTGTTCAGTTATAATGTCACTGATAATAAAATGGCAGTGATTTATGGATTTTATGACGCGGAAAATGCGGATATAAGGACGATGTACGACCATTGTGGAATCAGAATACTGGGTGTGGATGAAACAGGAAATGTCAGGTTTATGGTTTATGGTTATATGAACAGAGGGAAACATGAGGGAAATGTGGGAATCCAGATTTTTGCTTATAACAGTCAGACGAATACCGTGGAAGAGGAAATATATATCCCTTACAAAAAGTCTTATCAAGTGTTAAAATCAGATATAGAGCAATTGTCATATATCAGCAAAAATAATCAGTTTTATATGATGCTGGACCGTACAATTTATGCGGTGAACCTGACGGAAAGAACCTATGAAATATTAGCATCACATTTATACGATGGGAGCTACCAAATATCAGAAAGTAATGCTATGATAGTATGGCAGGAAAGTGAAGACAGATATGCAGGCACAATCCTGACGCTGATGAACTTAAATTCAAAAAAAAGGACTGAAATTGAGGCTGGAGAGGGTGAAGTAATCGCACCGCTTGGATTCATGGGGGAAGATCTGATATATGGTCTTGCCAGGGATGCGGATATTGTAAAAGATGAAACAGGACGGGTTACCTTTCCGATGTACAAAGTAGTGATTCAGGATGAACAGGGAAAGGTGCTTCATACTTATAGTCAGGAGGACGCCTACGTAATTGGAAGTCGAATTGAAGACAACCAGATCACGCTTTCCAGGGTAAGAAAAAATGAAAATAATGAATATGAAGAAATAGAAGATGACCAGATTATGAGTACAGAGCTTGCGGAAGCAGGCGATAATTATATTGAGGCTGTGATAACAGAAAGCTATGAAAAAATAGTGCAGATTGCAGTGAAAAGTAATATTGACAGCAAGTCGCTTCAGATTCTGACGCCAAAAGAGGTGTTATTTGAAGGGGGAAGAGAATTAGTAATAGAAAATGAAAAAGAAGAGAAAGAATTTTATTATGTATATGGAAAGGATGGAATAGCGGGGGTATATATGAACCCGGGGAGCGCTGTCAATCTTGCCTATTCTATATCAGGTGTGGTGGTAAATGATCACGGCGCCTATGTATGGCAGAAAGGAAACCGCAGTATTAAGAATCAGATTATGGCAATCACCGGAACAGGAATAACGGAGGAAAAGAACAGTCTGGCAGTCTGCCTGGATACGATATTAAAGTTTGAAGGTGTAATGAGAAATACAGAATATCAGTTAAGCAGGGGGGACACTGTAATTGAAATTTTGGAGGAAAATCTTTCACATGCACAGATTCTTGATTTGACAGGATGCAGTTTAGATGCCATTCTATATTATGTGAACAAAGATATTCCGGTACTGGCTACTTTAAATGATGGAAACGCAGTATTGGTGATTGGATTTAATGAGTTAAATATAGTAGTAATGGATCCGCTTACAGGAACAGTGTATAAAAAGGGAATGAATGATTCTACAGCATGGCTTGAAGAAAACGGAAATTGTTTCATCACTTATGTAATGGAATAACACTTCCAATATACGCAGGAGGGGACATACATGATTAAGAAAAATAAAAAATCAGTATTGAAGATCAGCTATTTAATTGTTTTATTATTGATTAGTATCATTGCGCTGGTATGGTATTCAAAAATATTGAAAGATGAACTCAGCATTTTAACAAGAAATACTTTAAAAGAAGTTTCCAGTCAAAATGTGCTTGTGATTCAGAAGGAAATTGCCAGTGATGTAAATGCCCTGACAGAGATAGCCGATCGTATTGGTAATTCAGATAATATCAAAGAAGGGGAAATTGTTGATACGCTGAAGCAGATCGCATACCGTTATCCCTTTAAAACAATGGGTTACTGCGGTATGGATGGTATGGCACATGCAACGGATGGTATGACAGTAGATATATCAGAACGCAGTTACTTTTTAAATGCCGTTCAGGGAGAGACATGTATATCGGAACCGCTGAACGATCTGGTAAGCGGGGAAGAGATTATTGCTTTCAGCGCACCTGTAAAAAAAAGTGATGAGGTTGTAGGCGTAGTATTTGCGACATACAGTGTGGAAAGTCTGAGAGAGATCCTGGCAGTCACTTCTTTTGAAGGAGAGGGATATACTTATATTGTTGAAAGTGACGGAGATAAGGTAGTAGATTCCATTAATCCTACAAGCTTCCAGGATATGACCAATATTTATGTGTCTATGAGGGCGGCGGACAGAAGAAATTCCAAGGCGATTGAAGGGTTAAAACATTATCTGGATACCGGAGAGACAGGATATGTTATTTTCTATAATAAAGTCGGAAAATATATGTACAGTACGCCTCTTGGAATCAACAACTGGTATCTGATCGATGTGGTTCCGGTGGATTTTCTGGAAAAGACTTCCAACGCCATTATCCAGCGTACTTATCTGGTATGCGCTGTATTGATAGTGGTATGCACATTTATTGCCGCATGGCTATATTTAGAGGAACGCAGAAAGAAAAAACAGATGCAGACGCTTTTATTTGTGGACGATCTGACCGGTGGAAACACTTACGCGAAATTTAAGCAGGAAGTAGAGCAAAGACTGAATGTGCATTATGGAAGAACTGCGTTTATCATGATGGATCTGGATGAATTTAAACTTGTTAATGAATTGTTCGGATATGACACAGGCAACAAAGTATTGTGCCATGTATGGAATGTACTAAATGAAAACTGTGGAGAAGATGAATATGCAGGACGTGATATTGCCGACCGGTTTTCCATGCTTCTATATTTTGAAAAACGGTCGGATATAGAAAAACGTATTTTAAAGATGACAGAAGCGATCCAAAAGTTTTCGATTCCCAATGCATCAGAATATATTTTGCATCCTGTATTCGGTATCTATTATGTGGAAAGCAATGACGAGGACGTGGAAAGCATGATGAACTGCGCCTCTCTTGCGCATAATCAGGCGAAGCAGGAAAGGGACAGTATTTATAGAGCATATACTAACATTATGAAAGACAGAATGTTAGAAAAGAAACAGTTATCCGACCAGATAGAACATGCATACAAGAATCATGAATTTGTCGTATATTACCAGCCCAAGTATGAGGCGGAAACAAGAAAACTGGCAGGCGCAGAGGCTTTGGTACGCTGGAGGCGTCAGGATGGACAAATGGTATCGCCGGGACTTTTTGTCCCGCTTGCAGAAGAAAGCGGCTTTGTGTGTAAACTGGATAAATATGTATTTAATGAAGTCTGTCTTGCACAGAAACGATGGATGGAAAAAGGACTTAAGGTAGTGCCAATTTCCGTAAATCTTTCCCGCAGACACCTTGATACACCGGAATTTATCGGGGAATACAAATCCATGCTGGATCATTCCGGCGTACCCATCAAATATTTACAGCTGGAAATTACAGAGAGCGCAATGTTCGAGAAGAAAGCAGAATTTCTGGAAATTATTGAAAGTTTACATAAAATGGGATTTGTTATCTTAATGGATGATTTTGGAACAGGCTATTCCTCTTTGATGATGCTCAAGTCTATTCCGATAGACGTTATGAAACTGGATAAAACATTTGTGGATGACTTTGACGATGAAAGAGGAGAGCAGATCATACGCTGTGTGATGCGGATGGCACAGGATCTTTGCATCTCGATTACGGCAGAAGGGGTAGAGACAGAGGAACAGTATAAGTTTTTGAAGAACATTGGATGCGATATGATACAGGGTTATTATTTTGCAAGACCAATGCCGGAAGAAGAATTTGAAAAATGCATGGAAGAGGCTTGAAGCAAGCTTATCTGGGGATTAAAATGATCATAAACATTTTGATTAATACGATACAATTAATGGGGATTCTTGTTCCGCTTGCCGGCTGTGTTTCCCTTATAAGAAAAGCCAACAGCAGAGTATCCATGTATCTGCTGATGGCGAATTTGGGCTGTCTGATTATTAATGGCAGTTATATGCTGCTGTTACAGTCTAAGACTTTTGAAGGCGCGTTCATTGCGCTTAAGATGGAATATTTTGGGAATATTGTGTTTTATTTGATGTTTGGCTTGTTTTTGTGGACGTATATGAAAATGAAGCCATACAAATGGGCGATTGCACTGGTGTCGCTTTGGGGTGTTTTTGACAGTGTCTTTTTATTTCTTCTTTGGACCGGTGACGGTCTGCATCTGGTATTTAGGGACTTGAATTTTGTATGGAATGAAGAGTGGGGGCTGGTTATGCTGCAGGCAGTCCCGGGAATTTTCTATATGATTCATTATTGTATTATATGTTTGATTGTATTTTGCAGCCTAATTTATATCACTGTCAGAATGTTTCTTGTAGAAGTGAAATCAGAACGAAATAATCTTGCTAAATTAGTAGGATCTCAGTTCGTAATGGGAGTTTCCCTCGTATTAATGCTGTTATTTAATTTTTCATTTGATATTGTTCCGATTTTTACTTCTACCTCTATTTTATCTATTATTATCAGTATTCGCCGGAATGAATTTTTCGGTGTCAAAGAAGTCGGACGGGAATGGGTATTTGATCAGATGCAGGATGCATTTATTCTTGTAGACGAACTATATGGATATCTGGATTCTAATTCTTATGCAAAAAAAATTTTTACAGAGTTGAATTCCAAGCGTAAAAATGCCATTGTGTCCGGCGAACTGCTTACTATTTTTCTAAGTCAGGAAAAGGTACAGCAGATTCATGGAAAATATTACAATAAAAAAATTATGGAAATGCGGGAAAAGGGTGCTGTAACGGGCTATAGCCTGCTTCTCATCGATGTTACGGAACAATGTGAATTAATGGAGCGTGTACGGGAAGAGAAGGAACGTGCCGACGAGGCCAATAAGGCAAAATCAGCTTTTGTTTCCAATGTATCTCATGAAATTCGTACTCCGATGAATGCGATTGTTGGAATGACGCAGATTTTGCTCCGTCAGGATCTGCCCGGGCAGGAGAGGGAATATCTGCTGAATATTCAAAATTCGGGAAACGCTTTACTCACAATTGTAAATGACTTGTTGGATATGTCTAAGATTGAGTCAGGAAAAATGGAACTTGTGGACGAAGAATATGATTTTATGTCTATGCTGAACGATCTTGGAATGATTATTTTAAACAGGATTGGAAATAAGCCGGTAGAACTGCTCTATGACATTGATCCCGGTATTCCGGCAAAATTGTATGGGGATGCATTGCGGATCAGACAGATTATTATTAATCTGATGAATAATGCGACAAAATTTACAGAGAAAGGATATGTATGCCTCACGGTCAGGGTAAACCGGATTGAGGATACGGATATAGAGCTGTTTCTTTCGGTAAAAGACAGCGGGCAGGGAATACGGGAAGAGGATTTAAGCAAGCTTTTTGGTTCTTTCCAGCAGGTGGATACAAAGAAAAATCACCATAAAGAAGGTACGGGGCTGGGGCTTTCCATTTCCAAGCAGCTTGTGGAACTGATGCATGGCAGTATTGGGGTAAGCAGTGAATATGGAAAGGGAAGTGAATTTTATTTTACCATTCATCAGCAGATTATTGACGGGTCAAGGGCAGCGCAGATTACGCAGGGACATAAGGCAGTTGTGGCAGGCAGCATGAAAGACCCTGTTGCAAATGAGCTGCTTCGGAAACTGACCGGACAGTATCAGCTTACCTATGTGGAAAATATTATGGAGTCTGTTAAGACAGATGTTCCTGTCTATTATTTTACGGATCAGTATGGAACGATAAGTGAAACGGAAAGACAGAAACTTTCAGATCTAAAGGCTGTTGTATGCTGTATGCAGAATCCGATGACAGAGTGTGAAGTACAGGATAATATGCCTGCTATGAACAAACCGTTATACAGTCATAATTTCTGTCATTTTATTGAAAACGGAGAAAGTGCGGCAGAGAAGGTAAAAGAAAATGTAGACAAGAACCATTCGGATCATCTACAGACTCCGGGAAAATTGCAGACAGAGTTTACAGCGCCGGACGCGCTGGTGCTGGTGGTGGATGATAATGAGATCAACCGCATGGTTGCAGAAGAAATGCTGAAACCTCTGCAGATGCAGATTGAAACGGCTTCTGATGGAAAACGTGCTTTGGAAATGATACAGGATAAAAAATATGATTTGATTTTTATGGATCATCTTATGCCTGTCATGAATGGCATTGAGGCGGTAACGGCGCTTCGGGAATGGGAGGATGTCTATTATAAAAAAGTTCCTGTGATTGCACTCACGGCGAATACCGCGAAGGAACAGAGAGAAGAATATCTGCAGGCCGGTATGAGCGATTATCTTTCTAAGCCAATTGATATGGAGGATATATACAGGATCGTCAGGAAGTGGATTCCTGAAAAGATCAGACAAAAATAACGGTTTAACCTTCTGCTTTCGGGCAGAAGGTTTATTTTTGGGCTAAGTCAGGCTTTGATTAAAAAATATCAATTGTTGCGTTTTCTGTCGAGGCATAGTAAAATCAAAAATGTAAGCGCTTACAATTGATATTTTCTGAAAATTGGAGGATTTATTATGAGCAGACTGGAGATTCCGATACCAAATAGAGCGCAGATAGTTGTGGAGCAGCTTTATAAAGATTTGGAACGAAGAATTGAGGCGAGTCCGTCGGGACTGTGTCCGATTGATATGTCTAAAGCATTTTTGGAGCTGTGTCATGCACAGTCCTGTGGAAAATGTGTGCCGTGCCGTGTGGGATTATCAAAATTAAAACAATTAATTGAAGATGTGCTTGACGGCGGGGCAGAACCGGAAACGCTTTCTTTGATGGAAGAGACGGCGAAAAGTATTATGGAGACCGCGGACTGTGCAATTGGTTATGAAGCAGCAAATATGATTTATAAGGGACTGATCGGTTTCAGGGATGAATACCTATCACATATTGAAAAGGGACGATGCAGCTGTAATTATCAGCAGCCGGTTCCCTGCGTATCGTTATGTCCGGCAGGAGTGGATATTCCCGGATATATAGCGTTAGTGCATGAGGGCAGATATCAGGATGCGATTCGTTTGATTCGCAAAGATAATCCGTTTCCTACGACTTGCGGATTTATTTGTGAACATCCATGCGAAGCAAGATGCCGGAGAAATATGGTGGATGACGCTGTTAATATCAGGGGCTTAAAACGGATGGCAGCAGATTTTGCGGGGAAAGTTCCGCCGCCTGCATGCCAGCCTTCTACGGGAAAACGGGTCGCAATCGTAGGAGGGGGGCCAGGAGGCCTGAGCACGGCATATTATTTGCAGCTTATGGGACATCAGGTAGTTGTATTTGAAATGCTTCCCAAACTGGGCGGTATGCTGCGGTACGGCATTCCTAATTACAGACTTCCAAAGAACAGGCTGGATGATGATATTGAAGCAATTCTTGCTACAGGTGTGGAAGTAAAGCATGGACTTAGAATAGGCACGGATATTACGATAGATGAACTGCGGAAACAATATGATGCAGTATTGATTACAATTGGGGCAAGCACGGATAAAAAGCTTGGCATAGAGGGAGAGGATGCAAAAGGCGTTATCTCGGCAGTGCAGTTTTTGCGTGATGTGGGAAAAGAGGCGGCTATTGACTTAAAAGGACAGGAAGTATGCATTATTGGAGGCGGAAATGTTTCTATGGACGCCGTGCGTACCGCCATGCGTCTGGGAGCAAAAAAGGTCAGTATTGTTTACCGCAGGCGCATTGCAGATATGACAGCGCTGCAGGATGAAATAGAAGGTGCAATTGCAGAAGGAGTAGAGATGCAGACGTTAAAAGCGCCTGTGAAGATTGAAGCGGATGAAGAGGGAAGAGTAAAAGGGCTCTGGGTCCGTCCCCAGATGATCAGCAGTATCAGGAACGGACGTGCCGGTGTGAAAGAAACAGGAGAAAAAGACTTGTTTCTTCCCTGCACAACTATTATTGTGGCAATCGGTCAGGACATTGAATTTAAGCATTTTGAAGAAGCCGGCGTACCGGTAAAATCCGGGGTGATTCAAACGGAAAGCCACGGCGGTTTTGATCTTCTTCCGGGCGTATTTGCAGGAGGAGACTGTGCGACGGGTCCGGCGACCGTGGTCCGCGCAATAGGGGCTTCTAAAGTCATTGCCGCGAATATTGATGAATATCTGGGATATCATCACAGCATACAGAGCGATGTGGAAGTACCAAAACCCAATTTGTCAGACCGTCTGCCCTGCGGACGTGTAAATATGACAGAGAGAGAAGCAGGAGAAAGAGTTTGTGATTTTGAGGGTGTTGAAAATCCGATGACGGAGGCGGAATGCAGACAGGAGGCGTCCAGATGCCTGCGCTGTGATCATTTTGGATATGGAATCTTTAAGGGAGGCAGGGAAACGATATGGTAAATTTAACAATTGATAACAGGGCGGTCAGCGTTGCGGAAGGAACAACGATTATGGAAGCGGCGACGGCTGCAGGCATTCCGATTCCGAAGCTTTGCTATTTAAAAGAAATTAATGAAATCGGGGCCTGTCGTGTCTGTGTAGTGGAGATTGAGGGAAAAGAAAAGCTGGTTACATCTTGTAATAACCAGGCGGAAGAGGGAATGGTCATTTATACAAACAGTCCAAAAGTCCGCAAAAACCGAAAAATGACAGTGGAAATGATCTTATCCCAGCATGATAGCAGCTGTGTGACTTGTGTGAGGAATACCAATTGTTCCCTTCAGAAAATTGCCAGTGAATTAAATATATTAGAGGAGCCATATAAAAAAGAACTGGAATATCAGCCCTGGAATAAAAACTTTCCGTTAATCAGAGATTCGCGTAAATGTATTAAGTGTATGCGCTGTATTCAGGTCTGTGATAAAATTCAGAATGTGAAGGTGTGGGATGTAGAAGGAACCGGTTCCAGAACTTCCATTTATGTTTCGGGAAACCGCAGCATAGAGGAATCGGACTGTACGCTCTGCGGGCAGTGCATTACCCATTGTCCGGTAGGCGCTTTAAGAGAACGTGACGATACGGAAAAGGCATGGTGGGCAATCGAGAATAAAAAGAAGGTCACGGCAGTGCAGGTAGCGCCGGCAGTACGTGCTGCATGGGGAGAGGTTCTGGGACTGTCGGAAAAAGAAGCAACGATGGGAAAGATTACAGACGCTTTACGGAGAATCGGATTTGACTATGTTTTTGACTCTGTATTTTCTGCAGATCTGACAATTATGGAAGAAGGAAACGAGTTTGTAGAACGTTTTAAGAAGGGAGATACGAAACAGATGCCGATGTTCACTTCCTGCTGCCCGGGATGGATACGTTTTATCAAATCCAGATATCCTCATCTGGTATCAAGGCTTTCTACGGCAAAGTCTCCCCAGCAGATGTTTGGCGCAGTGATGAAGACATATTTTGCTCAGAAGATTGGTGTAAAACCTGACGATATGGTTACGATATCTATCATGCCCTGTGTTGCCAAAAAAGGGGAAAGCAATATGGAACTTTTTTATGAAGAATATGCAGGAAAAGATGTGGATGTGGTATTAACAACACGGGAACTGAACCGCATGATCAAAACAGCGCATATAGATCCAAAGACATTAAAGGACGTTCCCTGTGATACGCCTATGCAGGATGGAACCGGCGCAGGCGTTATTTTTGGTACAACAGGAGGCGTAATGGAAGCTGCGCTTCGTTCCGCCTATTACCTTATTACGGGTTCTAACCCACAGGCAGATGCATTCGGAGAAGTGAGGAGTACAAGAGAACAGAAAGGCTGGAAAGAAACCGTATTTCAGATTGGTGATATCGAGATTAAGACCGCAGTTGTGAACGGTCTTAAGAATACGGCAGAATTAATAGAAAGCCTGGAAAAGGGAACTGTGCATTATGATTTTGTAGAAGTGATGGCATGTCCGGGCGGCTGTGCCGGCGGCGGCGGACAACCGATACATGATGGAGAGGAGCTTGCGACAAAACGCGGGAAGAGACTGCATGCTTTGGATGAAGAAGCTTCCGTGCGCTTTTCACATGAAAATTTGTGTGTACAGAAATTATATGAGGACTTTTTAGAAAAACCGATGTCCCATAAAGCGCATATGCTGCTGCATACGGATCATAATGCATGGGACATGCCGCGGATGAAATAACAGGTTGACAGATTATGACAAATGAGTTATGGTCTAAGAGAATACAAAGGGTAGTCGAAAGGAGAGGAAAGAATGCGCCATAAGTATAACGTGTCAGAGGCGGAGTATGAAGTACTGGATATGCTGTGGAAATGTGGAGGAGAGATTAAACAGACAGAATTACTGAAAGAATTTGAACTTGCGGGTAAAGGATGGAAACGCCAGACATTAAATACTTTAATTTCCAGACTGGAAGAAAAAGAAGTCGTGGAAAGAGAAAACCGGATTGTAAAGTCATTACTTACGAGGGAGAAATTTTATAATCTACAAATGCAGGAAAATATAGACCTTATGTATGGCGGGAAACTTAGCAGCTTTTTTGCTGCATTTACGGCGCAGGAAGGAATCAGCAGAGAGGAGGCGGAAGAGATCTTAAGAATATTGGAACAAAGTAGGAAATAACGTACAGCTACAAAAGATAAGGAGGGGAAATGAACTATATATTGGTAATGACGTTGTCAGGGAGCTGCATGTTTTTGCTTTATTTTCTGGAAAAACATACTTTCGGGAAGCGTTTATCAAAAGGATGGCAGTACTTCTTTTTGAAGACGGCAATGTTATACTATATGATACCGCTTCCATTTATGGGAACGATATACAGGGAAATGCTAAGGGCGGTTTTTTCGCCGTCTTCAACAGAGTATTTCCATTATTTTCATAATGAAAAGCTGATGTTTCAGTCGGAAAGCAGATATGCGGTCAACAGCAGTTACCAATATGAGGTATTGGTTATAGGAATATGGTATTTTATATCATTTGCAGTATTAATGATTCAATTTATTCGCTATCTTCGGATACGCAGGGCAGCAAAACAGTATTGCAGTACGGAAGAAGCGGCGGAGAATGTGGCGGTTTTGAACAGGCTGAAGAAAGTATGGAAGATAAAAAGAAAGATCACATTGTATCTTTGTGATAAGGAAAATGCCGCATTTACTATGGGAACAAAGAATCCGGTGATTATTTGTTCTCTGCCCAAAGAGGAAAAAGAGACGGAAATGCTTTTGGAACATGAATTAATACATATTAAAAGATTCGATGTTTTGTGGAAAATAGCAGGCACGTTTGTAAAGGCACTGCACTGGTTTAATCCGGTTGTATATCTGTTTTTGAGAGAATTTGAACGCGTATGCGAAGAGTCCTGCGACGAATTGGTAGTGGAAGGACGCGGAGAAGAGGAATGTTTCCAATATGCAGCTATGGTAGTGAAGCGTTCCATGAATCAGGAACGAATGAGAGGCTGGAACTCTGCATTAACAGGGAAAAAGGAAATACTGTCAAAAAGTGGAGAAAAAGTATTAGAAAGGACGAAGATGATTATGAGTAGTAATAAAAACAGAAGAAACAAATGGGGCGGTTTGATTTCAGCGTTGGTTGTAGGCGCGATGGTAATGTTAAATTCGTTGACGGTTCTGGCGTATGATGATGTGAAGGTAGTGACAGTTGATTCAGAGAAATATGATAACGAGGGAGTAGTTGATATCATTGTTAATACGGGCGATGCGATGGAAGACGAGACGGATACAATCATGTGTGACCAGCAATTTGTAGATGAAGAAGGAAACGTATATTTGATAGAAGAAAATCAAATAAGTCCATATCTGTTTTGCAATCATAATTATGTAGAAGGAACTGTTAAAACGCATGCCAAAAAATCGGATGGAAGCTGCACGGTAACTTATAATAAAGGGCAGGTTTGTACGAAATGTGAACATTTAATTATTGGGGAAGAGATTACTAAGGCAACTTATACAAAATGCATACATTAATAGGAAACGTATAGAATTCATTGTTACTTAGGACGCAAGGAATTATAATATATATAAATTAATATGCGAAAACAGGAGAAAATACAAAATTTTACAATAGCTATTGACAAAAGTGTTATTTTGTATTATTCTATCGAAGACAACTAGTGGTCAAATAAAATAAAAATAAGAGTCTAGCAGTGAAATCTAACATAAAAGATTCTTCCGGAAGAAAATTTTAATTGTAATGAAGCGTGAAGAAACACAGAACGAAAGAAATACCAATTTCAGAACTGAAGCGGAGTGCCGGAATGTGCAGTTATGAAATATGCGGGGCGGCGGAAGCGTAGGTTCGGAACGTGTGGCTGCGATTATGGAGTAGTCTTTAGATTAAAGACAATAAGAAAAAACGCGTACCGCAATTCTTTGAGAAAGTCATGGGGTTGCGGTTTTTTAATTAACAAATACAATCATATATATCTCATTTCTCGAACACATCTTCATTATATTCACCATTTAAATCAGCATTCTTTTTAGAAAAGTCTAATAATTTTTATTAAATATATGTGCAATGATAAAAAGCTTTGTTGAGTTTCCATGTGTTTTATGCTAGAATGCAGGAAAGCATATTTTTTTCTTTAAACCAAATGATTTATTCTTTTATTCTATTTTTCAGAAAATCCATGCTTTAATCCAAATATGAAATATGAACAGGCAGGGGATTTCTGAAATGGGTTCCCTGTAAAACGGACAGAGGGGAGCAAGGTTGAAAGAAATGCACGTTCAACCTCCCTGATTTGAGTGTCCGCTGAAGCGGACAGAGGGGAGCAAAAATGAAAGAAAAGCAGCAGAAAATTATAATGGAAAAAGATGTGGCAGTGATACAGAACGAAATAAACGTACAGCACTGTTATAAGGACACGATGTTTCGCATGCTCTTTAAGGAAAAGGAAAATCTTTTGAGCCTGTACAATGCAGTCAATAAAACGTCTTACACAGAGGTTGATGACCTGAAGATTACAACACTGGAAAATGCAGTTTACATGAATTATAAAAATGACGTTTCCTTTGTCTTTAACTTTGAGCTGATGCTGTATGAACACCAGTCCACAGTGAATCCGAATATGCCGTTAAGGAACCTGATCTATGTTACCAAGGTACTGCAGGGACTGACGAAGGAAGAGAATCTGTACGGTTCGAGACTGATCCGTCTGCCGGCGCCAAGATTTGTGATATTTTATAATGGCAGGGATGTGCAGCCAAAGCAGCAGGTCATGAAGTTATCGGATGCATTTATAAAGAAACAGGAAGAGCCGGAACTGGAAGTGACGGTAAAGGCATATAACATCAATTGGGGATATAATAGGGAGCTGATGGAAAGCTGTGTGCTGTTAAAGGAATATGCGCAGTATGTGGAAGAGGTAAGAAAACTGGCAAAAAGAATGCCTTATGAGGAGGCAGTGGAGCAGGCGGTGGATTATTGTATCAGGAATGATATTTTAGCAGAGTTTCTCTCAAAGAATCGAGCGGAGGCGGTAGCGGTGAGTATATTTGAATATAATGAGGAACAGCATTTAAAAAGCGAACGGGAAGAGTGGTTGGAGAAAGGGATAGAGCAAGGGATCAAGAGAGGAATGGAGAAAGGAATAGAACAAGGGATCAAGTCACTGATAGAAACGAGCATGGAACTGGGGAGTACAAAGCAGGAAACGGTGGAACGCGTCATGAAAAAACTGCAGGTATCGCGGGAAAAAGCAGCGGAGAGCATAAAAAAATACTGGCGCCAGTGAATGTCTTTTAGATAAACAGTCTTTTTCGTTTCGCAGATTATGAATATGATAAGAGGATATTAATATTGAGAGATTTGATTAGATTAACCGATATACAATCGAGTGGAGTATATGAAATTTTCAAAATTGCAGATGAAATATGTATGGGAAAATATAAAAAATTTCTTGCTGAAAAAAGTGTTATTTCATTTTTTCCTGCTTCAAGCATCAGGACACGAATCACTTTTGAAAAGGGAGTCTGCCTGCTGGGTGGTCAATCTATACTTTTTCCTAACGATGCACTGGATAAAAAGGAAGATATAAGAGATGTCTGTGGTTATTTAAACAATTGGGCGGATCTTGTTATTGTCCGGCATAAGGATATACAGCTGATGGAAAAGCTTGCCCAATATTTGAGTGTACCTGTTATCAACGCTATGACGGATGTCAATCATCCTTGCGAGATTTTAGCGGATATGTATTCCCTGTCAAAGATCAGAAAAAATTTTATAGAAGATAAGTATTTGTTTTGTGGAAAATCAGGAAATATTGGTCTGGCATGGAGAGAGGCATCGGAAGTTATGGGGTTTGATTTATCACAATGCTGCGGTGCAGGTTATGAAATGGAGGATGTGCCGATATACTATGATATCAAAGAGGCAGTAAGAGGCAAAGACATCATATGTACGGATTCTCTGCCTGCCGGGATAGTAAATGATTTCGGGAAATGCCAGATAACGAAAGAAGTAATGGATATGGCCAATCAAAATGCGGTTCTAAATCCATGTCCTCCATTTTACCGGGGAGAAGAGGTTTCTGAAGATGTAATAGAATCAGATTATTTTGCAGGGTATGAATTTAAAAAGAATTTGTTAGTGGTTCAGCAGGCTGTTATGATCTGGTGCATGATGTAACGCTGGAAATATGATATGCTTACCGGAGGTAACAGGGAGAACATAAAATATTTTATTGACAAAAGCGGTGTTGTGTATTAACATAAAGAAAACAAAAAGTAGTCAAAGGATAAAACATAGAAAAAATTGAAAGGATATGCAGCTTGTGGTTTAGCATGGATTTTTTCTATTGTTGAGAAAAATTATAATATGGATATAAGAAAACAAATGATAAATTCCGTAGAGGGAATGTATGATTTTAAAGACTTGGAAAATATCTGGAAAGAGATATTGGATACAGAGATTACCAAAGTGGATATGGCAGATAAAAATGATTCACTTATGTATTTTATATTGTCATCAGAGAGTGTAAATTTATGTGATTTTCCTTCAGCTTCTTCCGAAATACTGATGAAACCGGAAGACCTGATAAGGGGATTGGAGTATGCATTCTGTAATTTTTATCAACCGGTTTTTATTCATTCAGATGACAGTGAAGAGTGGCTGGAGGAACTCCTTCATAGTGAACAATATGGGGCAGTGATATCTGAGGAATTTAAACGTCATACTGTCAGGCATATTAAAAAATATAAAAAGGGTACGGAAAGAAAAAATACAGTATATGTTTTTGATGATGATGACGAAATACCTGTCCATAATTTAAAAAGTCCTGCTATATTAAATATAGATGCGAATAATATTGCATATCTTGCGGACAGAGTCAGACAGCTTTTGCCGTTTGTTTCCGGGATTTATATTAATTTGATGCATGCAGATGATGCTTTTGAATTGGACAAATATGAAGAACAGTTATTATATATTGAAGATATGCTGATAGATTATTATGGAAGGGGAAAAGGTAAGGAGATCTGTCAGCTTACAGATGGTATTTTTACCGATAAAATAAAACAGTATTTTGCCGGAGAGAGTAGTATTACGCTGGCTCCTGACGGAAAAGTTTATCCCTGCCCCGCTTTTTTCTTCTATAAGCAATGGAATATTGATATCAGCGATGTATATCAGTGCAGATCTTGTATTTATCAGAATTGTCCGGGCATGTGTAAACTTGCGGTATCATTAAAAATGCAGGATGCAATAGTCCGTTTGGAGAGAAAATGCAGTGCGGAGTTGATGAAGAGACTTCAGGGAAGAAATAGTTTTCAGTATGAATATTACAGCATTCTGCCTTTAAAATATGATGATCTTTTTGAACAGTACAATAAGAAAAGAACGGGAAATGGGACTTACTGGAGCAGCTAAGGTACGGGGGATTGGGAGACGGTTCTTTTGCACTGACGATAAATGATTGTGTTTATGACAGAGATGGATGGGCGTAATATGGGAATTACAAAAAACAGGCAGTCAGAAAAAGTGATTTGCCAAATGGCAAAAGCGGCATTTCCGGATAAACAGATAAAAAATATTTCAGAGTTGACAGATGGAATGTGTAATGCTGCTTATTTGATTCAGTTTAAGGATGGAAAGGATAGTATTCTGAAGATTGCAGCAAAGGATAATAAGGGCTTTATGTCGAATGAGATCAATATGATGCAGGCGGAAGTAGAAGCTATGCGTATCATAAAGCAGCACAGTTTTGTTAAAGCGGCAGAAGTCCAATACTTTGATACGTCCAGAACTTTGTGCAGCGGAGAATATTTCTTTATGGAAGCATTAGAGGGCAGGAGTTTCTTTTCTGTGAAAGAGGATATGACAGAAAAGGAACAAAAGGCAGTTCATTATGAGATTGGACAGATTGAGAGAGAAATTACATCAATTAAAGGAGAACAATTCGGACTATTAGGCGACGCCGGGCATCGCTTTGAACAGTTGTATGATTTTGTATTTTATCTGATGAATAATATACTGTCTGACGCGGAACAAAAGCAGGTTGCAATTGGAGTAGAAAAAAAGAAAATTTTAGAATGTCTGTGCAGGCAAAGGTCCGTTTTTGACTTGGTGGCAGAACCGGTGTTTGTACACTGGGATATGTGGGAAGGGAATATTTTTATCAAAGACGGGCATATATCGGGAATTATTGACTGGGAACGTGCTTTGTGGGGTGAGGCTTTTATGGATGACCGGTTTCGCGAACACAACAGAACACAGGAATTTTTAAAGGGATATGGAAAAGAAAAATTCAATGAAGAAGAAATGTGCCGCATTTACTGGTATGATATATTTCTTTATCTGACCATGATGACTGAAGGCGCATACAGACAGTACGAGGATGACAGTCAGTATCGGTGGGTCAAACCATTGTTTGAAGCGTCGTGGGAGAAGGTACAAAAATGGGGGCAATGATTTTTGCTGTTTTGGCTGCATATTATATAAAAGGGGTGTGTGGCTTTGCAAGCTCGCTTGTATTTTCTACTATTTTGAGTTTTGGGATCAATAATATCAATATTACGCCCGTGGATCTGATTTTGAAAATTCCCAGTAATCTTATCATTGCCTGGAGGGGGAGAGGGGCTGTCAGATGGAAAGTGTGTCTGCCGCTCGCCGCCTTTGTTTTGATAGGAGATATTCCCGGAATTTTTCTGCTTAAGTACGCGGATGCAGGATGGATCAAAATTTTTTTTGGTCTGGTTATTGTCTGTATGGGGAGCGGAATGCTTTTAAAGAGGGCAGAAGAGAAGCCGGACGCATCGAAAACAGGATTGAAACCGCTCCTTGTGACATCGGGAATCCTTTCCGGCATATTATGCGGAATGTATGGAATAGGCGCGCTTCTTGCAGTATATGTGAGCCGTGTCACATCGGACAGCAGGGAGTTTAAGGCAAATATTTGTATGGCATATATTGTGGACAATGCATTTCGGTTTATAATGTATCTTGCAACGGGTATCATTACATGGCAGACAGCGGTACAGGCAATGACGCTGTTTCCTTTCATGCTGGCAGGCTTGTTTTTGGGAATGAAAAGCAGCAGGTATATGGAAGAAAAAACAGTGAAGAAGTTTATGAATGTGATGCTGATTATTTCGGGTGCGGCATTGATGATTAACAATATTTAAAAAATTGGAAAACAAACAGTTGCTTACTAATAATATTGTTTTAACATAAATTTTGTATTTTTTTATAAAAAGGGGAAGAAATATCGGTTCAATGTCATTAAGTTAAGCCAACAATTAAAATCTCTGTATCAGAATAATATGGAG
>CANSUS010000034.1 GCA_947650155.1 uncultured Lachnospiraceae bacterium
ATTTCGTATTAAAATAGACTCCAAAAGATTATAGTGCTAAATCCGAAAGACGGGGCCTTTTGGGAAAATAATTCTGAAAATCCACATTATAAGCCGTACAAAATGTAATCATAATTTTCTGTTTTGGTTATCAAATTTTACAAGCAGCAGAACAATTACAGGACGAACAGGCACGCCAATATGCGATTGAAGAGGCAGAGGACAAGTTTAACTGGTGGATGGATACTTATCCAAAATCAGCAGCTATTAACATAGATTTTGATGAATCTTGGGAAAACTACCGGAAATTAAAGAATAAACGAAGAAATCAAGGAAATACTTGATAGTGCCAAAAGCGTATGCTATAATATGCCTAGGCAAAAAAGAAGCGATTAGGTTCTATGATTAGGCAAAAGCAACCCCAAGAGTGGCACCTCTTGGGGTTTTGTCTGCTCTTTAGAGTTGAGCCAACCAGGCTAGTTACCGGGAATTGCTGTCTAACCATTTGCAGATGAGGTGGCACGCCACACCTGCCATAACAGCAATAAAGAACGAAGCAATTAAGTCCACGATTAGGCCCCCTTTCTGCTACCAGTATAGGGGCGGTAACAGGCTAATTATATATGCGTATGTCAGATCCTGTCAATTGGGGGCTTTGGGGACATAAAAAAGAAACTCTCAAAAAATCAGCATTTTCTCATTTTTTTTGTTATCAAAGTGTTATCATTCATAATGCATAAAATCCTCAAACAATGATAAAATCTAAGTGATTACCCAATGAGATTTTATACTACAAGTATAATGACAATTCATGTTTTCTGTGGTAAAGTACGATATAGAATAAGAATACTGCGAAAGGAACAGAGAAGTTCTACGGAACCGAAATAAATGTAGGGGGACAGAAATAATGAGAACAGTAATATTTGCATATGATCTTAACAGGGAACAAAGTAAAAAAGCACTGATCCAGGGAAGGGAACAGAGCTTCGATTTTATGTGCGCATATAAGATAAGAAAAATGCAAAGTGCTGTGTATGATACAGAAAGATGCCGGATGTAATCAGCAGAAAGCTGTGATTTATGGTACGGAAAAAACCGCTTATCTTGTATGTCAACCAGAGACAGAAGATAAGCGGTTTTTTATGTCAGTTAACGCAGGCATAAGGAGTCAGCATATACGGGGCAGAGAGCAGGCAGGAATGTAGAAAAAAAGAAGAATTTATAAAAAGAGAGGAAAATCGGAAGGAGAAGAAAAATGTTTGAGATAAAAGGAGAAATCAATACAGCAATATGCTTTGCAAAGATTGTGGAGGACGAGGCAGTCGCTCAGATCAAAAGAATGTGTGATTATGAATTTACGAAAGACAGCCGGATCAGGATTATGCCGGATGTACATGCCGGAAAAGGATGTACAATTGGTACTACAATGACGGTAACAGATAAAGCAGTACCAAATATAGTAGGCGTGGATATCGGATGCGGAATGTATACGGTTAATATAGGAAAAAATGAGATCGATTTTGAAAAATTGGATGATGCAGCACACTTTGTACCTTCAGGCATGCATATCTGGGAAGGCAGACAGGAGCGGTTCGATCTGCAGGAACTTCGCTGTTACAGAAGCCTGAAAAACACAAAGTGGCTGGAGAGAAGTCTGGGAACTTTGGGCGGAGGAAATCATTTTATTGAGGTGGATCAGGCGGCGGACGGAACAAAGTATCTTGTGATACATACCGGAAGCCGTAACCTGGGCAAGCAGGTGGCGGAAATTTATCAACAATTGGCAGTCGATTTAAACAAAGGGAAAGAAACTTATTTTGTACAGAGGGATGAGATTATCCGTACTTACAAAGAGCAGGGAAGACGAAATGAAATTCAGGCGGCATTAGAGGAAATCTCATGGCAAAAAAGAGAGGCTACTATGCCGGAAGACTTATGTTTCTTATATGGAAGCTATTTTGAGGATTATCTTCATGATGTTGAGATCTGTCAGAATTTTGCAAGGAAAAACCGTGAAAAGATTGCGGAAGTACTGCTTTCCCGTACACAGATGGCAGGAGGAGAGGCATTTCATACGATTCATAATTATATTGACACAGAGGAAATGATATTAAGAAAAGGCGCTATTGCCGCGCATAAGGGGGAAAAGGTGTTGATTCCCATTAATATGAGAGATGGAAGTGTACTTGCTATAGGTAAGGGAAATGCGGAGTGGAATTATTCGGCGCCTCACGGCGCGGGCCGCCTTATGTCCCGTACAAAGGCGAAAAATACATTGAGCATGGAGGAGTATAAGGAAATGATGGAGGGAATATATACTACCTCCGTCAATGAAGCAACGTTAGATGAGGCGCCGATGGCATACAAATCTTTGGAGGACATTATTGATGTGATAAAAGAATCCGTAGACGTCATCGACGTAATGAAACCGATTTATAATTTTAAGGCGTCCGATTAAAATACTTAGACGGCGGTCCGATCCGGTGCAGTTTATGCATATTTTGGATTCCTGCCGTCGGCTGGCGCCGGAGGGAGGAAATGAAAATGTCAGGAAATATGCCGGTCATTGATATGATAAGGACAGGGCAGAATATCAGGAAATTAAGAGAGAGGGCAGGACTGTCCGTAAAAGATTTACAGGATATATTTGGTTTTGCCACGCCGCAGGCAATTTATAAGTGGCAGCATGGTGCGGCAATGCCAACGATCGATAATCTGGTAGTGCTGGCGGCAGTTTTTGAGGTGCAAATGGAGGAGATTCTGGTTTTGGATGTGGAGATCAGGGGACGGATCAGTGCGTAAAAGTGTAGAAAAATACTTGTTTATGTGATAGCATAAGTTGTATAAACTCATAATAAAGATATGAAAACACAGCCTGGAAGGAAAAACGATATGGCAGTTGAAAATAAATTGGGGATTACCGATTCGACAGAACTTGCAAGAATAGAAGAGAAAATAAGCAAGAAAAGAGCAAAAGAACTGTTTGAAAGCGGCGATCTGAATCGTTTAAAAGCCGGAACCTGCAGGGCGCTTTTTGAGATTCACAGATGTTTGTTTGGGGATATATATGAATTTGCCGGAAAAATAAGGGATGTTAATATTGCAAAAGGAAGTTTTCGGTTTGCACCAGTCATGTATTTAGAAGAAGCGTTAAAAAATATTGAAAAAATGCCCCAAAAGTCTTTTGATGAAATCATAGAAAAATATGTTGAAATGAATGTTGCGCATCCTTTCAGAGAGGGTAACGGACGCAGTATGCGTATATGGCTGGATCTGATGCTGAAAAGGGAATTACATGTTGTGGTTGACTGGAGTAAGGTTGATAAAGAAGATTATCTGTTGGCGATGGAAAGAAGTCCGATAAAAGATGTTGAAATTAAATATATTTTAAAGCAGGCTTTGACAGATAGGACGGAGGATCGGGAACTTTACATGAAAGGAATCGATCATAGCTATTATTATGAGGGATATGCGGTTTATAAAATGAAAGAGTTGAGTTAGGAAAAGTCATGAGCGATAAAGAGCATATGATAAAAGAATTGTATCAGGGATGGAATACAGCGTTTATTGACGGGGCATATAGTTCAAATCTGGCATACCGCCCTGAATTTATTTCCAATGATTATAAGCAAGGTAAAAAAGTTTTGGCAGCGATTGAACAGGAGCTGTCTATTTGCGATGAATTTTGTATAAGTGTCGCTTTTATTACGAAAAGTGGGATTACGCCGTTGTTACAAATTTTAAAAGAACTGGAGAATAAGGGGATTGCAGGGAAAATACTGACAACGGATTATTTAATGTTCAGTGAACCAAGTGCATTAAAAAAATTAGCTTCATTGAAAAATATAGAACTTAAAATGTTCCATACCAGTTCAGAAACAGGGGGCTTTCATACGAAAGGATATATCTTCCGAAGAGAAGAAATATATCGCATTATTTTAGGAAGTTCTAATATCACATTAAATGCAATCACTAAAAATCGGGAGTGGAATACGAAAATAGTGGCTGCAAAAGAAGGTGAATTTACTCAGAGTATTTTAGGTGAATTTAATCTGCTGTGGGATGATGAAAATACTTTATCATATGAGCAGTTTTTTGAAGAGTATGAAATAAAGTATAAGATTATACAAGAACAGAGAAAAATTGCAAAAAAGGAATCAATAGCAAGTTTTGAACAATATACATTAAAACCAAATAAAATGCAGATTGCATTTATTGAAAATCTTTTAAAGATGCGTGAGGAAAAAATAGACAGAGCGCTTCTGATTAGTTCAACAGGAACGGGGAAAACGTATGCATCTGCCTTTGCACTGAGAGAAATGCAACCTAAGCGGGCATTGTTTATAGTACACCGTGAACAGATTGCAAAGCAGGCAATGAAGAGTTATAAGAAAGTATTTGGAAGTAATAAGTCATTTGGACTTTTGTCAGGAACAAGAAGAGAATTGGACACTGATTTTTTATTTTCTACCATGCAGATGATGGCGAAACCAGAAATACATACACAGTTTTCAAAGGATGAATTTGATATCATTGTTATTGATGAGGTACACCATGTAGGGGCGGAAAGCTATCAGAAAATTATGAGCTATTTTACCCCTGAATTTTGGTTGGGAATGACTGCATCTCCAGACACAAACCAGTATGATATTTATTCAGAATTTCATCATAATATTGCATATGAAATTCGGTTACAACAGGCGTTGGAGTGGGATTTACTCTGTCCATTCCATTATTTTGGAATTACCGATTTAGAGATTAACGGTCAGGTATTAGATGACACTACAGGATTGCGGAACTTTAATTTTTTAGTTTCGGAACAAAGAGTAAAATATATTATTGAGAAAGCAGAATATTACGGATTTAGTGGAGAAAGAGTAAAGGGACTTGTATTTTGCAGTAGAAAAGAAGAGGCACGAGAGTTATCGGAGAAGTTTAATCAGTGCGGATATAGAACAGAAGCATTGACAGGAGAGGATAGCCAGGAAAAGAGAGAACAGGTTATAGAAAGGCTGGCGGAAGATAAATCCATAGACAATCAGCTGGATTATATATTTACAGTGGATATTTTTAATGAGGGTGTTGATGTTCCTGAAATTAATCAGATTATTATGCTTCGTCCTACAGAATCTCCGGTTATATTTATTCAACAGTTAGGGAGAGGGTTACGCAAATATGAGGATAAAGAATATGTTGTTGTTCTTGATTTTATAGGAAATTATAAGAACAATTTTATGATTCCGATTGCATTGTCGGGAGATCGTTCTTACAATAAAGATGCAATCCGCAGATATGTAGGTGAAGGAAACAAAATTATACCGGGAAGTTCAACGATTCATTTTGACGAGATATCCAAACAACGGATTTATGCATCCATTGATGCAGCGCGGACAAATGATTTAAAATTGTTAAGGGAAGCATATCAAAATTTGAAATTTAAAATCGGAAGGATTCCTACATTAAATGAATTTCAGGAATATGGTTCTATCGATGTTACAAAAATATTTGATAAGTGTGGTTCTTACTATTCTTTTTTAGTAAAATATGAAAAAGAATATGAACTACGTCTTGGTCAGGATGAAGAGACAATCATTGAGTTTTTCTCAAAAAAGATGATTTCCTACAAGAGAATACATGAACTTGCGTTAATGAGATATTTGCTGATACGGGGAAATAGAATGGCATCGTATTTTAAAGCGTTTATGATACAGAAATATCAAATGGGCATGTCAGAAGTGGAAGAAAATTCTGTAATCAGAAACTTAACGAATGAATTTCCAAAAGAAGAGGAAAAAAGAAAATATAAAGATTGTATTTTTGTAGAAAAAAACCCTACAGGTGGATACAAGATTGCAGAAAAATTTCAAAAAAGAATGCAATTCATGCCATTTGCAGATATGGTTAACGAATTGCTGGATTTTGGAATTAAGCGATATATTGAAAATTATTCTGATCGATATAAAGATACAAATTTTCAATTGTATCAAAAGTATACTTATGAGGATGTTTGCAGACTGCTTAATTGGAAACGTAATATGAATGCGCAAAATATAGGCGGATATTTTTATGATGAAGATACAAAAACACTCCCTGTATTTATTAACTATGATAAAACGGAGGATGCGATCGCATATGAAGATCGGTTTATATCTGAAACGGAGCTGATTGCATTGTCAAAGCATCCTAGAAAGTTAACATCAAGCGATGTGATTCATATTTACAAAAGAAGCGAAGCGGATAAGGAAAATCGGATTTTTTTATTTGTGCGTAAGAACAAAAATGATAATGAGGCAAAAGAATTTTATTTCCTAGGTGAAATATTTGCACAGGGAGAGCCGAAACCGATTCATATGAAGGCGACGAATGATGATGCTTTTGAAATTATGTATCATTTAGATGTTCCTGTCAGGAGTGACATCTATGATTACATTGTAAATGAGTAATTCACAAATCAGAATGGGAGAAACGATGAGAACAATACACGTAGTAGCTGCAGTAATCATAGAAAACAAAAAGGTATTTGCAACCCAGAGGGGTTATGGAGAATTTAAGGACGGCTGGGAATTTCCAGGAGGAAAAATAGAAGAAGGAGAACGCCCGGAACAGGCGCTTGTGAGGGAGATCAAGGAAGAGCTGGATACGGAGATTGAAGTAGGGGATTTATTAGATACCGTTGAGTATGATTATACAAACTTTCATCTTTCCATGCAGTGCTTTTTGTGCAAAGTAAAGAGTGGAGATCTGGTCTTAAAAGAGCATGAGGCAGCTAAATGGCTGACAAGAGAAACGATAGACAGTGTGGAATGGCTTCCGGCTGATTTGGATATTGTAAAAAAAATAAAGGAAAATATATGAGCATTTTGGAAAATTAGGGAATGATTTGTAAATTTTTCTTTATTGGGTTTGACATATGAATTTCTTAATGATAGAATATTATAAATAAAATCCCATGAGGGAGTAGCAAGCGTATTACGTAGCAAGTCAACATACTGGCGTTAAGCCTGGCTTGTTTTAAATTGCGAGACTCATGTATAACTGCAAAGCTATGCATGAGGTATGACTGATAAGATCTGATTGGTAAGAATTACCCAAGTATAGTTTTGTGACTGTACTTGGGTTTTTATATGTCAGGTATTTGGAGGAATGGGAAATGAAATGGAATCTTTTATTTTTCTTTAACAGTATTATGCTTGGAGTGGGACTTTCTATGGATGCATTTTCGGTATCGCTTGCCAATGCTCTGAACGAGCCGGAAATGAAGAAGAAAAAGATGTGCGGAATTGCCGGTGTATTTGCATTTTTTCAGGCATTAATGCCATTGATCGGATGGATATGTGTACACACAATTGTAAAGTATTTTAAGACGTTTGAAAAATTTATACCGTGGATTGCATTAGTGTTTCTTGTATTTATCGGCGGAAATATGTTGAAGGAGGGGGTAAAAAAGCAGGAGGAAAGCAAGGAGAAGGAAAAACTTGGACTGGCGGTACTTTTTATACAGGGAGTAGCTACTTCTATCGATGCCTTGTCGGTTGGCTTTACCATAGCAGAATATAATTTTGTTATGGCGTTGACCTGTGCGCTTATTATTGCAATCGTAACTTATTTTATCTGCATGTCAGGACTGTTGATAGGAAAAAAGTTTGGGACAAAATTTTCAGGCAGGGCTTCTATACTCGGCGGCATTATTTTGATTTTAATAGGTGTGGAAATATTTATTACCGGAATTTTTTGATTTTTCATAGTAATTAGAGAAAAAGCGTGATATTCTGATAAAAGCAGGTTTCATTTTGGGTAGATCTGACTGATTGAATGCGGATTGTCAGTCCGTTATAGGAAAGAGAAAAAGGAAAGGCTTATTTTGCATGAAAGTAGACCGGCTTTTAGGGATCATTACCACGCTGCAACAGAATAAAAAAGTAACAGCGCCGTATCTGGCAGAGAAATTTGAAGTGTCTCGTAGAACGATCAACAGAGATATTGAAGATATTTGCCGTGCAGGTATTCCCATTGTTACAACCCAGGGAAATAATGGCGGTATTTCTATAATGGAGGGGTTTTCTCTTGACACGACGGTATTTACCGAACAGGAAATGGAGGAGATTTTTACCGGCTTACGGACTTTGGACAGTGTTTCCGGCTCATCAAATGCGATGAAGCTCGCAAAGAAGATTGGAGGGGAATCTGCGATTGAATTGCCGGGCCATATGATGATTGACCTTTCTTCATTTTATAAAGAGGATTTGACGGTCAAGATAGAGCAGATCAAAAAGGCAATCAGCGAATCCTGTTGTATTTTATTTCGATATTATTATAATAAGGGTGAAGAATATAAGGTTGTTGAACCTTATATGGTGGTATTTAAATGGTCGGACTGGTATGTTTTTGGGTTTTGTAAAAAGAGCAGGGATTTTCGGATGTACAAATTGCGGCGTTTGTGGGAACTGAATGTTACGGAGGAAAAGTTTGAACCCCGGGAGATCCCAGAGGAAAAGCTGCAATTCGGTTCACATATGACAGACGATTATTTTATTACTGCAGTTTATGAGCCATCCATAAAATATAAACTGGTTGAAGAGTATGGACCGGAATCTTTTACTGTTATGGGGGACGGAAAAATATATGCAAAATTAGGGTTTACCGATATAGAAGAGGCATTGCACTGGTTTTTGGGGTTAGGAAATAAAGTGAAAGTATTAGAACCGCCGGAAATGGTAGAAAAGGTGAAAACGGCAGTTAAGAATATTCTTCAGGGCTACGGGAAAACGTGAAGGAACACGACATATAGATGTCATGTTTATTGTGATATGATAGAAAAAAACAGGAAGGAGGTTTTATGATGATTGATTCACGTTGTGGACTTCACTGTACAGGTTGTGAGTATAAAGAAACTTGTGGCTGCGGGGGATGTATTGAAACGAATGGACAGCCTTTTCATGGGGAATGTCCGATTGCGGTCTGCTGCCAGAGTAAAGGACTGACACATTGTGGGGAGTGCCCTGATATCCCATGTGAACTGTTGACACAGTATTCCTGTGATCCTGAACATGGGGACAATCCTCATGGGGCAAGGATTGAGCAGTGTAAGAAATGGAATATGCGTTAAAAGAAAGTTAGTTGGTATGTGTGCTAAATCGTACAGACGGGAGTAAAAATGGATTTTAACAAACTGAGGGAAATAAGTAACGAAACCGAGCAAATATCAAAGACTTATGAGATTTTCAATGAAGAATCAAGATTGAATTGTTCTAAAGCTGCAAGGGTAGAATTTCTGACAACGGTGAAATATATTGAACAGTATCTTACGCCAAATGCGAAAATACTTGATATTGGCGCCGGCGCTGGTGAGTACAGCCTTTATTTTGCTAAGAAGGGATATGACGTCAACGCGATAGAATTGGCGGACAACAATATAAAAGTTTTCAGGAAAAAAATATCAGCGGATTGTCCGGTTGCCTTGAGGCAGGGAAATGCGCTGGACCTTTCAATTTATGATGATAAAAGTTTTGACATTGTTCTTCTTTTTGGTCCTTTATACCATTTACATAACGAGGCTGACAGGCAAAAATGTATTTCAGAAGCGAAAAGGGTATGTAAAGATGATGGAATGATATTTTTTGCATTTATATCCCATGATATGGTCATACTTACCGAATTGGGATATAATTCTGACTTTTTTAACGGCAGTGATTACAACCATGAAACATTACGACTGGAGGACTTTCCATTTGTATTTTTTACAGTTGACGAATGTAGAAAAATGCTAAGCAACGGTGGAATAGCTGTTGTAAAAGAAATTGCTGCAGACGGTCTGAGCGAATTAATGGCTGAAAAGATCAATCTATTGGATGATTACAGTTACGAACAATATTTAAAATACCATTTTTACTGCTGTGAAAAACCTGAATTACTTGGTCATAGCAATCATCTTTTGTTTATAGGGAAAAAATCCGCCGCTTGTTGATGAAAAAACGAGCGGCGTCTGTCGCTTATCACATTACTAAATTGTACGGCCTGGAATAAAATATCTATTGTAACTATTGAAATTACAACTTAAAAGAGATAGAATGAAAAGGCGGTAGGAGTTTGTTTCTGCGCGGCGTTTCTAAATTTAATCATGCGCAGATGCAATAAATTTTCACTAGATTGAGTCAAATTCGTACAGAAATGAGGGAAATATGCAG
Source organism: uncultured Lachnospiraceae bacterium (assembly GCA_947650155.1). GTDB lineage: Bacteria > Bacillota > Clostridia > Lachnospirales > Lachnospiraceae > RGIG3002. Next base: position 10,164 of record CANSUS010000034.1, read on the forward strand.
ATTTCAAGTCGATTTACACTGGCGGTTCACATCTTTGCCTGTATCGACACATTTGGGTGTGAGTATAAAGTTACCAGTGATTTTCTTGCAGGAAGTACTAATGTGAATCCGGTCATTATCCGAAAGATTTTAGGCCAGCTGAAAGGCGCAGGTTTGATTGAGGTGGCAAGGGGAACCGGAGGTACTACCGTTGCGAAATCATTGGAAGAGATAACATTTTTAGACATATACCGTGCGGTGGAATGTGTCGAAAACGGAGAATTGTTTCATTTTCATGAAAATCCAAGTACAAATTGTCCCGTGGGAAAAAATATTCATCGCATTTTGGACGATAAACTCCTGCGGGTACAGAACGCTTTGGAAAAAGAACTTGCATCGATTACTCTGGCAGATGTGAAAAAGGATACAGAAAAATATTTGGGTGAAGAGAATAGGTAGGCTGAAAATCAAGGTATTACGGGACTGTTCCGTATGCCTTGAATTTTTTTTGAAAAAAGTAGTTGTAACTATTGACATTACATCTAACGAATGATATTATACGTTTATAAGATGTAACAATGATTATTACATCAACGTATTAAACAATTCAAACCAATAGGAGGATATTATAATGACACAGATTGAAAAAGCAAAAGAACTGATAAACACATTTGCAACAGGCGATGCTCAAAAAGCGGCTTCGCTTTTGGCGGAGGGATATATCCAGCATAACCTTGCATATGGAACAGGACGTGACGCCTTTGTTGAAAGCGTAAACTATCTTGCATCTGCTCCTGTTAAGACAACCGTAAATAATATTCGTGCGTATGAGGATGGGAATAAGGTGTTTTTACAGACTGTTTACAACTTTGCAGGGGCAGGCGAACAGGTAGCGTTTGATATTTTCCGTTTTGACAGTGAGGGAAAAATCGCAGAACATTGGGATAATCTTGCTGATAAGGCACAGCCCAATCCGTCCGGCCATACACAGATAGATCATGTGGCATCAGTTAAGGATTTGGAAAAAACGGAGGAAAATCGTCAGATTGTCAAAAATTTTCTGTATGATGTAATGCAGGGAAATCATGCTGAAAAGACACCGGATTATTTTGAAGGAGATGTTTATATTCAACACAATACGGGGATTGCAGATGGTCTGTCCGGTTTGGGAGCAGCGCTTGCAGCTTTGGCTGAGCAGAATATACAGATGATTTATACTACCGTTCATCAGGTGCTTGCACAGGGAAATTATGTACTCGCTGTCAGTGAAGGAACTTTTGGCGGGGCGCCTACCAGCTATTATGATCTATGGAGAGTGGAAAAAGGTAAGATTGCCGAGCACTGGGATGTAATGGAGACAATTGCGGACAAAGAGAACTGGAAAAATGCGAATGGAAAATTTTAGATTGCGGCAGCGGCTGATGCACAGGGATCATTTGTAAAAGCAAGTTTAAAGAGAAGTTTATGAATTCAGTGTGAAAAGAGGCGTTGTAACAGAATATGAAGAAAGGCGGTGTGCGTATTGTTTGATTGGAGAACTTACAAAGAAGAGGACACGTTAAGTGGCGTTGACAGGCTGCGTGAGGTTCTGGACAGAGCGGATGCCGTAGTGGTTGGCGCCGGTGCCGGTCTCTCTACTTCAGCGGGATTTGTTTATACAGGAGAACGCTTTGACAGATACTTTCATGACTTTGCGGAAAAGTATCATTTCAGGGATATGTATTCCGGTGGGTTCTATCCATATGATACACTGGAAGAGCATTGGGCTTATTGGAGCCGGTATATTTATATCAACCGGTATATGGATGCTCCGAAGCCGGTTTACCATAAACTGTACGATCTGGTGAAAGACAAAGATTATTTCGTGCTGACAACGAATGTGGATCACTGTTTCCAAAAGGCCGGCTTTGATAAACAACGGCTTTTTTACACTCAGGGGGACTATGGACTGTTCCAGTGCAGCAGGCCATGCCACCGGGATACCTACGACAATGAGGCTGTTATTCGGGAAATGGTTGAAGCGCAGGGTTATGTTATTGATACTGATGGTACATTGATTCTGCCGGAAAGCGTATCATCCAAAATGATGGTTCCGTCAGACCTTGTTCCGCATTGCCCGAAGTGCGGGGAGCCCATGAGCATGAACTTCCGGGCAGACCATACCTTTGTAGAGGATGAAGGTTGGCATAAGGCTTCGGAGCGGTATGCAGAATTTCTCCGCGGACACTGGAATGTGAAAGTAGTGTTTTTAGAGGCAGCAGTTGGATTCAATACGCCAACAATTGTAAAATACAGTTTCTGGCGTATGACGCACGAATGGAAAGATGCTGTTTATATCTGTCTGAACTATGGAGAGGCATATGCGCCTGATGAAATAAAAAAGAAATCTATTTGTATCAACGGAGACATCGGGGAAATTTTGCATCAGCTTTAGGTAAAACATGGAAACGGATGCCTATTCCAACCACTTTTCTAATCACTAATTGACAAGAATGGTTAGAATGGTTAGAATGTGGGTAGAATCTTTTTGGGAGGCGATCAGATGATTTATCAAGAAAGTGAGACCGTGGAATTGAAGTCTGTTGTAGTGGATGACATTAAGAAAGAGATTATTGCGTTTGCAAATTGCGAAGGCGGGAAATTGTATATTGGTGTTCAGGATGACGGAACTGTAGTTGGTCTGGATGATCCGGATGGAGCAGCTTTGCAGGTCAGTAATATGGTACGGGATGCAATCAAGCCAGATTTGACGATGTTCCTGCATTATAAGACTTTAAATGAAAATGGTAAACAGATCGTTGCCGTTGATGTGCAGCAAGGAACGGAACGCCCATATTATATTGCAAAAAAAGGGATGCGCCCGGAAGGTGTGTTTGTCCGCCAGGGGTATTCTTCTGTCCCGGCTACCAACACAGCCATCCGGCGCATGATTAAGGAGACAGACGGAGACTATTTTGAAGAAATGCGGTCTCTGGAACAGGACTTGACATTTGAGGCAGCGGAAAAGGAATTTTCTGAAAGAAATATCCTGTTTGGAGAGACGCAGATGAAAACCTTAGGCATTATGACTCATGACGGTGTTTATACGAATTTAGGATTATTGCTGTCCGACCAGTGTGTGCATACGATTAAAGCAGTGGTATTTCAGGGAACTACCCAAAATGAATTTAGGGATCGGAAAGAGTTTTCCGGTTCCTTATTTCGGCAGATGGATGAAGTATATGATTACATTGACTTTCGGAACCAGATTCATTCTTCATTTCAAAAATTACGTCGGATCGATCAAAGGGACTATCCGGAAACTGCTGTCAGGGAGGCCCTTTTGAATTTGCTTGTGCACCGCGAATATTCTTTCCGTGCCAGCACGTTCATCAGTATTTATACGGACCGGATTGAATTTACTTCGATTGGTGGTCTTGTAAGCGGAGTAACCTTAAAGGACGTCATGATGGGTATTTCCGTATGCCGGAATGTAAAGCTGGCGAATGTATTCTATCGTCTGGAACTGATTGAAGCCTATGGAACAGGGATGTTAAAGATTATGGAGGCTTATGCAGGAACAGGCAAGGAACCTAAAATAGAAACTTCTGACAATGCTTTTAAGATCATCCTTCCAAATCTGAATGTACATGCAGAGCAGGAAAAACCGGATGCTGCTCCGCCAAAATACAGTGTGGAGGAGGATGCAGTAATTGTTTTGGCAAAAGAACAGGGGATCTTCACAAGAAAAGACGTGGAAAAAGCGCTGGGGATTAGCCAGACAACCTGTGGACGATTATTGAAACAGATGATTGGAAAAGGACAGATTGTTCAAGAAGGAAGAAGCAGAAATACGCATTATCGCCTTGCGGAGTAAATAAACGCATTTAAATTACTGGAGATGGATTTATGATAAATTTTATGAAATCAAAGATGAATAATTTTTCCTATTCCGACTGGAATACCTATTTTAAGCAAAACGATGAGCACCGTCTGGTGATTCCGTTTGAAAATGACACATTGACGGAGGGGGAAAAGAAGTTGATATTTCCTTCTATATGTCAATTTGAGCGGGGAGAGCATTCTGACGGAAAACACTTAATAAGGGTGGCGGATATCTTTGCGGGGAAAATACATAATGAAGATTATAAGTATTGTATCAGGCGGTTTATAAAGGAAGAAAATGCACATTCCGGATATTTGAAACAATATATGGATCATTATAATGTCCAAGCAAAGGAAACCGTAATTCTGGATCGCATATTCAGGCAGTTAAGAAAGCTTGCAGGGCTTCGGTGTGAGGTTATTGTTCTGGTAACGGCCGAGATGATAGCATTATCCTATTATGATGCTTTGAAGAATGCCACGAAATCCACTGCATTAAAGGCTATATGCTGTCAGATGCTTCATGATGAGATACCTCACGTCATGTTTCAGTCGTACACGCTTTCGCACTTTAAAAATACATTTTATATTGAACTGATACGAAGGACGCTAATGATGGCTGCATCCGCTGCAACATGGATTAGTTGTTATAAAGTGTTTGCATCGGCGGGATGGACATTTAAAAAATTTGTGGGTGCGAATTTTTATTATCTTAGTCATTCGATGAAATTATCTGCGGATTGACAAACAGAGCAGAGATCCTGACGTCCAGTGGAGAGGATATAGAAAAAGCATTGTATATTGTATATATTGAAACAATACTGAAATCTTTAGGAAAGGAATTATTATGACAAAAGTATATTTTGTGCGGCATGCACAACCGGAACCAATCTGGGATGATGAGAATAGACCTTTGACAAAGGAAGGGAAAGAAGATTCTAAAATGGTATTGGACTTTTTGAAAGATAAAGAAATTGATGTTTTTTATAGCAGTCCTTATAAAAGAAGCTTTGATACTATTTCAGATATGGCAGCATTTTTTGGAAAAACGATTATCACGGATAAGAGACTTCGGGAAAGAGAGCATGGCATTGACGGCAATCAATATGGTATGTTTGAAAAAAGGTGGAATGACCATGACTATCATGAGGAAAACGGAGAATCCCTCCGTATGGTGCAGGAAAGAAATATTGCGGCGCTTGTGGATATATTGAAGGAGAATAAAGATAAAAATATTGTGATTGGAACGCACGGGACAGCGCTTAGTACGATACTGAATTTTTATGATCCGAAATTCGGGTGTAAAGATTTTTTGCGCATTATTGACTGGATGCCCTATGTGATCGAACTGGACTTTGAGGGAGATGAACTGACAGGGGTGACGGAACATTGTCATGTGGAGAAGAAATTTAATGGGAAGAACAGGGCAGACAAGAAGAAAGAGTGACAGGAATGTCACTCTTTAACCTCATATGCCTCCCAGGGGGCAGGCGGCTCCAGTTTTTGAATCATTTCTTCTAAAACATGCTCCGGAATATATCGCGCTCGTTTTCGGTTCCTGGAAAAAAGTTCCTGATAAGGCGCCTCCAGATATATAATATGTACCCGTGCGCCATATCCGGTAAAGAGACTGACCAGTTTTTGTCTGGTTTCCAGAATGATATTAGTTGCATTCCAGATAAATGGTTCTTTTCGCCGTAATAAAATTTTTGCCTGTTCCATCGCAGCCTGAACCACCCTGCCGGAGCCCTTTGTGGGTGGTATTTTAAGCTGTTCGCGTATTTCGTCAAGGGAGATAACAGGCATCCCTTCGCTATATTTTTCTATCCAGCTGTCTTTTCCCGACAAAGGCAGTCCTGACATTAAAATCACGTCAAATTCCGTATCGTCATATAATTCCGCCTTATGCCATAAATCCTCTTTGTGAAAAAATTGGTATTTTGTATAGGGGTTCGCAAAGGCGTATGGTTTTTCCCAAATCTCCAATTCCTTTGCATACTCTGCAAACAATTCCACGTGCTCTTTCATCCGTCCGGGTTCTTTTTCTATTCGTCCCAGTACGTCTGCTTTTGAAAGCAGATATAAAAGTCGTAAAGGAATACTTTCTGCAGCCTTTAACAAGTCAAACTCTGTTTTTTTCTTTGACCAGAACCATACAGGCATGCCGTGATATCGGATCAGTTTTGCCACTGTTTCTCTTTGCCGGAAGGTCAGACTAAACTGATCTGCTTCTCTGTAGGCAATCCGGCGAAATACCTTTTCTCCGATAATAGTATGCTTTGGCGAGATCCAGTTTCCATTCTCTTTTTTGGTACAGTGCGCTTTTCCAATATCATGAAAAGCAGCAGCCAGAAATAAAAGCTCCTGTTCTTCTTTTGTAAGTTTTCTCCATTCGGAAAGCTCCGTCAGTTTTTCACATACCATTTCCGTATGGCGGTATACGTCGCCTTCACCGTGATATTCCGGGTTTTGAGGAATGTCTTTCAGCGCGGACAACACGGGATAATGGTCGGAAAGCCATCCAAAGGAAAAATTACTGCCGCGGATTTCTTTAAGAATTTCCTGATTCATTGGCAGCGCCTCCTTCCTGCATATCAAACAAATCAACGCCGTCTGCCAGACAATTTGCTATGATCGGCCGGTTTACCCAATGGCTCTCGGAATCAAGAATCGTATTGAGGAAAGAACCCCGTACAAATTTCAGACGGTCGGTTACATAATCGCCATCTTCCACTTTAATATAAATTCCTTCCATGATCCCTGTCAAATCGGTCTGTTTTGCAGCGGAATCAGAATTTACGCCGCTTTTTTTACATTGTGCGAGAAAGCTTTGCTCTGGTTCGTCGGAAATAAAAAGACTCGAACCTATCCATTTGTCAATTGGACTTAATGCTTCCGTATATCCTTGTACCAACACGCGGACAGATTGGATAAAAGGAGATTGTGCCAGAAGCTCCCTGCGTTTGCGTGTGGAAAAGAAACGCTGCTCCTTTTTGTCAAAAATATCAAACTCCATAAAATAATGTGGAAGTTTGTCATAAAATACGGTGTGTTTTGCATACAGCCATTCGCCGTACATAACATATTTGTCTTCCAGCAGGCGGCGCAGCCTGTCTTCAAAGCAGCCCGCCCAGAGTTTAAACAAATCGAATTGACGCTCTCCATATCCGCCGTTTAAGAAATGTCCGCGGCTTTGCAGAAACATTTTTCCGTCCCTGTTAAAGCTGATGCCGCAGTTTGCACCATCTACTTTCTCTTCAAGAACTAAATATTTGTCCTTTATTTCATCTAATTTTACACATTTTAAGTCTTCGTCGCCTGATTGTTCCCTGGAACCTTCAAGATGTCTGGTTCTGGGATATTTAAAAATCTGTTCCATCATAATCCTCCATGCCGCCTTTGGCGTTTCAACTCAGGGGCTTTTCTGTTTTTGGCCGCTTAAGTTACAGCCCAAAAAAGCAACAAAAAAAGCCGTGAAGGAATATTGTTCACAGCATACAATAATAGAAATACCATATCAGGCGGCGGATGACCGACGCCTGAAGGTATATTGATTCTTTTCTAAAATAAATTTTATTTTTATTATTAAAGAAACTCCATGCCGTTTTTATATTCCGATTTTGCAGATACAAAAATAATAGCCGCTGTCTGGCAGTAGTTTTACCCAGTGACTGTGTTTGATCTGTATTTATTTGTCGGAATAAGTATTACATGGGGAGCCTCCTGTCTAAACTAAAACAACTGTATCGATTTTCACTATAACACCCGATTAAATCCCTGTCAAGAACAGTCTGCATTGGTCTTTTTTAAAAAAGAAAGCAAAGGCTTAATATAGGTTTTATCGGAAATATCGTAAGAACTGGAAATCATGCGTTCTACTGCAAGATCCTGTTCCGTTTTATCCGGTTTCTTTTTGATGGAACGTTTCATGACTGCAGCAGCCATTTTCATCATAAGCTTGTCGGGCAGAGACATTTTTTCATAGCATAAGCCGGCGGGCATGTAAAAGTGTGGTATCTCCGCCAATTCCTCTGCGGAAAGATTTTGGGACCAAAAAGCTTCTAAGGTATCCCCTGCCGTATCAGGAGAGGCTCCAGTGACGAAGAGGACAAACTTACCGGAAGTACTTTTTTGAAACAGTTCTCTTATTTTCTTGTATCCGTCGATCCTCCCGGCATGTGCGCGGGTTCCAAAAATAACGGTATCATAGTCAGACATTGTTTCACTGGATGCCGTTTTATAGTCGGCAAGAGTGCAGTCGATCTCTTTTGCTATCATTTCAGCGTATTTTTTTGTGAAACCGGTAGAACTTTTGTAGATAAGAATGATTTTATTTTCCATTGGTATTTTCCTCCGTGTTGTTCAGCGCCTGTTTTAAAAATGCATCGTAAGCCGCTTCTTGTTTTTCATATATTTCCTTTGTTGAGATACCCGGCGTTGTTACTGAAAAAATGGCGCCGATGCCGATTGTATAAATGAGCATGTTTAAGTGGAGCTGTTTTGCCCGTGAAACGCTGATTTTTAATTGGGCGGCAATAAATTCCGCAACCTGGGGATTGGTTTCCGCCCGATATAAATCGTCCAGAGAAGAAATCCCGGATCTTTGATGCAGGATAAAGATGCGGAACAGATGGGGTTCTTCTTCGGCTAATTGAATATAGGCTTTGCCGGTACTACGAAAAAGGTCGTTTTTGTCAATGCGCGCGGCAATGTATTCCTGTAAAAAAAGGGTAACTTGGGCAGTCACATCCTGACGCAGACTTTCCATGTTTTTGCAGTAGCTGTAGATTGGCTGAACGGAACAGCCGAGTTTTTCGGCAATTGTTTTTACCATGACCTGCTCCATGCCGCCTGTTCTAGCTATTTCAAAAGCGGCGTTTATGACCATTTCTTTAGTAATGCGTTGAGTTGGCATTGATAGTCCTCCATATAAATAAATAATCAAGTTATATAAATGGTTTATATAACTTGATTATAATGAGAGAAATATTTGTTGTCAAGAAGTACTTTTATTGCAGATCCGCCATATTAAAGCTTTCTGATTTCAAATCACAGTAGTGCCTTCCTTTGACAGCCGTAAATTTCAGCACACAGTAATCGGGGTCAGTCACGCCCTGTTTATAATACATCGTATCTCCCGTCTGCCATATTTCCTTCTTTATTTCAGTATCCTGCAATACCTCCATCGTACCGGTCAGCATGATGCTTTCGTACCGAAAGCGTCCTTTGTTAAAGAAATAAATGCTTGCTTTGGGATTTTGCATAAATTGTCTGGAACGCATAGAGGAAGTGTTGGTTGAAAAATAAAAACAATTTCCGTCAATCTTGCGGGGGATAAACATGGCCTTCATATTAGGGAAACCGTCTTCGTCTACGGAAGCAATAAAAGATACTTTTTGCTTTTGGATAAATGAAATAAGCTGTTCTTTTGTTTTCATAAAAGCCCTCCATACCGCTTTTGGCGGCTTAAATTTATTTGTTCATTTGCAAATGCTTTGTTAAGGTATCAAGTATTCGGGCGAGATATTGTTCAAATTGTTTCTGTTCGTCTTCTGAAAATCCCTGATAAAATAAACGGTTCATTTGATCCGATACGATTTCATATTTTTTCTGGATGGATTTGGCATATTCTGTAAGAGAAATTATGGTCTGGCGGCGGTTATTGGGGTTAATGTTTCTTTCAACAATCCCTTTATGGACCATTCCGTCTATGACTATGGATACTGTGTTTTTAGCAAGAGAAGTTTTCTCGCTTATTTCACTGATCGTAAGATGGTCCGTTTTCCATAGGATAAACAGAATCCGTCCCTGTCCGCCGCTTATTTCAATGCCGTTTTGTAGTAACAGTTTTTCAAAGATTCTGTCTTGTAGTTGTTTTATTTGTGTGATATAAAATCCGCCTTTTGTTTCCATGTATAGTCCTTTTATCGAATTAGAATATTTCTATATAGAACAATTATAATTTAGCATATGTATTTAATGGTGTCAAGGGTAAAGAAGGAATTAAACATGACGGGTGTAACAAATCAGTTGACAAAAAAGTTCAAATTTTCCTGAAAATCTCCAATGTGTGTGAGTTGCATACAGCCATATAATTTCCACATTTGCTAAATCCAAAAGCCTTAATTGCATAATCTTCAAAGATAACTGTGCATTCTTCCGGATTTTGAGTATAAGAGATAAAATCAGGCATAAATATTATTTTTTCCATCGGCCAAGAGGGAGCCGCTGACACTAATATATTTCCATCTTTGGAATATCGCCGTAAACCGCCTCCGCCCTCTCCGGCAATTGGCACAATTAATTTCTCAGTGCGTACATTTGAAAAACCTATATATGCCAAACCGCCAACTGCGAAAGTAGTTTTCTCCCATCCGTCAGGCGTACCGGATGGAATACGACGGATCAAGTCCAATAATCTTATTCTGTGATCGTTTTCAACATCGCTTATGTTCATAATGCGCCTCCGTTACAAAGTTCTTATTGCTTTGAAAAGATAGATTATGTTATATTTTATATAATTTACTATGCTTATTCAATCATGATAATGGAGGAATTTATATGACAAAAAAGATTGAAAACTTAGTCTCTTTTCCTGTAAATGCTCAAAGAAATTCATTTTTTGGCGCGCTTTCGTCTATTCTTTTATATCGGAACGCTTACACGCAGGATTCCCCCTTTTTCTGTGGCAAATATCAACGTGACTGCATACGATGCGGCGATTGTGGAGAGGAACCTTTTATCAATAAGCACCACCTTAAAATCTATCAATATTTAATTACAATAACCGGCTGCGCATACTTTTGGATCGATAAGGAAATTGGTAATACGTACGACAAACAATACATAGCGGACGAATTTTCAGAGACCGCCCTTGACCGGCTGTCCTTAGCTTTATATGCATCCGGTTACCATTACGAGTCATGGAACAAAAACACAGAAGAACATGTCCTGTTTGACAGAATAAAGCAGTCTGTCGAGGAAAAACAGCCTGTTTTAATTAAATTGAGCCTTGGCGATTTGTGGGGAGTGATAACAGGATACAACGATGATAAAAATCTTCCATACTTAATGAAATTCCGCCATGTACCACAACTTAATAAAGATTGGTATAATAAGCTCAGCAATATTGTTTTCATAACAGATCAATATGATAGTACGATTTCCTTGTCTGAGTCTCTCAATCACATGATTCATCACTTAAATACAAGCAGCAGGGATAAGTTGGAGCAAAAGGTATATCAAAAGTTGGAAACGGAACAGGATGGAAAAAAGCTTGGCAAGTGGTTAAATAGAATAAATGGTCTTGCCATAGAAACCAGATGGCATGCATCGGAATGTTACCGGAACACGCTGGTAACTATGGTTGACGATAGCAGATGTAAAAAATCCCTTTTAGAGGCATCCGATTTACATCTCCATTTCCATGATCAAGCATGGAAAATTTGGGCGCTTTTAGGTGTTTCGCCGCAAACTTTCTATTGTGTGCCCCACAATGTCGATGAATTGCTGGATAATTCCTCTACCAGAGCAGAACTCAAATCTTTATTTCAGGAGTTATTTACCATAGACCGTCAGGTGTCCCGGTTACTGCAGGAATGTGTATCTTTGCTGTAAGTCTGTGTAGATGAGGCTGCCGCATTTATTAATTTTGTCAATATTTGTTGACAGTATTAGTAAGCGTGGCAGCCTTTTTCACGCTCATGCAACCTATTCAAGGTTCTTTATTTATAAAAGATTTCGTTATATAACAGAAGTTTATGTTGACAACATGGTCTACGCGAAGTAGACTAAAAGCAAGTCTACTATGTGTAGACCAAAGACCGTTACTATCAAATGAAAAGAATCGGAAATGGAGAAAAAATGGAAGATTTAAAATTAGGCGCCGTAGAAGCGAGGTTTGCAGATATTATATGGGATAATGAACCCTTATCATCAGGAAGTCTGGTGAAACTTTGCGAGCGGCAGTTAGAATGGAAAAAATCGACTACATACACAGTGTTAAAGCGACTGTGCGAACGGGGAATTTTTCGGAATGAAAACGGCATGGTATCCTCCGTGATGACGAAAGCGGAATACAGCGCGGCGCAGAGCGAAAAGTTTGTGGAAGAAACTTTTGACGGATCTCTTCCCGCATTTTTGGCGGCATTTTCTACCCGTAAAAAGCTGACGAAGGAAGAAATCGAAGAGATAAAAAGGATGATTGATTCCTATGGAAAGGAGTGACATGATGCAGGGATTCTTTTTGAAATTACTGAATATGAGTATTTCAGCCGGCTGGCTTATTCTGGCAGTAGTTTTGATTCGGCTGGCGTTAAAGAAAGCGCCGAAGTGGTTTCATTGTATGCTTTGGGTACTGGTGGCAGTCCGGCTGATTTGTCCTGTTTTCATCGAGAGCAGATTCAGCCTTTTGCCGGATACGCGGGTTGTGAATGTCATGGAGGACACCGGCAGACCGTATATTCAGTCGGGAATTGCGCCGGTGGATCGTTCGGTCAATGCTTATTTGAGCGAGCATTACTATAAAGAGACTGACGCGCAGATAACGGAATCCGTAACGCCGGCAGCGACTGGAGGAAATTCTCCCCATTGGATAGATTGGGCAGCAGCCATTTGGCTGACCGGTACTTTCGGGTTTTTCCTATACGCGTTAATCAGTTATCTGCGTTTACAAGAAAGAGTGAGGGAATCGGTCCGGCTGCAGGAAAATATATTTTTGTGTGACAGAATTGATACTCCTTTTATTTTGGGAATTGTAAGACCACGTATTTTTTTGCCGTCCGAAATGAATGAAGTGCAGATTGAAAATGTGACTGCGCATGAACGGGCGCATATCAGCCGCAGGGATTATCTTTGGAAACCGTTTGGATACTTGCTGCTTTCTGTATATTGGTTTCATCCCCTTTGTATTCTTGCATACATTTTGCTCTGCCGCGATATTGAAATGGCATGTGATGAAAAAGTAATCCGCGGTATGGATACAGAGGAAAAGAAGGAGTATTCTATGGTGCTTCTTACGTGCAGCGTGCGGAGTAAGTTGATTTCTGTCTGTCCTTTGGCATTTGGAGAAGTGGGAGTGAAGGAAAGAATTAAAAGCATACTTCATTATAAAAAACCTGCGCTCTGGGTACTGATTACTTCGACTCTGATCTGTACAGCGGCAGCAGTATGTTTTTTGACAAACCCTGAAAACAACACCTTTCAGATTGGAATCAGGATTCCGGCAAACAGCGGGGCCGGTTTCTATTATTCGGATCAGGAGATTTCGCCGCAAAAAAAGACGATTTTGGTCAGTGTGGGACAGGAAATTGGGGATACGGAAGTTCAGATTGTACCCCTTGAAGTAACAGAGGAAAATGCGTATGACGAGCCGGTTTATGTGACGCCGGGTCTTCCGTCTAAAGTGAGCGCAGAAAAAGGGGCGTGGTTCCATATTGGTATTTATGCGGAAAATGAAAGCGCCGAGGACGTTACCTTGTTTGTGACTGTAAAAAACGTTGAGGTCAGGATTGCATCTGTCATGCAGGCGGCAGGGACTAATCAGACGCAGACAGAGGGGGAAGGGAAAATTTCTACAGGGGCAGACGGAAAGAAAGAAGATTTTCAGATGTCAGGCTGGGTCGAGGTGAAAGAGCCGGTAATCGATTTTGAGATGACGACCGGTGCGGATGGAAGCAGGCTGTATTATGCAGATGATGAAAAATTCATATTCGGCGGGTATTATGGACTGTTTGTATATGATCTGAAGAATCGCAAGGTCCTTCGCAGTATTGATTTGGAATCTATTGGCTGTAATGCAACTCAGGGTGACGCTGCATGTGAGATCAGTGTTGCAAAAGACGGCATGACGGTATTTTTGCATCCGATGAATCAGGATCAAATGTATGTCTATCATGTTGCCGATCATACGATGACAAAGGAACCTTATAATCTGGAAGGAGTTGCTTTGTATCAAAACCAGTATAACGGTGAACTTAAATTTGCCGGGGAATTTACTTTTTATAAAAGCGATGGAGAGATTAGATATGTTGCGTTAGTTGATGATATAACAATTGGGGAATTGGGATATACGCAGGATACCATGACGTCATATCTGGTTTTTGATGATGACGGAGGACGTGAATTTGAAGTGATAAGCAGAGTTCTTGATGAAGTCGGACTGGAGAATGCTTATGACTGGAATCATACTGTTGATTTTAAAGAAAACGCAGATGTGCTGATTAAAATGGCGGAGGATTCCACCGGCGAGTTTGAAGTGTACGGAATTATCAGCAAGGAATTCGGGGCATTTGGCATGCTTCTGAATGACGTGATAGACGGGGAAGATAATTGGAATTATGTGTATGAACCGTGGCTGTATACAGGCAATCCGTCCGATCAGCCGATGCTGGAGTGGATACAGGATGGGACTCTTGTATTTTCGTATCCCTGCAAGAATGAGCAAGGTGAAAAAACCAGATATTGTCGTAATGTGGACTGCGGATATGATACCGGACATATGGAATTGGGACAGTTTCGTGAACGGATTCGCGATGCGGAAGAAAGGGACGGAGGCATAAAAGGCGATGGGAACAATACGTTGGATTTTACAGTTACCAGCAGCCCTGTGTCAGAGGCTTATATCAATGAGCTGCAGGAAAAAATATCTGAAGCGATGGCAAACGGAGATCTGCCCTTTGTAGTCTCATCTGCCATAATGGAAGATCCCCTTCGTCTGGAGGTAAGAGTGACGGATCTGACGGAAGAAAATATTGAAAAAATTCGTACCTTTGAATTTGCCGGTATGGCGATTACGATCGTCCAAAGCGAAGGGGAGGTAAAATTGGAAGATCTCAAGGAATGAAGTTACTATTAACGGGAGGAAATATGAATCATAAAAAAATGGTAAGAGGCAGTGACATATGTAAAAAAAGTATTGTTCTGTTGGGAATGGTTGTGTTATTTCTGGGATTAAGTGGATGCGGCAAGGAAAAAGACGCGGAAGGACAGAACCGGAACGGCGGCGGTGAAAGTCAGAGTGTCAGCGAGGCAGAGAACGGAACACAGAGCGGAGCAATAGAATTATCGGCGGCAGAAGGGAATTATTATACAGGAGAATATGTAACAATACCGGAGACGGAAGCCATAGAAAGGATCGCCGTTTCGGATACAGCTGTCTATTATCTGAAATATGACCAGTCCAATAATTTGAAGGGAAAACTTATGAAATATGATTTAGACAGCGGGCAGACGACGGATTTAACAGACGCCATACCAGCGGGCAGTATTCAGGGACTTTGTGTCAACAGCGAAGGACATCCGCTGCTGATCCTGATTAATGCGGAAGAAGAAAGGGCAGATCAGCTCAGACACTGGCTTATTGAAATTGGTGAAGACGGTACTGTCATGATGGAGAAAGATCTTACAGGTTTGCTGGAAGAATCAGAAGAGGAATTTTTTTTACGGTATTTGAAAGCCGGACCGGACGGGAGGATCTATTTAGCAGGTAATGAGACGGTGTGGGTGCTGGACAGAGAAGGAAACGAGGAGTTTCATGTACAGTCAGGGGAATGGATTTATGAAATGGGCGTACTGCCGGAGGGAAAGCTGGCAGTTTCTGTATATGGTATGGGCAGTATGCTCGTGAAGGTTCTGGATTGTGAAAAGAAAGAGTGGGGAGATACTTACGAAAATGATCATTTTCGCTCTCCTATGTCTTTTACCGAACCGGGAGAAGGGGGGATTTATTTTTATAATTCCAATGAACTCTACTCTTATGACCCCAAAACAGGGGAAACGGCAGTTGTAGCGGACTGGTTATATCATGATATTTATGTAGAAGATATTGTGTATCTTTCAGTACGGGAAGACGGCCTGCATCTGATTACCTGTGACCGGGATGCAGGAAGGAACGAAATGGCTGTTTTAAAGCAGACGGATAAAGGGGAAAAGAAAGAAAAGCAGATGATTACGCTCGGTACAATAGAATTAACAAACGGGCTGCGGGGATGTGTCACGAATTTTAATAAAGAAAACGATAACTATCGAATTGAGGTGATAGAGTATGCGAAAGGGACGAACTATAGCGCAGGGGTCATGCGGTTCAATAATGAGATTATAGCGGGAAACATACCGGATATTATTAACATTACGGACGGAACGGAGGAATTTTATGCCGCGAAGGGGATTTTTGAAGATCTGAAGCCCTATCTGGACGGGGAGCAGGGGATAAACCGCGCCGATTATTTCGACAATATTTTAACCGCATTGGAAACAGACGGAAAACTATATTTTCTGTCGCCGGATTTTTATATCGATACCATCGTCGGTAAAACAGGGGAAATTGGAGACGGCTATAGTTGGACAATAGAGGAAATGCGGAAGCTGGCAGAGGAAAGAGGAGAAGGCGTGGAGCTTTTGAACGGCGAAACCAAGTCGGGAATATTGAATATCTACTTACGTTATAATATGGCGCAGTTTTTTGATTTAAATGAGGGATACTGCGCGTTTGACAATGATGCATTTAAAGAAATGCTGGAATTTGCAAATTGCTTTCCTACGAAAAGTTTGACGGAAGAATGGGAAATTGATTGGGAAAGGGCAAGAAACGGAGAAGTATTACTGATGGAGAGCACACTCAGGGGCATATCGGATTATCAGCTGTGTCACAATATTTTTGATGCGGATATTTCTTTTGTAGGATATCCCGGAAGTTTTGCATGCGGTTCTGTTGCAAAAGGCGGACCGGTGACAATCGCCATGAATGCAAAGAGCGGAAATAAAGAGGGGGCGTGGGAGTTTATACGTTCTCTGCTAGAAGAAGATTATCAGAATCAATATGTCAATTTTTTCCCGCTGCTTCGTTCTGCATTTGACCGGATGGCGGATGCGGCAATGCAGTCAACATTAAGGACGAATGAAGACGGCGACAAGATCAATGGGGGAGAAAGCATTACAGTTTCCATACAAGTTTCAACGCCTTTGGGAGAACCCAATACCTTCAGTGTGGATATCCATCCGGCAAAAGAGGAGGAGATTGCGGAAGTAAGGGGACTGATAGAAGCAATAGACCGCATGGCGCGGTTTGATGAAACGGTGCTCTCCATTGTCTCGGAAGAGTCAGCAGCCTATTTTAACGGACAAAAGAGTGTGGAAGAGGTGATTTCCGTTATCCAGAGCAGGGCGAATATTTATATGAATGAAAATCGATGATGGAGAAAAAGCAAAGTACTATTTTTCACATTTAAAAGCGGAGTGTCTCATAATGATGGGGATTCTCCGCTTTTCTCAGTTTTTAGTCTGCATGGAAACTGATACATCAAAGAAAAATATATTCGGCACAAGATCAGGCCCGAAGGTTTGAACTGCCATCCGGTACATCGCTTTTGCGTGAATTCTGTCATGCCAGATAAAACGCCTCAACACTTTTCGCAGCGACCATTCTTCCTCATAACTGCCATAGAAGACTTGGTTATCTAAAAAATCAGGCTGGCTTTCCAATAAGGCAAAGCCCCGTTCCCGGCATTCCACAATGTTCCCTTTATGATCCGCCGGGACGCCGATTTCGCCAAAGTAGTAATCGTTGACATTTTTGGTGTGTTCATACATTTCTGACGCCGTGCGGGGGACTTGCCCATAGAAAGTTGTTCTTTTTGGCAGACAGCTTTTATCTTTATCCGGTATCGCATTGTACAGCACAAAAAAGTCTCTCGCTGATTTCAGGGCAAGAGATTTCAATTCTATATATTCTGTCCTATTTAATTCTTTCTTTTCTGTATCAAAGAGGACATCCGAATCCGCATCAGAAATGGTCAGACCGGAGTTTTTTTCCTGAACAATTTCAGAATCAAAGGAGTCTGGAACAGTCTTTCCCGCCCATTTTAGATAGGACTTGATTTCGGAAGGCATTTTTTGAATCGCTGCTTCTTTAGATACGCCTCTTGTAAAAGCGCCAATAAAATTGTCCGCATATAGAATGCTGTCATTACCGTTGTGTTCCCATACGCATCTTATTTTCATTTGCAGTATTCTCCTTATCTGTTGGCAAATAGAAATTGACTTTTTAGTTGTGTAATACAATTATATAGTATAAAGTTAAAAGAGACAAACGATTTAAAATCAAATATATAAGTTTAACAGGGAGCGATGGAGTTATTATGGAGTATTACAAAAAAGCAAAGGGTATTATGGATATGGACGCTACAGAATTTGTCGGCGGTATTTCAGAAAGTGAAATAGAAAATGCAATGAGAACATTATCTGTTGCCTTTCCTGAAAGTTATAAAGCTTTTTTAATTGATTTTGGCGGTGGCGACGCTGGTGGAGAAATTATCTTTGGTATTACAAATAATGCAGAAGATGACGTTGTGATCGCCACACAAACGGAACGAAGTGTAGGACTGCCTAAAAATCTGGTTATTATCGGATTCTGGAGTGATACTTTAATTTGTCTGGACACGAGTAAAATGGAGGGTGGGGAATGCCCTGTTGTTGAGGTGAATTATGATTATAGTGAAATAGAAGTGATTGCAGATACTTTTGGGAAATTTTTATATGAATATCTGGATGAGGAGTAATAGATTGAAAAATAAAATTTCACGATCCTGATTTGTATGCTTGCCGAAGCAGGCAGATGGGGTTAGTGTGAGAAGTACTTCTAAGACTCATGCCAGAGGGTATTTCGTCAAGAAGTACTAAGTCTCACACAAGAGAATGCCCAAAATACGGGCATTCTCCGTGTTGAGTTGTGATTTCGCAGAGCGGAATCATAGAGGTTAGCGTGAAATATAAAATTTTATGATTTTGATTTGTACGCCCGTTAGAGAGGGCAGGCGGGAGCTAATATGGATTTGGAAAAGATATATGTGGAAGAAGATTTATTCCCAAGGGAAATAACATTTTATGAAAAACGGGACTATGGATTTCTGTTTTATAATGAAGAGAATAAGGACTCTTATGACTCCAATCATGCGCTTATCTTTAAGGACAAAGTATCCGATTTGAAGCAGACGCTTGATGATATCATAAGGTTTTATACAGAGAAAGGGATCAGCCCCAACATTTATCAATCAATTTGTGATTGCGGATATTTTGAAGAAATGAAAAATACGCTTTGGGAGTATGGATTTAAAAGCTGGACGGAACCGCAAAAATATATGATTTTGTCTGAAAAAAGCGAAAAGCCTGCATTCTTCTCACAGATTGTTTCTAATACGAAAATTGTCGTTCGGAAGGTGTCCGAATGGAAAGAAGAATATGGGACAGAAATATTTGAGAAGGCTGGAGAACCTTGGGAAATCGGAGTGGCAAAAAGAGCATTGGACAATTGTAATACATTATTTTTTGTGGCTTTTTATGAGAATCAGCCGGCGGGAATGACTTATGCTCATATTAACAGCGGCGTATGCAGGGTTAATTATTTACTTGTTCCAAACGAACATAGAAATAAAGGCGTGGGAAGGGCGCTGATGCATTGTTTTTCTGATTATTGTGAAAGAAATCAAATAAAAAATTGTTATTTGTGGACGGATGGAGAGACGGCAGAGAAAATTTATTATGAAGCGGGATTTCGTTATATAGAAACAAGGCAGGCAGGGCGTGCAGCTTATGTCAATTAGGAAAGCAGATGTGAGGTAAGCGGGAAAAATGATTTCAACATTAAAAGAACAGTTAGCAATTGACCTAAACTGCATAAAAGAGGACTTTGATAAAAAGAGTAATACCGTCAAAATACTGGGTAAAAACCGTATGAGGCGGCGAAATATCAATGATGATTTGCAGATGTTTATGGCTTGTTTTGGAAAAGGCGCGGTGGCGGCTGTGAGCGGGGAACTGGAAACATTTATGAGGCAATATGTGGAGAACAAGGATGGTTTCCGCTGCTTTGATATGCCGCTTCATGTATTGGAAAATGAATTAAAGAGGCATGGAGGGATCATAAATGAGATTGAGGAATTTTACTTGTTAGAAAGCAGAGAGATTTGTCAGGCAGATACGGAATTAGATATTGAAATACTGGAAGGCGATGCCATTAAAAAATTGTATGATGACGACAGGTTTCACATGGCAATGGGCTATTCGCAGGAAAGTGACCGCAGGGATATGCTTGCAGCAGCGGCATATAAAAACGGGGAACTGCTGGGGGTGGCAGGGGCAAGCAACGACACGGATCAAATCTGGCAGATTGGCGTTGATGTAGTCCCGGAAAAGCAGATGCATCATGTTGCGACGGATATTGTAAAAATAATTTCTAATGAGGTTTTGAAAAGAAATAAAATTCCCTATTATGGTACGGCATGGTCTAATATTGCATCAAAGCGGGTTGCAATAAATGTCGGATATAAGCCGGTTTGGGTAGAGTTGAAGGCAGTGAAAATGAGACAATAAATGTGTATTGGGGAACCGGCAGTTTTTCATACTTATTTGAGCCGCCAAAGGCGGCATGGAGGTTAGCATGGTTGATAGTAAGCAGGTGAAAGATATTTTATTTGGATTAGGGGCAGATTTATGTGGAATAGCGGGTATAGATAGATTTAATGACGCTCCTGAAGGGTATCATCCTACAGATGTTTTACCGACATGTAAATCGGTTATTTCTTTTGGATGCAGATTTCCGATAGGAACTCTAAGCTGCAATTCTCCTGTACCTTATACAAAAGTGAGAAATTCGATTACGCCCAAGATGGATGCAATGGCTCTTGACTTTTGTATTGAAATGGAGAAACATCAAATAGTCTGTGTACCTATTCCAACAAATGAAAGCCAATGGGACGAAAAGACGAAACGATGGCGCTCTATTATTTCTCTAAAGCACGCGGCACAGGCGGCGGGCTTGGGGACGATAGGGAGACATTCTCTGCTTATTACGCCGGAATTTGGAAGCATGGTTTGGCTGGGCGCGGTTTTGTGCGAGCAGGAATTGGAGTGTGACGAGTTAAAAGATAATATTTGTAATAACTGCAATGCCTGCGTAAATATATGTCCGGTAAATGCGTTAGAGCATTTAGAGCTGGAGCAGCAGGTATGTTGGGACTACGCTTTTGGCGATGATAAAGCAATACAAAGTTGGGTAATAGGCTGTCATAAATGCAGAGATATTTGTCCTTATAATCTGGGGACGGAAAATTCGTTTAGGAAGGAATAGGCCAATTCGGGGTATCACAGACTTCTTTTCAGCATTTCTTTTACAGCCTGTTCCCAGCATTCTTCCGGGACATTTGGCCAGTTACATTCTCCGAATTTTTCTTCACATATTGACATTGCTCTTGCTAAAACCGTACCATGTGATATTTCGCCAGTTCTTAATAAATATTCTGAAATTTTACACCAGTACGGAGCTTTTTCATATAAACCGGATGAATATAAATCAGTAATGACTTTCTCTGTATCATATTCCAGACTGACAAACTCGTAGTCCCATGTGCCTTGTGATCCCTTCAATATCATAAATTGCGCTTTTCCATTGCTATGAAGAGGAATACCTACGGAACCTGCATTCAGTACCATTTTCCCATTATGTTCTATTTTACCCTGCTGATGGGTATGTCCGCACAAAATATAATTACTGGGGTTTTTTTCCATTATCTCAAATGTGTTTTCCTTGTCGGGTAATAATTTTTCATTTACTTTTCGCGGCGAACCATGACAAATTGTGAGTGACGGCAAATCTTCAAATTTTAGTTCTTTTTGAAACGGAAGGGTTTTGAAAAAATGTAAGTCTTTTTGTTTCAGATTTTTGTATGTATAGTAAAGGCTGCCGGTTGTGGAATCGTATTCTTTCCAGCCGACTGGATTTTTTTCATAGTCCAGCCAGTAATCTTCTTTGTTTCCTTTGATGAAAAAACATTTTTGCGATTCTTTTAAATGATACAAAATGTTCATTGTTTTTTGGGGATATGCCAGTTCTCCAAGGTAGTCGCCGAGGAAGAGGAAAGTATCGGCGCCTGCTGCGGATGCATGATCCAGACATTTTTGTAGGGCGGTGTAGTTGCCGTGTATATCGGATAGGATTGCTATGGTCAAGGGTTTTTGGCTCCTTTTTTTGGGGTGTTGGGTTGATTATAGCATAGGCGGGTGAGATTTGTAAGAGGAATTAAAAGTGGGAGGAAGGATAGCGACTGTAATTTATGTGGAGTATGACAAAAAGAACTTTAATGGATGGAAAAGTTGGATGTTCAATAGAAATATAGAACTTGAAGTTTTTGGAAAACATTGCAGAATTTGTAGAAAGTTGTTGCAGGTGTAATATGAAAAAGTTATTATCAAAGGATAATTAAAAGTTATCTATTGAATTTGAAAAAATTGGTGGGATATGAATTAATAAAAATTATCCTCGAAAGTTTTGGAATAGATGAATTAGTATACTGTTAGGAGAAAACTGTGGATTCAAATGATATTAAAGATGTAGAAAATATGGCTAAAGAGAATTATAAGAAATCAGAACCCTGGCCAGATGATGATATATGGCATTCCTATACATATAAAATTTTACATAAGCATATTCAAGACTATATAAATGAATTACAATTTAAAAATACACAAGTTGTGCTAAATGCCGGTTGCGGTAAAACAACCTATAAAACTTGTGCTACGATTATACACATGGATATTATAGAAGAGTATGTTAATTTATTTGAAAACTATTTAGTTGGTTCTATAGAAAAAATTCCCTTGCAAGATTGCTCTGTAGATTGTGTAATATGTGTTGGGAGTGTTATTAATTATGTGGATATTCAAAAGGCTGTGTCAGAATTTAGTAGAATACTGAAACCTAACGGCATTCTCATATTAGAATTTGAAAGATCAAATAGTGCTGAGTTTCTTTTTACAAAAAAATATGCAAAAACTTTATTTATGCAAACATATCAATACAATAATCAAACACATTACTTGTGGATGTATGACGAGAACTTTGTATTTCAATTAGCAGTATTTTACAAGTTCAGTTGCAAAAAAAAGTATAGATTCCATAGCCTTTCATCATTATTTTATAGATTTGGTCTTTCAGAGAAAAAGGCTGCTAAATACTCAATATTTGATGATTGGTTGCAACCTTTTTCCTACTTTTTTGCTCATAACGAAATTTTTATTTTTAAAAAAAACGTTCTTTCATAAATTGTACTAACGTTATTGTTGCCGAGACAATAGTAAGTAATGAACAAAAGAATGCTTCTGATGTATCAAACCGTTCCAGATAACAGAAAACACCTGTTGCAATAGAAAAAATCACACACACAATACGCATTGTCCATTGTTTTACATAATAGGCGCGTTTCTTCTTTAGAGTTATGTTTTCTGTTGATATTTGCTGACATAATCCATTTTGAAATAAAGTACAATTAACTAATGTAATATTATCAATCTCTATGTTATCAGTAAACTCTTTTTCTACTTTGTTGATCAAATTAGTAAAAAATTGGTCAACCTTTGTTTGATCCATAAATTTTGCATACCATACTGCATAATGATTCATATAGATATCAGTTAATAATTCTTTATAGAATATCTTATCAACGAGAGTTTTGGTATACAATCCATTTATCAAGGATTTAATAGCAATATTGAAATCTTCCCAAAATAATTCTTTTTTCATATTATTACAATATGGCTGATAATATGGTGTCCGAAGTATTTTGAATCCTTCAAAAGAAAGTAATTGTCTAAAATAATTGCTATCAACATCTATATATTTATTTTCATTATCCTTTTTGAGAGATAATTCTGTAATAATGTACTTTATATAATAGTTTTTCTTTTTTAAAAGTCCACTTATATCTTCAAAAATCATATGATAAAAGTTATAAAAATATATGTGGTTTCTAGGATTGGTACAAATATAATCTATCAATAATGCTTCGCTTTGCGGAAGATAACCATATTCTGCAAAACCAACTATTTTATCATTAGCATACAAAACATAAAAAAACAATTTTCTAGTATCATTATATTTATTTTGTATGTAATCCCGTATTTGTGAAGTAGATGTTTCTGAATGTTCATCTACCATTTTTATATATATGTCAAGAGCTTCTACTAAATCCTTGTCATTTACACTCTTAATCAATCTAATTGTATAATTCGTATCCATAATGTTACTCCCCAAAATTCCTAAAGGATAATTTTTATTAATTCATATCCCACCAATTTTTTCAAATTCAATAGATAACTTTTAATTATCCATTATTCACTCCCAACCACCATCCAATTCCGCGGATGTTTCTTCACCAAAATCTCCTTCTGCTTCACATTCGACACATGCGTATATATCTCCGTCGTACTGATCGAGCTGTGTCCAAGCATCCGCTGAATATACCGAATATCCACATCCTGTTCCAGCAACAGCGTGGCAAAAGAATGCCGGAACATATGCGGCGTAATATGCTGCTCAATTCCGGCAAGTTTAGCATACCGGTCGATCATAAACCGCACCGACTGATCAGATAATTTATGACCTAGCCGATTCACAAAAAAATACCCGCAAACCATGATTTCTTCCCGAAAAGTTTCCTGATACAGTCTCAACGCCGCTATAACAGCAGGATTGCCAATCTGTAAAATCCGCTCCTTTGCGCCTTTTCCATAGATCAATACATTACTGCTTTCCAGATCAATATCCTGTGGCTTTAACGAACATAACTCTGATATACGCATACCTGTAGCAAACAAAAGCTCGATCACCGCAATGTCCCGGATGCAGCAGCGAGTCTGGTATTCTGTTTTTGCCAGTTCTTTTTGTGCATATAAGGTGGATAAAAAGGTCTGTATAGAATGAAAAGGAATGGTTTTAGGCAGGAGTTTGGCTTCTCTGAAGCGGATGTCCAATTTGGCAAAGGGATTCTCCGGCAACAGTTCCTTATATTCTAAAAAATGAAAAAAGGCTTTTAAGCTGGCAATCTTTCGTTTTACAGTTTTGGGTTTATATTGCTTATGTAAAAAAGTAATAAAGGCATCTACGGTATCTTTTGATAGAAGATCAGCAGGGGGCTGACTAAAATTATGATATTGGCGCAAATCAATTCGATATGCTTTCAGAGTTTTAGAATCCAGCCGTTTCCGGTACTCACAATAGTCAATGTATTCCGTAATATAATGATTTAAAGTGGTCATAAGCAAACACTCTCCTCGTAGTTTTTTCTCAATTATGAGTGGAAGTATGAAAATTGTCCAATGAGATAGGTTAATATTTTTTCTTAATAATGATCCATGCAGTCTGATAACAGTCTGGAATTGCGCTTGAAGAGAGAACTTAGATGTGATAATTTAAGATAAAAGCAGACCAACTTAAAGCATTGATAAACCATAAAGCAATCTGTAGTAAAGAATCAGAAAGGTACATTGGATCTATAAATATGGATTATTATAGAATATTGGAAATAACAGAACAGGCGGATGAAGAACAAATTAAGCAGGCATACAGAAGACTGGCTAAGAAATATCATCCCGATCTTAATAGGAATCATCCTGAAGCAGAGGAAAAATTTAAAGACATTGCAGAAGCATATGAAGTTTTGAGCGATGCGTCAAAGAAAAAAGCATATGATTTGAAAAGAAGAACGCCCGTAATATATGGCAGTCCGGGACGCAGGGAGTCTCAGAATACAAACATAAAATATAGTAAACCAAAGTATACCGCGACAAATCAAAGCACGTCGAGGCGCACTAAAACGGCGTATAACAAATCTGAGCGTAACGAAACGGAGCAAAGCGGTTCGACTCATGACGAGTATCAAAGTAACTCTGCTGCAGCCAAAGATGGTAAATCGGATTTTTTAAAAGATTTGGAGAGATATTTTGGTTTCTCATATGAGGAAGGAAAAAAGATTGTAAAGGAGCAGGAAAGTCAGGAGACACAGGCGGATTCGCCGGAGCTTGCAGAAATATTTAAGATGTTTATGAAAATGGATTAAATAGAAATACATGATAAAAACCATTTATAGAAATTGAAGGAGAAGATTTATGACAGATTTTAGTATAAATGAAATGTTAGATATGCAAAAAAGGCTTCAGGATAAATACAAAGATAAATGGGAAATGATTTCTCCAGAGGCAGGTAAACATAAGCTGCTTTGGATGATTGGCGAAATTGGTGAAGTGATTGATATTGTCAAAAAACATGGAGATATAAAGGCATCTGAGGATGTTGAACTGAGAAAGCACCTCGTTGAAGAAATGGCTGATGTTCTCATGTACTACAATGATGTTATGATGTGTTATGGAATATCTGCTGATGAATTAAGACAGGCATACATTGCAAAATTTGAAAAGAATATGACACGTTGGTAAATTTCACATGTAAAGTTGTTGAACAAGCGTAAATTTTGTAACTATGCGCGTAAGTATGCATGATCCCTCAATTTTTATGCAGTAGGTACATTTTCTGAAAAGAAAGTATTTTTAAAAGTGCAGACATTGACAAACAGGGATTAGTGGGGTGAATTATGAATAAAATAAATGATACGTCCGTTGTAAAACAGCAATATGAGACTGCAAACAATTTAAATACAAGAATATCAATTCATGATAAATACTCAACGAATCAGATGGGCTTTAGGAACTGGATCGTTTCAAATTATAAAATTGAGGAAGGCGCTGAAGTATTAGAGATAGGATGCGGAACCGGAGATATGTGGAAGAACAGGGAGTCTTTGATTGGCCGCTGCTCTAAATTAGTACTTTCTGACTTCTCAGAAGGAATGTTATTAACAGCAAAAGACAATGTAGGTAATTTTGATAATATAGAATACAGGGCTTTAGATATTCAAAAGATACCTTATGAAGATAAGACATTTGATGTCGTTATTGCAAATATGATGCTATATCATGTACCGGATCTGGATAAAGGTTTGGCTGAGGTGCGGCGGGTTTTAAAGAAGGAAGGTCATTTTTATTGTGCGACATATGGCGAGCATGGAATTATTGAATATCTTTCAAAAATTCTTTTTACATACGGTGTTGAAGACAACGTAAATAAGAATTTTACGCTTCAAAATGGAAATGAGATTTTGAGTAATTTTTTTCAAAAAGTCAAAAAATTAGAATATAAAGATTCCTTAGCAGTTACCAATATAGATGATATGGTGGAATATATTTACTCATGCTCCGGTATGGTATCATTGAATGGCGTACCCAAACAGGTGATAAAGGATATTTTGATAAAAAATATGACAGGCGGAATTTTAAATGTACCAAAGGAATATGGGATGTTCATAGCATCATAGGAGATAACAGTTCCCAATCTGCTAAAAGGTTTGGGACATTCTTAATAAGAGAAAATGCGGTTTGGCAGGATTGGAGATTAGCGTGAAAAGTACTTCTAAAGCTCACGCCAGAGGGCGTTTCGCTAAGAAGTACTAAGTTTCACGCCGAAAAATGCCTGAAAAGCGGCATTTTTCATCAGGATTTGTATCGCGGCAGAGCCGCGACATGGAGGCTAATGTGAGAAGTACTTCTAAGACTCATGCCAGAGGGCATTTCGTCAAGAAGTACTAAGTCTCACACAAGAGAATGCCCAAAATACGGGCATTCTCCGTATTGATTTGTAATTCCGCAGAGCGGAATCATGGAGGTTAACATGAATAGTAATAATAGTGATTTTTGGAATGCACTAGACGAATTGGTGCATTATTCAGAAATTGTGATAGACAGATCGAAAGGAACGCCGCACCCCAGATATCCTGACTTTATTTATCAGGTTGATTATGGATATTTGAAAGACACATCTTCTATGGATGGAGCAGGAATAGATGTATGGGTGGGAAGCGGTGAAAAAAAGATTGATGCGATAATGTGTATCGTTGATCTGGTAAAAAAGGATTCTGAAATAAAAATATTGATTGGATGTACAGAAGACGAGAAAGCCATCATATATAAAACGCATAATGAAACACAATTTATGAAAGGTGTTTTAATACGCCGACATGATGCATGATATGCATGAAAATATATCAATATGCGGTAGTGTAAAAAGTTTATGTCTTTGGATAAAGATACTTCTTTTTGCTTAGAAAATCCCTATTTAAGGAATATTAATAGAAATGGCACAAATAATAATGCTAAGTCATTACAAATGTATTGAATTAGCATAAAATATCGGATGTACTTATAATAAAAATAGAGTAAATATAGGAGGCGCAAATGGTAAGTACAATTCAAGTAAGAGTAGACGATGATTTAAAAACCAAATCAGATGCTTTGTTTAAAGATTTAGGAACAGATACCACAACTGCAATCCGTATGTTTTTAACACAGGCACTGGCAGTAAATGGTTTTCCATTTGAAATAAAAAGGGCACTGCATGTCCATATGAAGCATTATCAAAATCCCAAATATTAGATAAGCCGGAAAAATCGCGTAAGCAAGCGGCACAGGGGATGTATAAAAATGCGGCAGAAGTTTCTCATGATATGAGGGTAAAGTATGGATTATAAAGTAGTAGTTACGAAAGATGCAGATGAGGACTTAGAGAGTTATATCAAATATTTTCTTACTGTAAACAAAACATTTTAAGGGAACTTTACCTTTAGGTATTTCTAATATAATTTCTTTTGCTTCCAAAGTATTAAGCAGAGCCGTTCCTATACCTTTAATTTTACAATCAGGATCGGCCGCAAGAAATAACCTGCGTGGGTGTATACGGCAATACTGTTATGATAGATATTGTATGTTGCGTAAATTATATTCATTTTATCTGTCCTCTTTTCATTGTTT
>CANSUS010000035.1 GCA_947650155.1 uncultured Lachnospiraceae bacterium
AGTGACTTGTCGTCAGTTTCCTAACTTGACATTCGCTCCACGGAAAACCTGCCATTTATCAGGCAGCAACCTCACGCTTCATCGCTATCATGTCACAGCAATAATTAATATACAGGAGATTTTCCCATATTTCAAGTACTTTTTTCAAAATATTGTATTTTTTTATGTACAATTTCTCCTGTCCTGACCGGACAGGAGAAAACGCTGCTGTTTAGGTAAAATGATTTAATAGAATTTCAGTTCAGATAATTCACGGGTCTGCGTATCAAACCACATTACAAGATGGCCGTCATAGGATGAGTTTGTAAAAGTTATCGTCAACACACCGTCCTGATCTATTATGTAATCCGCACTGGGTTTATAGGCTTCACACACTTCTTCAAAAGTGCTGTCCCATTTCAGTCCCTGTGGAAGAACCAAAACAGCTCCCTTTTCACGTCTGAAATTCAAATTGTACAAATTCGTCTCCCCGATCTCTTTTTCATAAGAACTGTCATTGCTTGCGACAACAGAGCATTCTGTAATTCCATATTCGCCGCTTCTGTCTTTGCGAAGCACAAAACCGGTGGTCCGTGTATTTCCTTCTAATGTTTGCAATTCTTTTTTGACAGAACTGTCCAGATACCAGTCCGCGTCCAACATTGTCTGCATTGTCATTGGATACTGGTAAACTACGCCGTCGATGGAAAATTTCAATTCATTCATATCATCGCCCAGCTCCCCTTTCACTGCTGCAATCTGTTCGTCTGTCGCCAGCCCGTCGCTTTCATTTGCCATGCCTGTCATATTCCTGCCACAGCCCGTAACTAAAAACACTGCCATAAATACTACTGCTGATAAAATCTTTTGTTTCATAATTAACTCCTCTCTGTATGTTTCGTCTGCACAAATATATTGATTAAAAAATCTTTGTTTTTCATCTATACCCACAGTAGAGTACAGTATCCACTTTTAAATGTCAACAAAAAGGAAATATAAAATTACTTTTCTTTTACTCTTGTGTTCTCCTGTTTTATGATATAATGATCTATATTGTTCAAAAAATAATTTGAAAGGCGTAAAAGCAGCGCAGATTGGAGCAAATATGTGGATTGCCGACGGATGGAAAGAATATGAAGTCCTGGATACTTCTTCAGGAGAAAAACTGGAACGATGGGGAGATTATATACTGGTTAGGCCTGATCCTCAGGTTATTTGGAAAACAGAAAGGAAAAATGCCGGCTGGAAAAAGAAAAACGGGCATTATCACCGCAGTTCCAAGGGCGGCGGCGAATGGGAATTTTTTAATCTTCCAAAGGAATGGTCCATTCATTACAAAGATCTTACTTTTAATCTGAAACCCTTCAGCTTTAAGCATACCGGATTATTTCCCGAGCAGGCGGCAAACTGGGAATGGTCCCGGAAATTGATAGAAAATGCCGGCAGACCAATTAAAGTACTGAATTTGTTTGCCTATACAGGCGGCGCCACTGTAGCAGCGGCAAAGGCCGGAGCCTCTCTCACCCATGTAGACGCTTCCAAAGGTATGGTTACATGGGCAAAAGAAAACGCCGTTTCTTCCGGGCTTGCAGACGCCCCTGTCCGTTATCTCGTAGATGACTGTGTCAAATTTGTGGAACGGGAGATCAGACGCGGCAATAAATATGACGCTATTATAATGGACCCTCCGTCTTACGGAAGAGGGCCCAAAGGGGAAATCTGGAAAATAGAAGAGCATATTTTTCCTTTTATCGAGTTAACGGCAAATCTTCTGTCCGACCGGCCTCTGTTTTTCTTGGTGAACTCCTATACTACAGGCTTACAGCCTGCTGTTCTTACTTATATGATGAGTGCCATACTGGTAAAAAAATTCGGCGGAAATGTGGAAGCAGATGAAATAGGACTTCCTGTAAAAGACAGCGGATTGATACTCCCCTGCGGCGCTTCAGGAAGATGGACAAAAAACTGAATCCTGCGCCGTTTAGTACACTTAAAAAGTGCCCCGCATATCATGCGGCGCACTTTTTTTTATATTTTTACTTTTATCGCTGGCTGCTATATTAATCCATCCATAGCCGCCAAAACCAGTCCTCCATATAAGAGAATAAGAACAAAGGTTATAGCAAGCTGAATCAAAAACACAATAAGATATGCCTTGCAGAAATTAACTTTACTCTGCTTTTCCGTCTTGCTAAACGCCCAGACAATTGTCAAAATGAGTCCTACGCAGGGAATAAAAGACAACAGGCACTGCAATAGCAGCCACTCTCCCATTTTAACCGGTTCTTCCATTTCGGGCCGATACCCCTGATATCCATTATTATTTTGTCCATAAGAAGCAGTTGTATAAGGATTGCTGTAATTAGCCTGTCCCTGACTGCTCTGGGTTCCGTTTGCGTACACATTCTGGTTATCCTGTGCGTTCTGACCGTTCTGATATCCATAGGCGTAAGTATTCTGGTTGTTCTGGTTCCCATAATTTCCCTGATTATTATAAGAATAAGCATTTTGGTTAGTCGTATTATTATAAGAATAATTGTTCTGATTATCATAGGAAGAAGAATACACATTCTGGCTGCCCTGATTATCATAAGAAGAATAAGCCCCCTGATTATTCTGATTCTCCTGACTTCCATAAGAAGAAGTATACGGATTTTGTTGATTCATATTTTCGTAAGAATACGGGTTCTGGCTGCTGATATTTTCATAAGAATAGGGATTTTGAGAAGTGCCGGTATCTGTAGAATACTGCGGTGTGCTTCCACTGTAATACTGTTCAGTCTGTGCCGTTTCCCCGCCCTGCTGTTGAGCGCTTTCGGTATTTGTTTCTGTAGCTGTCTGCTGTTCATTTTGTGTTTCCGCCACAAACACATTGTTTTCATTTCCATTTTCTTCTGTCTTACCCCAATTGTTATTATCCATTTTTCCCTCTTTTCTGCACGACTCTATTGTACAAATCCATGATAGATCTGTATTATTTTGGTGCGCATCTTCGTTGTATAAAATTTAATATTTCACTGTACCCGGGTAAAGTCCTTTCAAACAGGCTTCCTCTCGTAATACTCATTGGCGGTCTGCCCGGAAAATAGCAATACATTCTGTATCCATATACCAGAATCATCAGCACCGCCACGATACATATAATCTTTTTTAATCCCCTTACTTTACGTCCGAGAAGATATCTTTGTACGCCCGCATACAACGCAGTCAGAATCACTGCATAAATAAGCGGATTAAGACTCCATGCACGTTGAAACTGTCCTGTAAGCACACAGAAAAATGCTCTTGTTATTCCACAGCCGGGACACGGGAAACCCGTTATGATCACAAGCGGACAAAACGCCGAAAAAACAAGTTCCATAAGCAGATAGTATGTAACAAGAACAATTCCCAGCCATTTATACTCTTTTACGTCTTTCCAGACTCTGTCTGCCGCCTGTTTCAAATTGATCTTCATCAAAACTTTTCCTCAGGAATATGATTAAAATTTTGCTTCTTCATTCAGTATATCCTATTTACTGCCTTATTGGCAACTAAAATTACTTATCTGTATCAAATTCAGGAAAAGGATTCTCCAATATAAAGTCTTTCCAAATATCAATATATTTAACCTTAAGATGTACCCCGTCAAAGGAATATTCTTCCACAAGTTTACCGGTTTCTCCATCATCTGTCACAGTATTTACATCCAGCCAGTACAGCCCCTGCGCTTCTGCAAGTTCCTTTAATTTTTCATTTCTTGCATCAATTTCTGCATTATTAATATAAGATTCTTCTGCATCTTTGCTTTCCGTTACATGCATAATCGCTTCTATTATAATAACCACATTCGGCTGCAGTTCCTGAATTCTTGTGATTACCCTGCCAAATTCCTCTGCAAAAGTTTCTGCTGTTCCCCTGCCCAGTTCATTAATTCCAAGCATAATATATATTCTTCCAAATTGTTCTTTTTGCAGCGCTTCTTCTACGGTTACCAGCTCCCCTTCACATTCTGCAATTTTCGCATCCAGCACGTTCCAGATTGTCAGTCCGTTTTTAACATAGAAGGAAGCATTGTCCCATCCTGCATACTGCTGTAAAGTACAGGTACGGGAATCCCCTATAAAAAGCACATCATCCAAATAAGCTGCCGCCGCCTTTCTCCCATTTTCCTCCCAGGGTATCCCATCTTCCGGTTCTGGTCCGGCAGAACCATTTCCCGAAACGTCCCGGCCTTCTTTGTATCCGTTCCCTGAAACGTCCTGTTCTTCCCCTGATCCGTCTGCGGGTTCATTTTCAGACACGGAAACGGTCTGATTCCCGCTTATCGTTATTGGCGTAATTTCTTCTGATATGCCATGCACCACTTCCATACTCTCCGTGGTATCTGTTTTTGTCATAAGCGCGCTTCCCGCCACTAAATGAACGCACGCAAAAATCAGGGACGTCTGTACGACCATAACAAAATAGGGACATTCTTTTCTTTTTTTCTTCATATGGTCCTTCGCCGTCCTTTCTGTCAAAATAATCTGGTTAAAAATTTAACTTCTTAAAATCTAAAATATAAAAACGGATTGGATTTTGTACAAATAATCTGATATACAGAGATCCAAAAAATACCCAGCAGCAATAAAATACACCATTTATCCTTTTTATGTTTTTCATACCATTTTGCAGGATACGGAAGGATAAAGAGCAGACACAATATCCACTGTATACCGCAGGATCTGACAGCTGATATCAACTCTGCCTGCAGTACATTTCCCGCTAGCGGAACTGTCCCTATTCCAAACATTCTGCCCAGATAGATCCCCAGTTCCTTTATATCCGTGACTGCAAAGATCATCCAGCTTACAGGTATCAGCACCGCCATATAAATTCTGGAAAAAACTTTGCTTTTTTCTAAGAAAGAAAGCCATAGTGTTTTTTCCAAAACAAGTACAAGGAATAAAAAAACTCCCCATAAAAAGAAGTTCCACTCCGCCCCGTGCCATATGCCTGTCAAAAGCCAGACAATAAACATATTCCTGATCCAGACGGCCTTTCCTTTTCTGTTTCCTCCAAGAGGAATATAAATATATTCCCGAAACCATGTTCCAAGTGATATATGCCATCTCCTCCAAAATTCCGTTAAAGATTTTGACAGATATGGCTGCATAAAATTGGGTTTAATAGAAAATCCCAGCATCCGGCAGAGTCCCATTGCCATAAGGGAATAACCGTTAAAGTCAAAATAGATCTGAAAAGTATAGGAAATTGCGCCAAGCCAAGCGAGTCCCGTAGAAATACTTTCAAATCCTATTACCTGCACATGATTCCAAAAAGCGCCGCAGGGATTCGCCAAAAGCATCTTGGACGCAAGCCCAAGTGTGAAAACTTTCAATCCCTCTTCCAGATTTTCGGAAATATATTTTCGCTTCTTTATCTGTTTTGCCATATCAGCATACTTTACAATTGGTCCGGCTATCAGCTGCGGAAACATACACAGATAAGTCCCGAAGTCCAAAAAATTCCGCTCTGCGTGAACCTTTTTCCCATACACGTCTATCACATAGGATACAAGCTGAAAAGTATAAAAGCTGATCCCAAGCGGCAGCAGCAGACGCACTGTCGGAAACAGAACATTTCCATCCTTATAATTCATCCATAAATAATTCAGGTTTCTGATCGTAAATCCAGAATATTTAAATAAAAACAACACTCCAAAATCCAAAAATAACGTACCAGCCAGCAGCGCCTTTCTCTTCCTTTTATTTTTTGCCTTTTCTATCGCCAGCGCTGCGAAGAAATTAATGACCACCGATAACAACAGTAAATAGATATACTGCCGTTCCCCATACAGGTAAAAGAGCAGGCTCGCCAAAAACAAAACCGGATTTCTCACCTTTTCAGGAACAAGATAATACAGCAGCAGCACAATCGGAAGAAAGATAAATATAAACTCTATACTGCAAAATAACATTGATTGTATCACTTTCCTTATATTGACCAAAACGGTCAGATTAAAGCAATTGCAAAACTTCCTTTTTTCAGACAAAAGCTTACAAAATTCGCCTGTATTTTACTGTAACATTGATGTTCCATTACTTCAACTTAATTTTACAATAATTTTTCTTATTTTTTCTTAATAACTTTTCTGTGCCGCCTTTTTATCATTATGTAAAACCCTGTTATATTGACACAAAATATGCCGCCTCTAAAACTGTCCATACAGACTGTTTTAAAAGCGGCTTATCTTTTTCCACGAACTTCCAGCTATATTGTCTTTATAATTTTACAAATATTTCCGTTTCCTGTTTCAGTGATGCTGCAATTGACTGATTATCATCCATATGATGAGTAATATCCTCCATATCGCCAACCAGCCCCTGCGTGCTGTCTGCTGCACTGCTTACACCATTTACTCCTTCCTCTATGGCATTGGCAATGGTGTTGATAGAATCTGCAATATTTTCCATCGTCTGCTTCAGCAGATCTGTTTTTTCCACAAACTCGTTCATAACTTCTTCGATAAATGCAGCTTTTTTCCGGTATTCGCCTCCTGACCTTACAAATCCTTCAAATTCCGGCAAAATGGCATCATTCATATATTTCACCAATCCGTTTGCATTCTCTGCAAGATTATGTACCGCCGTTGTAACCACACTGTTGATCTGTTGAATACGATTCGCCGCTTCCTGGCTTGCAGCTGCAAGATCGCTGATCTCCGTTGCAACTACAGCAAACCCTTTTCCTGCTTCACCGGCTCTTGCTGCTTCTATAGAAGCATTCAGGGCAAGCAGATTCGTCTGTCTTGCAATACTGAGAATGTCCTCTGTCAGACTATTGACCTGATTCACACTGTCGCTGTCCTCAATTGCCTTTCCAAGCACAGTAAGGATCTGGTTTACTTTCACGCTGGTAGATTCCATATTTGCACGTGCGGCATTTTCCATTTCATCCGCATGTTCTTTCATTTCTCTCGTATATTCATTGATTTCTGTTGTCCTGTCGGCTATTTGATTTACTTCATCGCGAACCGCATCCGTATTGCTGTTGATAAGAGACGCATTTGCTGACATTTCCTGCATAGTAGCAGCCAATTCTTCTGTTAAAGCAGACAGATCGGAAACACTGTTATTAGAGGTCTGAATGCTGTTCATTACCTCGTTTACAACCACTTCCATCTTTTGGGAATTGTTTATGATCATTTTAAAGATATCCTGTAATTTGCCCATAAACACATTAATTCCGTTTCCGACTGCTGCTATTTCCATATTGGATGGAATCGTTACGCGCTTGGTCAGATCTCCTTCCCGTCTGTCAATGTCTCCGATAATGCCCGTAATCTCTTTCTGCGTCCTGCTAAGCGGTCTTATCACAAGCATAAATACACTGCCGAGCGCTGCCAAAAGCGCAATAACACTTATGATGATTGTAACCGTACTTGTAACTACAGCCTGATTATAAACAGCTGCCAGCTGATTCTTTGCCGCATCTGCGCTTTCATTTACCTTTGCAGTCATATCTGCAATACTCGTCTGCATCGCATTCGCATAGTCTTCTATGGCGCCGTTTGCCAATGCATAAGCAGTCTCATTCTGGCTGTTGGCGCTATACGCCAGCAAATTGGCAATCTCATACTTCATGCCCTCATAATTTTCCAGAAGAATGCGGTAGCTTTCCTGTGTACTCCCTGCTGCCATTGTGAATCTTTCAAACGCTTTTAAATACTGATCCAGTACTTCCTCCTCTTCTCTTATCTGAGCAACCAATTCAATCATACTGTCCAGGTCCGTCACCACAATGTGAGAAAGTCCAAGTTTATGAATCAACTGTGTTTCTCTTTCTATATTACTGAGCTCAGAAATACAGGTCATATAGCCATTTGCGATCTGTGTCGCATTTTTATTCACGCTCCGAATGTTGGTAATTGCTCCGATATTAGAAATAATCGACACAATGCCTAAAATAAATACTGGAACAAGAATAAGTATTTTGGTACTGATTCCTTTCTTTTTTTTCATGTCTCTGACTATGCTCCTTCCCAGATTTTTCAAGCAAAAATACTATTATTGTACTACTGATGCCGTAATACCCGCTACCAGATTATCCATAATATCCTGTAAAGCAAGCTGTTCCGGATTTCCCTCCGCCATAATTTCACCAAATTCAAGACATGGATTCCAATAATTGTTTCCTACTCTTTGAACCCTTCCAAATTGTGACTGCTCAATAACCGCCCGGATTGCCGGAACCTGCTTTACTTCATCAGAAGCCGCCGCATTTTTGTTGGAAGGACCCTGATTTCTTTCTACAAAACGAAGGGTCTGATTTTCTTCGTTAGTAAGCCATTCGGCAAGCTTCAGCGCCCATTCCCTATGCTCAGAATAAGCGTTAACCGCCATCATTTTATATCCGGTAAAAGAGGACATCTGTATCTGCTGTCCCGCACATGTAAAGGTCGGCAGCTTCACAGCGCCGTAATCCGCTCCCCATGCTTCTTTGACCTCCATCGCATTCCATGCGCCGCTGACTCCTGCAATCACGCTGCCATCCCGTACCCCTGCAAGAAAATCTGCATCCACACAGTTTTTAAACGCCGGATTTGCAGAAATTGCAAGCATTGCTTCTGCAATATCCGTTCCTTTAATGGGACCATCTGTAGAATTCCAATTGCAATAATTGGTGACCCCGTCATCATTGATTCCGAAATCCAAACCCGTATTGCCAAAAAATGCGTAAAGATACCATCCTGACGCCCAATCCATTGTGACCTGTTTTCCCGCTGCCTCCGCAACTGCCAGTATGCCGTCTAACGTCTGCACATCCGCCTCTGTAAAATAATTTTTATCGTAATACAGGAAAAAACCGTTGTCTGCCGTCATCGGATAAGCATAAAGAATATCGTTTACAGAAGCCGCCTCTGCCGCTTCTTCCAAATTAGCCTCTCTGATCTTCTCCGGGTCAGGTACCGCACAAACAGCGCCTCCTGCAACAACCGCTGTCAGCTGATCGTCTGCAAGCGGAAAAATGTCTGCCGCATTATGTACATCATTTAAAAGAGAATCTTTGCAGTTTGAATCAGCCGCCTGCTCGAGAATAATTTCAAACTCTGCCTCTCCTGCATGTTCCTCTTTAAAACTTTCAATCATTTTGGTCAGTACTGGAAAATTTGCATCTTCTGCCCAAATACGAAGAGTAACAACACCGTCATCTGCCGCCTCCGCTTCTCCCGTCTGTCCGCCTGCTGCTCCTTTCGTATTTCCGTCCTGCTGTGTGCTGCCATTTCCACATCCGCTAAGACTTAATGCACAAAGCATTGCTGCCAAAATACACGATAAGAAACTTTTTTTCATAAATAACCTCCATTCTTGCTCAACGCACGAATTTGTGCTCCTTTCCAAGCCCGCTTCTTCATAAGCATTTACAAAACGCCTGACAAATCTTTAGAAATATTATATTATATATATTTGTTTTGTACATTACTTTTATGTTTTCGTTTAGTTTCGTAACATTTTTGTGCATTTTATACCATTATTTTCAGTTTGATGTTCTGCTTTATTCAAATCGGTTTTCACGGATATTTTCTATCATTTCAATGTTTCTCAGTTTCTTCATCCGGCTTTCAATATATTTCACGTCCAAACTCCCGTCCTCTTTTACAGGCAGATAAATTCTGATATTTTTTAATCTTGTCTTGGTCAGCGACAGATTCCATGTATAGCCTTTCACTGCCTTTCGGATACTGGTAATCAAAAAAAGAGCGACTTGCGGTGTCATTTCTTTCAGATACTGTTCTTTCTGTTTCAATATCCAAATATTCTGCCCGGAAGAAAAAGCATGATACTGATAAAAAGTGGCGCCGGTGCTCCCGTCCAAAGCTATCGTAATCACATTTCCCTCGTTAACAAAATTTTCCCTTTTCTTTACCACTGCCACAATCCCGTTATTTACCGCTGATCTTCCTAAGAAGGGAATGCCGTCCTTCTTTCCTTCTTCCAGCACTTCAAACCGGATACGGTCATCCTGTTTTGGGGAAACAATATCGAAATAATCTGTTAAAAGTACTTTTGTTAATTGCATTTTTGCTCCCGTCTGTCCGCTTTTGCGGACACTCAAATCAGGAAGGTTGAAAGTGTATTTTCTTTCAATTTTCCTCCAATTATAAGTAATGATTCATAAACAGATAAGATACATATTCATTCAGCGTTTCCTGTAAATCATAATCCGTAATCTCATACTCGTTGTCGGTAAGAAGCGTATATACCCACTGTTCTTCATAACCTACCTGTTTGTTAAAAGAAAAATCCGTTTCACGCTTTTCCCTGTAAGCCTTTAATAAAGCGTTATATTTTTCTTCCGCCCTTTCTGTAGGCGTCCTCGTCTTTTGATGCTTGATCAGCTCATATCCGTCGTCAAATCTGGCAAACCAGGTATCCCCGTGATGCCCCTCCCCGGTATGAAATACCAGTATTACCGATTCCGTCCCTTTAGGATAAAACAAATTGACCGGCATCTGTATCGAGGCAAGCAGACGGTTTTTCTGCAGGATGCTTCGCTTGATCTCATCGATCTTTCTATGCTTTTTTGTCCTTGAAGAAATGGCATTGATCGGCAGGATTGCAACACCCAAAGCTCCACGCCGCAGCACCTTCAGCATCAATTCTACAAAACGGATCTCCGAATAAACGGAATCCGAATAGGGCGGATTGATAAAGCCTACATTACAGTCAAATTTTTCAATCTCTTTTTCCAAAGAAAAACAATCCCCTTTATAGATATGGGAATTTCCCTCCCTGTTCAAAAACATATTTAAAGAAATAATCGTAAAAATGCTTTTATCCTTTTCCACACCAAACAAATGATGATCTCTAAAATCTTCTATTTCCTTTTCTTTTAACTTTTTCTCCCCATACTTGATCTTTTTCCATGCCGCGGTCAGAAACCCTCCCGTACCGGCGCAGATATCCAGAATTTTAGAATCTTTGTCGATCTTTGCAAGATCGCAGAACAGTCTCGTAATATGGGGCGGCGTTAATACAATTCCAAGATCCGATCCGCCGGACGTGGAATAGGATAAAAAGACATTAAAAAAAGCGGAGATCACATCTATTTCCCCGTTTTTATGATAATCAAACAAACACCTGTCTACCATATTCACCAATTCCAGTAAGGCGCCCTTGGGATATTTCTCTTTAATTTCTTCTTTGCCGGATTCCCCTAAAGCCAGTAATGTGGATTTCAATTCGTTTTTAACAATGTCTTTCTCGTTAATCTTTGAGCCGTCAATCTTTCGTTCTACCGTGTGCCAGATGATCCCCGCAAGCTCCCTGTCGCCCCTGTACTTTGTATAGCCCATGCGGAAAATCGGATCGTTCAGGGCAAACAGAATAGAGCCTAATACATAAAGGCGCTCA
Source organism: uncultured Lachnospiraceae bacterium (assembly GCA_947650155.1). GTDB lineage: Bacteria > Bacillota > Clostridia > Lachnospirales > Lachnospiraceae > RGIG3002. The sequence continues at coordinate 11,358 of CANSUS010000035.1, forward strand.
TGCTCGATTACACCCAAGTAGTCCCTTAAAAAGTTATTACATTTTTTGGCCCACTCATTCATGACCGCCGCTTTACTTATTTTTGTCTCCGGCTTATCTTCTAACAGTTCCCGATATTCCTGTATGGAATAAATTGTGTGTATGTTTAAGTTATGAAACAGTTCCGCATCTTTTTTCCATATATAGGTATCAATTATCATGTCTTCAAGCCTGTTCCCTGAAACACCTACTGCGATCACGTCAAATTCTTCTTTCAAATTACAGGCATACCACAAAGCGCCGTCTACCGCAAACTCTTCTGCTTTTTCAAATTTCCAGAAATCCGATTCCTCAGCGTATTCGTCTTTTATATTTTCCGACACATGCTTTCCCATATCTTTTTTATCTTCTATCACAATAACAAAATCTGCTTTGCTATCATAAATAATATAATCCGGGTATCCTTTTTTTCCAGTCTTTTTTTTGGAAGCACTGGATAAAAGCCGGTTAATTGCTTCATTTCCCGACTGTTTTATCCACACATATACATTTTTGTCAAGCGGCTCGAAATTCCCGTTTACATATCCTTTTCCCTGTAGGGTATTAAAGACTATCATATCAGTCACTTTTTCTACTCTCGTCATATTATCGTTCAGCCTTTCTTCCAGCCTGTAAATTTCTACCTTACAATACAGCACAATTAATCTTGTCCTTTACCGGAAATTATTTCATTATAATATTCTCTTGCTAATCTCAGCATCTGTGCTGCTGTCTCTACCTGTTGTGCCGTAATCTCTTTTGATGCAACATAAAAAGTATCATAATCACTTGCATGCCTGATTTCTTCAGCTTTAACAATTTTTCTTCCCATATCACGCGGAAAAATTCCTGTTGCAACATATTGTTTATTAAAATATGCCAACGTATCCTTGTGCCTCTTAAATGCAATTGATTCCACAGAAAGAACTGCATCTATCGTATGAAAAATAGAATAATATGCCCGATTGTTTGCGGCTCTATACTGTCCTGCATTTAAAAGCAGATCAGCTGTTTCAAGATCTTCTTTTGCAATCTGAAACCGATGTTCAATTAAGTCATGGCGTGTTCCTGTATCAGGCCGCTTCATATAATACAATTCCCTCCTTTACCACATTAAAATAAAAGGGATATACATCACACCACTGTTGAAAATGAATTTCATTTTTTACAACCGGCATAAACCAAATATCATACTTTATGTTATATTCAAATCCTAACTCCGAAAGATCATCAGAATATATCTCTATTCGAGTATCCGGCAAATCTACCAGTACCATGATGTCCACATCAGAGCCCTCTTGAAAATTACCGCGTGCATAAGAACCATATAATATAACTTGTTTTAAATGCCTTCCATAAATTTTTTGTACGGCAAAAACATATTGTTTTATTAAATCCTGCGTTACCTGTGACATAATAATCCCCCATTCTTACTCAGCCCGCGAATTTGGGGCACAAGCACAAATTTGCCTGTGAAAAATTTATTTTTCACAGTATACTCTCCTCTTTGCAAAAATCACTTCTGCTTTCAGTATAGGTTAAATGTTGAAATTTATCAACATTCTGCTCTTTGTTAATTCCGTACTTTGTAACAATTGTTACCGCTTGGCTCCTGTCTCCTAAAACCCTCGTTCTTTCAAATCTTTCACAAGCTGTACATAAAATTCCCGCACATCAAATTCCGGCAGGTTCTCCCTGTTCAAATCTATCATATCTCCGTGGGAAATCCCCCGGTTTCCCGCTATCGCAAGATACTCGTATTTTTCTCCCCAGGGAAAAGAATCATTTCCCACAAGTCCGTCGTTTTCTCCATCAAAAAACTTTACAAACCGGTTTGTAAGATTCAGAGGAAATCTTCCGCCTCTTGCTACGCGCATGCCGGAACCCACGCTTTGATAAAATACGCCGGATACATCTTTTATATTTTGATTAAAACGTCTGCACGCCTCCGCGGTCAGATCGCCCACCGCCGCCAGAAAATCCGGTTTGAAATCTCCCAGTTTTTTCAGCGCTGCATTATACGCTCCCGCCACCGCCTGCTTTTGACCCTCCGGTATTTTGGACAATAAATAATCGGCAAATTCACATCCTCTGTGCGGCGTATTAATGGTGGTAAGAGATGCCGTCATTTTACCGACGCCTAATTTAGAAAGTGCATATCTGCAATCCAGACCACCCTTAGAATGGGCAATAATATTTACCTTTTCACAGCCCGTCTCTTTTACGATCTCCTGTATTCTCTCTGCCAGTTCCTTTCCCGATTCTTCCACAGAAGCGGCGGACTGATGACCGCCATAATAAATAACGGCTCCGTTTTTTTCCAGTTCTTTCGGGATTCTTCCCCAATAATTAAAATAGCGGAAATCTCTGAAAAACACACCGTGTACCATCAGAATCGGATATTTGGTTGCACAGATCTTCTCTGCGCTTCTTACCTCATTTAACACAAGTTTTTCGTTTTCTGTTTTCACTTCTGCCGTTACAATACGAAGTAACTTATGAAGTACGATCAGATTTACAATCGGAATCCATCCGCACGCTGCACCGATGATTCTCCATTTCATCCCTAACTGTGCGGAATTCACATAAATACGTATCATACCGTTCCAAAACAGTATGCTTTCTACCGTTATAAGGAGTAAAATATCAAGTACCCAGTCCTGCCATCTATTCATTTTATGAAAAAGCGTTATCTTTCCCAAAATACCTGCAATCTGAAATAATACGCCGGAACATACGGAAATCAGAAACAGTACGAGAAGTTCACACCCATTCTGGCAGCTTTTCAGTTTCCGGCTCTTAAGTTTACCTGTATAAAACGCCGGTTTGATATTGATCCAGGCAAATACAAGCACAAGGACAATCCCCGTTAGAAAGGTTTCTCCGTTTTTTGCAAAAACACAGTTGTTTGCCATTAAAAACAGAAAATAACTATACAGAATACGAACTATGTATTTACTAACATTTTTCATATGCATCCTCCTGCGTGTATATTTTTCCAGATACCTCTCGCTAATCATCATATTCCATTTTTCCTTCTTCTGCAAGCTGATTATAAAACCTCTCGCAATAAGATAGTTCAGCGCCTTTACCGGTCTGCAGGACAATCTGAAAATAAAATCAGCAACATAAAAGAGATACTCCGAACATAAGCAGTACGGAATATCTCTCACTAAATTATTTTTTATACTTCTTCCACCGGAAACTAAATCAGTTTCCGGCAGCCGCAAAGTGAACCGGCTTGCTTTTCCTTTCCTTTCTAAGAGCCACAAATAATAAGATTCCCGAAACTGCGCCAAAAAACAAATAGGACTGCACCATCGGAACAAAATTATATTTTTCTCCGGTCCAAAGAGAATAAAAATCCCGATTAAAATAAGTAACAGGCAGCAGTTTCGCCACAGCCTGCATCGCCGCCGGCATATTATCATAGTTGATTCCCATCATGCCTCCGAAGATCATGCATGCAAAATAAACTAACATAACCACGCAATAAGTAATACTGAATTTTTTTGCCAGAGAAGCAATTGCATGGCCAAGTATAAAACAAAGCATACTAAAAATATAAAGGCATAGAAGATACCAGATCATTCCGGAAAAGACCGGCGCTTCCAGATCGATTGCAAAGTATCCCACCAAAAAATAAATGATCAGTGCTGCCGTCATAAAAATCATTTCTGATATCACTCTGTTGCAGATTGTGATATGATTTTTTATCCCAAACAAGTACAGACGTTCCGGAATTCCTTTTTCCAGGTCCTGTGCCTGTCTGACCGAGTACCCCATCAAAATCGTAGCCATCGGTATCAATGCCCCGATTCCCAAAAACACATTGGTGGAAACCGTCTTTATGGCGGAAGCGTCTGGAATCTCCATGATCGATATCCTTGTAATCAGAATCACCATCATAACAGGCATTCCGACCCCAAAAATGTGTACAAAAGGATTGCCTGTCACATTACGAAGTTCATATAATATCATAGACAGTGTAATTGTTTTTCTTTGTTTCATTATTGATCCTCCCTCTCAACCTGCGCTATTATATCTTTCTTTTGCATTGGTATACATAATTTCTATGTCTGCACTGCTTCTTTTATAGTCCATATTATGTTTCAGTAAAATTCCCGTCAGTTCTCTTTCCTTTTCTTCCGTCTCGCAGGACAGTGCAATTAAATGTACCGGCGACGCCAGTTTTTTATAATCTTTAAACAGCATTTCCTTTTCTTTGGAATAATTTAAAACAATGACCGCCCTGCCGCAGTATTTTTGAAACAGTTCTTCTTTTTTTCCATAGTCGACCACATGTCCTTTGTCTAAAATCAGCAGTTTATTTGCAAGCTGTTCCAGTTCTTCGTAATAGTGGGATACGATGCACAGACTGGAGTCCTTATCCTGATACCAGGAAACCATTTTTTCCACCAGTTTCTGTCTTGTCTCAAAGTCAAGCCCCGAAGTCACTTCGTCATAAAAAGTCATCGGCGCATCCTGCATCATCACCATGATAATCGTGAATCTCTGTTTTTGCCCGCCGGAAAGTCTGCTGTATTTTTTCCGCATACAGTCTTCAAATTCAAAATACCGGATCAGTTCGCGCAGCCTGGGATTCTCTGAAATCTTCGTCTGCAGAATCGCCTCCATAATATATTTGACCGCCATCGCATCCGTATATTCATTGAACTGCATATGTGTCGCAATCTGATCCGTAGTAAGCTTTGTGCGAATGCTCCCCTGACAGTTTACAAGACCTAAAATGCTCTTGATCAGGGTAGTTTTTCCTGCGCCGTTAGAGCCAATAATGCCAACTCTGTCGCCTTCTTCAATAAGAATAGGGGTTTCTACTTTGAGGGCAGTTTCTTTTCCGTACTGTACTGTCAGATTCTCAATAGATAGAAGTTGTGAATGTTCCATATTTGCCTCCGTAAATTTTTCTCTTTTCGTTTTCTGTTTACAAAACGATTGTAACAAAGCGGTATGAATTTCGTATGAAGGACGAATGAATGTTAGAAGTATATCATTGCCGCCACACAGTCCTCTTCATTCTGAACCTGAATCCGAAGTCCTGTCTTTTTTGCATAATAAGAGGCAATATACAGCCCCAGACCATGACTGTTTCTATTTTCTTCTTTCTTTTCATGATTGCCGCTGACAAAAGGATCAAAAATATGAGGGAGAAGCGCCTCGTCTATATGAGCATTAAAATTTTGTATCGTCATTTTTTCTTCTTCTAAAAAGATGCGAATCCGTTCTCCCTGAGGCGTATAAGAAACCGCATTCGACAACAGATTTGATACAATATGCGTAAAAATCGGTTCATCCGTATATAATACCTTTGTCTGAAGACCTTCCACGCTGACGTTAAGCCGCTTATCCATAATATTGATCCGATAAAGCTCCAACTGCGCTTTTAGTACGCTGCCGATATCCACATTTTGAAAATCCGGATTTTTCCCACAATGGTCAAGGTATAAAATATCTTCCACCATTTTCTTCATAGAAAGAAGCTGTTCCTTGACCTTCGGCAGATAGGTTTCTCTGTCCCGGTATTTACCGATATTGTTTTTCATTCCGTCTACCAGTAAAAGTGCGGCGGAAATCGGGGTTTTCAGCTGATGGGAAGAGGCCCTTAACAATACTTCCTGCCTTTTATTTTCTGCTTCCAATATCTGATTTTTTTCTTCCAGTTCTTCATAGCCCGCCCGGATCTCCTGATGCAATTCTTCTATCGTTACTGCCAGTACGCCGATCTCATCTTTTCTTTTTTTCCACTTTTTCCCCATCGGGAATTCCCGGAATGCAGGCATATCCTTTCGTTGTTTCGTATGCTCTACAAGCTCGACAACAGGCGTTACGATCCCCTTGGAATACACCCCCGAAAACAACAATACCAGTAAAAAAATAACTGCGGCCAGCATGGGAAGGCTTTGCAGCACAATCGGTCTGATCTCGATCATATCCGGCGTCACCACGGGAAGGAAAGTGAGGATCAGACTATCCTCTTTTCTTTCCACAGCTATATAATTGGTATAACGGTTGTTTCCATCCTCTACCCCCATTTCCAATACGACAAACGTATCGGATACCAAATGTATTTTTTCATATTCCCCGCGATATTCAATTCCCGTATTCCCCGTCTCTATCCTCTGTATCTCTACAGGCAGGGAATGTGCTCCGGTAAAGGTCTCTTTTATGATTTCCACAAGGTTTTCCGCCTCTTTTTTAAACTGCTCCCTGTCGTTTTCCAACGGAAAGTCTTCCTGTCTGCCATACGCTTTCAAAAACCGGCGGAGCTCTGAAAAACTCTTTAAAAGTCTTTCGTCCGTTATTGCCACTTTAACTGAAAATAACTTAGAAGTGATAAAAATATCGCTGCCCTGATCCGGCAGCTTTATGGAAAAGCAGGCTGTCGGATTTTTTACTTGAACCTCCGCATAGTTCCCGTTTTCAACAAACGCTTTATGCTGCTCTTTGACTGCTCTTAAATTCTGTTCCGTCATATACTCCACATATAAAGACGGCAGCATGCATACAAAATAGCCGATCAGAAAGCTCAACATACTGCCCGCCAGAATAATACTGTAAAACAGATTCCTTCGTCCCAGTTTCATTTTAACTCTCCATTCTTATCAAACTGATATCCCACCCCTATTACCGTCTTAATGCACGGTATAGGAAGTTTTTTACGCAGATTTTTCACATGTGCGTCGATAATTCTGTCATTCCCGATATAGTCCTCATTAAAAATACTTAAAATAAGCTGTTCCCTCGTAAACACCCTGTCCGGCTCTTTAAAAAGTTTCTGCAAAAGCAGATATTCGCTTAAAGTAAGCGGCAGCCTCTCGCCCTCATAAAAAGCGCAGTATGCTTCTTCCTTTAAATAAAGCCCGTCTTTTTTTTCTTCTGTTTCTGTCTGCTTTTTGTATGTCCGCCTTAATATTGTTTCCATACGTTTCAGCAGAATAATCGGAGATACCGGCTTTATCACATAATCGTCCGCATATAAATTAAAGGCTTTTACCTGTGTTTTTTCATCCTCCAATGCTGTCAGCATAATAACCGCCGTTTCACTGCAATGCTCTTTCATATAAGAAAGCACTTCAAACCCGTCTACTCCCGGCACCATAATATCCAATATTGCAATATCATATTTGTTTTTTCCCAAAAGCTCCACCGCCTGGTCTCCTCTGGAAACCTCTGTTACATCATATCCTGTAATAGTCATATACTCTGTCAGTACTTCCCTGATCGTTGGTTCATCCTCCAAAAATAAAACTTTATAAGCTGATTTTTCCATAGTAATCCTCCACTCTTTCACAAAGTCGCCTGTGATTCCCCCGCTTTTTATCCTGCAGCCTTCAATGCAGGCATAATCTTTCTAATATAAACTGACTTAGCATTTTTTCAGTATAACACATTCCTATGAATTTCATATGAAGATTCTTATGAAAAATACTTCTATAAAAGCAAATATGGCAGCAAAAAAACTGCCCTGTAAAGGCAGTTTTTTTACAAAAAGTAATAGACTGTTTCTATCCCTTATTCTTTCACAAACCGGAAGGTTTTAAAATCAAAACAGCTTCCCGGTAAAAACACAAAAGAAATTTTATACTTCCCTGAAATTCCCTGCATCGAAAATCTTCTCGTGGTATACTCTTCTGCGCGCTCAAATTCCAAAGTCATCCGTCTGCTCTCTCCATCCTTCCCATCTACCGGATCAAAAACCACATTCAGGCTGTTTTGCAAAAGTTCAGATCGCCCTGTGATCTCCAATGCTGACGGCTGTTCTTTCGTAAAATCAAATTCCCCAAACTCAAACATCACATTATTACCGATTCCTGTAACGGCGTCTTCCCCGACTGTGTACTGGTCTCCATACAGCTTTTCGTTGTCAACGGCAGAAATCTCCAAAAATTCTTTTTCACGTTTTTCAAAATAAAAGCCCTGTACATGATAACCGTCGCCTGATTCCATAACGATAGTATGCAGCCCTTTTAATACCTTTTTGAGCTTATAAGTCTCGGGAATATACGTCATCCAGACCGCTTTTTTGTGATAGACAAAATCTCCGACCAATTCTCCGCCCTCTCCCGGTATTCCATCATAGAACCGAATCTTTACCGGATTATCACAATTTGCAAAAACAGGGACTGTCACCGTATCGCTGCCTGTTTTTCCAAAGTCCACTCTTTCAAATCCAAACCAGCTGTTTTCCCATGCAAAAGAAGCGCCATGCTCGATTCCATTGCCGATATTGCCGGAAGAAACTGTAAATAATCCGCCCAAAACAAGTTGATATGGATTAAAGACTGCTGCTCCGATCCCCTCTCCTTTCAACCGAATCTGTGACAAAATATGATATTTGTCCGTACCGTTTTTGCAAAGCGCCCTTAAGTAAAACTCTCCGTCGCCCAGACAATGTACCAAAACCTTATTTCCATCTACCGATTCGATTTTCGCCAGATTAGATTCAATACCCAAGACTGTAGTAATACGATACTCAATTTCCCCTGCATAGGTCGTGTCAGCCGGAGACACTACAGCCTGAAAAAGTATATTCTGCCTTTCTTTATTGAAAGTTCTGCTCTCGCTCACAAGCTCGATCTTTCTGACCGGAATATCCTCTTTTTCATTTTTACAGTCTGAATCGCATGGTTTGTTTTCCTGTATTGCGGAAATTCCGTCTAAAAGTTCCTGCTGCATCCCTTCCGGGGTAACCGCATGCAGTACAAGGGTATTTTCAGGAAGCGCAGGAGAACTCACCCTCACCACAATCTCGCCAGGCTGCTTTTTAGCCGCAATAACTGCCAACAATTTCCCGGAAAAAAGTCTTCTCGAAGTTCCCTTATACTGTTCATAGTCGGTGGAATCTCCGTTATCCAGTCCCACAAGCCTGCCTTCCCCGCTTACAGTTACATGCACTCGATTATTGGCATTGGCTGCAAATTCCCCATCCTTATCACAGGCTGAAATATCCAGAAAAATCAGATCACATCCATCCGCTTTTAAAACAGTCTTATCCGGTGTCAGTTTCAAATACGCCGTATCTCCAAAACTCCTTTTCACATCACGCGCAATCTCATTTCCATTTTCATCATATGCAATGGCGCACAATTCCCCTTTTTCATAAGGAATCACCGTATCCAGCGTAAGCTTCCTGTCATGTGCCTGATCGATCTTTTTTCTTCCCATCGATTTTCCCTGAAAAAACAATTCTACCTCAGGCGCATTGGAGGTCACACGCACATCGATCTCTTCCCCTTCCGTAAAGTCCCAATACGGAAAAATATGTATAAACGGAGATACTTTATAATCCGTCCAGGCTGCCCGGAAAACAAAAGCGCTGTCCTTGGGAAATCCCGCCGTATCAAACTGTCCAAAATAACTGTTCTTCGTGGAATACGGGGTCGGCTCCCCAATATAGTCAAATCCCGTCCAGATAAACTGTCCTGCGCTGAACATTGTATCACGGTCCGCAATAATACAGGCTTCTGTATTTTTGGCTCCCCACCCTGTCGTACAGTTGCCCAGTGAAGAGCATTGTTCGTCATCATCCGCAAGCGTCTCCTGGGAAAGAGGAAAATGATAAATTCCCCTGCTCTGAAGTACGGACGCTGTCTCACTTCCATAAATCATCCAGTCGGGATACTTTTCATGATGTTCTTTATAGAGGCGTTCTGCATAATTATAACCTGCAAGCTTTACAATATCGGCACATTTCTGTGCATTCTCTCCCTGCATGAAATTAGAACCGATGGTTACATAACCATTTTCCCTGGGGTCATGCTCACGAACTAAGGCAGATAACATAGATGCAATTTCCTGTCCTCTTTCGCTTGTATGCGTATCATAAATTTCATTTCCAATACTCCATCCGATCACAGACGGATGATTACGGTCCCTTCTGACCCAGGAAGCGACGTCTTTAGAAACCCACTCCCGGAAAAATCTTGCATAATCATATTCGGTTTTGGGCATTTCCCACATATCGAAGCCTTCAGAAAGAACCAGAAATCCCATTTCATCGGCAAGTTCCATAAATTCTACCGCCGGCATATTATGGCTTGTCCGCAGCGCATTAATTCCCATTGAACGTAAAATTCTGAATTTTCGTTCAATGGCCGCCCTGTTTACCGCTGCGCCAAGCGCCCCCAGATCGTGATGTTCGCAGCAGCCGTAAAGTTTCAGATGCCTGCCATTTAAGAAAAATCCTCTATCCGAGGTAAATTCAATATTCCTGAAGCCAAACCAGTCTTCTCTGCTGTCAATTGTTTTTCCGCTTCTGATCAGTTCAGTAACCATAAGGTATCTTTTCGGATTGTTGACATCCCAGAGAACCGGATCTTCCATTTTAAGCTGACTGTCATTCACCGAATAACAGAATCCTTCCCTGCATACAAGCTCCGGTATACAGGACTTATCTGCCGCGCAGCAGGCACGATGTATCTGTGCCAAAAGCGTTTCTCCATCATAAACGCTGTGGCAGACAGACAACTCTGAAACAGGAACATTTTCCGGACGTTCCGACTCCACGGTCACTTTCAAAGTACCGTCCATTGCCGCGCTGATATAGACGCCGTCCGTCGTCAGGCGGCAGTCCTGATATCTCTTTAACCATACTTTCCGATAGATGCCTGCGCCGGAATACCATCTGGAATTTGGCGCCTGGTAATCCACCCGCACACAAATCAGATTCCGGCCTTCCTGCAATAACTTTGAAATCTCAAATTCAAAAGTAGAATATCCATATTTCCATTCCCCGGCCAGACAACCGTTAATGTATACTTTACTGTCCATATACACGCCTTCAAACCGCAGAAAAACACGTTCCTTTTCCTGCGGCGTATATGTCAGTTCACGACGATACCATCCGGTAGACGTCTCGTAAAGATTTTTGGCATCATAGATCAGCCAGTCATGCGGAATATCTACCCTTTCCCATGTAAGTGAATCGCCATATTCCACACCATAGGGATTTTTTGAAAAATCCCAGCCATCACACAATAATCGGTCAACACTCATTTTTACACCCATCTGCGCGTTGCGACGCACACAAATCAAATAAAATGGATTGAAATCAATAGGATGAATACGCATTTTTATTCAACCTGTCCGGATGATCCCAGCAAATATTATTGTTTATTGTAACAAAGATCTCCTCTACGGTCTACTATAAAATGGTATCCGATTACAACAATCAGGCTGAGAATCAGAAGAATGTAAAAATTAACCGCCCTCGTCACTATCATGGAAGGCATCAGATACTCTTTTCCGAATATTGGAAGCATTACTGTAGAATACATCATTTCTGTAATCCCCTGCGACCCCGGTACCGGAAGCATATCCACTGCAATATAAACAGACGCCTGCACAGCCATGATATGGAACATACTGTTCCCCGATAGTCCGTATCCTTTATAGATCAGGGCAGTTACAAAAAAGACCATGCCACGCTGTAAAAAAGTCAGGACAAGGATACGAAACAGTATGCTTTTATTATTTCTCAAATAAGACGCTGATTCCCTGTAATTTCCAATGAAACGCGCCACTTTTTCCTTTTTATTTTCATATTTTCGTCTGGAAAGTTCCTCTTCTTCCGGCAAAGAAATTTCTTTCCTTTTTTGCTTCACCCGGCTATGCAGGCAAAAAACAAAATCAAGTACATGTTTCGCAGCTTTTTCCATAATCTGCGGCATCGCCATCAGACATACAATAATCAGGACAAGCGCCGTATTTAAGGCTAATCCAACCCAGAATATGATTTCATATGTACCAAGATATCCCCGAATATTCCTTCCCCACACAACGGCAGTCCCTATCCCGATCAAGACTAAAACAAATTTATAAAAGGCCGCCACCGTCATTAAAACGACAGAACTGTCAGATGCACTGTTACCGTCCTTACACATATAGTAAAGCTGCATCGGCTGACCGCCGGTAGCGGAAGGCGTGATCCCCGAATAAAAAAAACCGATAAACGAATAGCAGATGCATTTTCTCAAACTGCTTACTCCCTTCATGGAATGAAGCAGATGAAAGATCATAATTCCCTCCATACTGACAAATAAAATTCCCAGCGCCACTGCCGCAAGCAGGCTCAAAAAATTCAGTTTTCCTATTCCCTTTAACAGTGCCGGAAAATCCTGCCCATGAAATATTACATACAATGTAATTCCTGTTACCAGGGCAAAAAACAGAAGTTCAAAAATTCTTTTCTTACCACTCATATGCCGGTTTTACCGTACTCCTTCCATTCCATTTATTTTTTCTTTGTCTGTCATGATTCTCTTTTATAAAGTCCTCTAACCGCCCTTCAAAAATTACCTTTTTATTTTTCCACTCATAAAAATCTTTTGGAGTCACCAGTGAAAAATGTTTGCCAAAATCACAAATCTGCACACTTTGAAGCGTTTTGGCAAGATAAGAGGAACAGGTAAAATGATCTTTCTGGTAAAAAACTTTCTGCCTCCACACAAAAAACAGCCCCAGTACTGCATAATGATAATGAAATCTTCTTTTATAATCCCGCTTTACTAATAGAAAGAGCGACATCTTTTGCTCTTCCGTACAATCTACTTCACAAATCTGATATTCCGCCGTCGGAAAGGCTCTGAGAATTTTTTCTGTATCCTCTTTTTCCATTCCGGCGAAAAAAGGAAGCGCCGGATTTCTCCTTCCAAAACTATATGCCTCTTCCAAATATCTGTCAAATGAAAGTACCACATGAATATATTTCTGCATTAACGCACGATGTATCATACCGGCCAGAATCCCCGGTGTATCCACAAATGCAATATATATTTTCGCCAAAGTTATACCTCCCCTGAAGTCAAATACCAAAAACATCACTGAAACTGATATATTTTTTTCGCAATGCGATATCCGCCTACCGTAATTTTTTCTCCGATTTTACCCGGCAGATAAGTAAATCCGCTTAATTTTGCATATTTCAGACGATAGTATAATTTTCTATCTTCTTCCTTTATATCTTCCCAAAGCTGTTTTCTCTTGTCAATTGCTTCTCTGTCCTGAATCAGCAAAAGGTGAATCGAAGAGATTGCCATCATAATGGAGATGTTGCGGCACATATATAATGCAAGTTTCGGATATCTTTCCTTTACTTTCTCTAAATCCACACATGCGGCTACAATTTTTGTAACCTTAATCTGCTGGTCTATTCTGCTCATAAGTACCTTCTCATTTACAGACTGGTCTTCTCTGCCAAGATAATACTGATAAAAATCAACGTCTAAATAATACAGACTGTTTACAAACGGCAGGGGCTGATATGCAAAAATATTATCCACATAAAAAGTATGTTCCGGTAATACTACTCCGGCTTTTTTCAATACTGAGGTTTTATAAATCAACGCATGCATAATTAAATATTGAGACGGTGAAAAATGTCCGATTTCATCCCACGTAAACAAACTCTCTTTCGGCAGTACATTCTGGTATCCCATACTCCGTGCTCTTCCTTCGTCTAAATGATTATACACATAATTGCACACTAACAGATCCGGTTCCTGAGATGACTTTAGAAAATCCAGCACTTGCCTGTAAGCGCTTTGATCTACCCAGTCATCCGAATCCACTACCTTAAAATATTTTCCACCGGCCAGAGAAAGACCGACATTGACCCCCGATCCATGACCTCCGTTTTCTTTCTGTACTGCTTTTACGATGGACGGATATTTACTTTGATATTCTTCCGCAATCTCACCGGTACGGTCCGATGAGCCGTCATTTACAATAATAATCTCCACGTCTTCCCCTCCGGAGAGCAGAGACTCCACACATCTTCTCATATAACTTTCCGAATTATAACAGGGAACCACAAATGTAATATATTTCATACTATACCACTCCTATCCGCTTTCTTTTGTTTCGTAATTCAGACTATACAAAAAAACAAAAAATGCAGTGGCAAAAAAACGAAAAATTTTCTTAAGAAAACAGGAAAGTTTATGATATTGTCATGATTTCATATTTAGCAGGGAAATATGTTGAGACAAAATGAAAAAAATGAGAAATAATAATAAGTGAATATAGAAAAAGAAACTGAAAGAATTAAAAAATCCACTCCTGATATATCAGGGCACAACAACATCACGCCAGCATTTGAAGCTTTTCAGAGTGCTCCGATGCTACCATTTTAAGCAAATCAACATCAGCCTGCATTCTTTCATACCCTTCGACACTGTTTCTATATCGGTCATAGGTTGAAGTATAGCAAGCTTCAATATTCTGTATCCGTGGAGAAAGATCGTTTTCAAGAGTCAGCTCTACTTTATGTAATCTTGGTGACACATCCTTTTCTATCGCGGATTCCACATTTTGTAATCTTGGCGACAAGTCCTTTTTTATCACGGATTCCACGTTTTGTAATCTTGGTGACAAGTCCTTTTCTATCACGGATTCCACGTTTTGTAATCTTGGTGACAAATCCTTTTTTATCACGGATTCCACATTTTGTAATCTCGGTGACAAATCCTTTTTTATCACGGATTCCACGTTTTGTAATCTTGGTGACAAATCCTTTTCTATCACAGATTCTACGTTTTGTAATCTCGGAGAAAGATCATTTTCTATCGTCTGTTCTATTTTCTGCAGTCTCGGACGAATATCATTTTCTATTGTCTGTTCTATTTTCTGCAACCTCGGACGAATATCATTTTCTATCGTCTGTTCTATTTTCTGCAATCTTGGACGAATATCATTTTCAAGCGCTGTTTCAATATTAGTCAGACGGTTTTCAATAGGCTTTAATTTCTTATCAAACAAATTTGATAAGGCAAGAAGCAGTTCGTTATCTGTCATATTATCAATCCTCCTTTGTATTTAGTAGAGACATTATAGCATATGCCAACTCCAAAGTCACTACATGAATCACCAAAATTTTACAGTTCATAACCATTCATCCTTTATCTTCTTTTTGAAACACCGGATTTCGCTTCATATTCACAATCAGTGGAATCACCATGACAAACCATACAATCGGTTCTGCCACAATAATGCCCATATATCCGATCGCAGGCGCCAAAAAGAATGCAATAGCCACCTTTCCCGCTAATTCCAAAGAGCTGGAAAATACAGGCGTCTTACTGTCTCCAAAACCCTGCATGCTGTTTCTGAACAGGCAGATCACTGCAGGTACAAAATAAAAAACTGTATTTACCCGCAGATACAAGGATGCTGTATCCACAATTTCTTTCTCCCGTGATGCAGTAATAAGGCCTACCAGCTGAGGCGACAGCGTATAGGCCGCAAGAATAACCAAAATGCACCATCCAAAAGTCAAAAGCACGGTATCCCTGATTCCTGTTTTTATTCTGGAATACTTTCCTGCACCCAGGTTCTGTCCACAATAAGTTGCCAGTGTTGTACCTAACACGGAAAAAGGAAGCATAAAAACAGAAGTTGCTTTCCTTGCAGCCGTATGTGCCACGATGATATTCGTCCCAAACGTATTAATGCTGGTCTGCAATGCCACTGTCCCTAAATTTACAAAGGACACCATAAATCCCATTGATATACCGGCAGGCAAAAGCTTACGCGCGGTCTCTTTGGAAAGTTTTAAATCGGCCTTTCCCAAAACAAGCTGCGGATATTTCTTTCTCATATAGAAAAAACAAAGCAGCGCTGAAACAGCCTGTGAAACTACTGTCGCATAACCTGCTCCCGCCACACCCATATGGAAATACAGGATAAACACATAGTCCAGAAATATATTTAAGAAAGAAGCAAAGATCAAAAACAGCAGCGGCGTCAGGGAATCTCCCACTGCCCGCAAAATCGCCGCACAAATGTTATAAAATGTGGCCGCAGTCAGCCCTGCCAGAATTACGCTGATATAGCTCCCAGCCTCTGCCAGAATCTCTGCGTCGATATTTAAAAACCTCAAAATCGGCGAAAGAAAAATCAGACAGAAAATGCTGACAAAAACAGCAAAACCCGCCCCCAGTACAACGGTTCCTCCTGCCGCTTTTTTCATATTCTGCGCATCCCCCGCACCAAAATAAGAAGCAACAATAATCGCTGAACCATTCGTAAAACCATTTAACAGACCGGCCAGCATATCGCTTAATGTCGTGGTCGCGCCTACCGCCGCCAGAGAGGTTTCCCCTAAAATTTCCCCTACAATACGGGTATCCACAAGACTATAAAACAATTGGAAAAGCTGCCCGATAAAAAGCGGTACTGCAAAAATAAGAATTAATTTTAATGGTTTTCCCGATGTTAAATCTTTCAATCTCATCCTCTTTTCCGCCTGCCCGGACAGGCAATTTACTTTTTAGAAAAAACTAAGCTGCTCATATCCCTTCTCTTCCGGGAAGGCATGCATATAATCGAATAACGCATTCACATTACTTACCATACCATGTTCTTTGCACTTCTTATGAACCATTTTCATCAATTCCTTATGATGCTCACTGGTGATCTCATAAGTATAACCGTATGTATGATGATATTTTTTTCTTAATCCCGGAAAATGCCGTTCCAGAGCCTCATAATAGTACTCCCTGTTGCCCTCCCTGAGCGTCATTCCAATCCCAAAGCAAAGTACCCCGTACACTTTCGCCTGGATGCAATATTGCAGGATTCCTTCTATATTTTCCCTTGTATCGTTGATCCACGGCAACAGCGGTGAAAGCCAGACAATAGTTGGAATCCCGCTTTCCTTCAAAATCTCCAGTACCTCATACCTTCTTTTCGTCGTGCACACATTTGGTTCTACGATCCTGCATAGATCTTCATCATATGTGGTAAGCGTCATCTGTACCACACATTTCGCTTTACTTTGAATGCTTTTCAGTAAATCCAGATCACGCAGAATTCTATCGGATTTTGTCTGTATGGCAAGCCCATATCCATAATAATCAATCAGTTCCAGACACTTCCTTGTAAATCCAAGTTCTTCTTCACAGTGCATATACGGATCACACATGGCGCCGGTACCGATCATACACTTCTTTCTCTTGGAACGCAGTGCCTTTTCCAATAATTCAGGGGCATTGCTTTTTACCTCAATATCTTCAAACTCATGAGTAAATTGATAACATTTACTGCGGCTGTCACAATAAATACAGCCATGCGTGCATCCTCTGTAAATATTCATGCCGTTCCCCGATGACAGAATTCCTTTCGCCTCCACAAAATGCATCCTAATCCCCTTTCCGCCTCTTCCTTTTTCATACTGTTCCCCTGCTCAATAATTAAGGCAGAAAGAACACCGTCTTTCTGCCTATTGGGGAAATTGTTACATCCCTGCCATTCCTTTTGCATAAATGACCGGCTCATCAGAATACTTCTTTTTCAAAGACAAAAAATTTTCCCTTCTGTCCTTTTTTTTCAAACCGGAGTCTCTCTGCTAACGCAATTGATGCTGCGTTGTCCTCATGTACTTCAGCAATTACTTTTTGTACGTTCCACTTTTCCTTTGCCAGCTGTAACAACAGTAAAACTGCTTCGCCTGCATAGCCTTTTCCCTGTGCTGCCGGCTTTAGTAAGTAGCTGACCTCCGCTCTTTCCATTCCCTGGCATTGATCCAGTTTCCTTATCCCAAAAAGCCCTATCGGTTCCGCATTCTCTTTCTCTACTGCCACAAACTCCACACGGCTGTCATTTTTTAAATAGCTGTTACTGAACCATTCCATATGCTCCTGTAATGTAATCGGATGAGGGGAACGGAAAAACCTGTATACTTCCGGTCTCGATCTCATCTCTACTACCATTTCGGCATCTGAACTTTTCATTTCCTTTAAAATAATCCTGGAGGATTCTAATATTATTTGTTCTGTCACTTTCGTTACTTCCCTCACGCTTAAATGCGATAGTCTGTTTTATGATACTCTGCCGCCAACAGAATATCTGCAATCTGTTTTTTAAAGCCTGCCGTATCTTCCTGCAATGCCCCTGCTATACGGTCAGGCCGCATTCCTAATGCCTTGCGGGCCGGTTCTATCAGTTCTCCGTATTTTTTGATTGCCGCATTGACTGAGACTTCATTTGTACTATCCACATTAGAAAACAGATTCATGATCTCACCAATCAGTTTTTGGTTCGTAGCCGATTGAATAAAGGCCTTCACCCCTTTTTGTGTTGGTACAAAATGCTGGCCTGTCATCTGTTTCAGTTCTTCTTTAAATTGATTCATCCAATTAATTTCATTCTCATCCAACTCTGCTTCTTTCCCATAATACTCAGAAAGAATACCACGATTGGAATCCACATATCCCTGTTCCGTTAACGTTTCTTTTTCCAAATGAATCAGCGCTTCATTATATTCCTGCATCGCTTTATTTACTACTGCTGCCTGTTCTTCGGTAAGATTTTCGCCTGCATATGCTCTGACGCTGCTTACGGCAAGCCCCATCTGCGCATAATTTTTATAATCAATACTAGTACCCTTTCCTATACCGCATCCAATACCATCCACTGCGGTCTTCAATACCATACGGCACTGTTCCAGTTCCTCTTTGCTGAACATCGCGCCGCCTACCATATACCCGCCGTTTGTTGTAATTTTAGGCATATCTTTCCGAAAAAAAGCCTCTAAAGAATAATTACATAAATTACGGTTCAATTCTCCGGCACCTGTCAGGCCTTCTATAGAAATCTTCACGCTGTCAGAGACCTGCAATAAATTTTTACTATCGTTTTTTATGTTTTCCCAATTGTTTTTAAACTTATCTTTATCTACACGATAAGTTTCCGGTTTAGCCTCCGGTCTTAATAAATCCTCAGCTGTTAACTCCACAGCGTTCCATCCAAACAAACTAATTGCCATAGCTCTGCCCTCCATGCATCATAAATTTTCTGAAATCCGTTTCAGATATTTTTTACTTCTTTATAGTTTATCGACTTATCTGCTCCAAATATTTATCTTTTTTTGATTTAAGAACCATGCAGAGGGACAAAAAATTTTACTTTACAACAGATCCTTTGTTTCTGCATTATATATGGATAACACAGCAAATATAAACGATATAACAGTTAAAGCAATTGGAAATACCCGATTATCAGCCAATGAATAATCTCCGATATTCGCCTGTGTAAGAAAAATCAGTATAAAAGAAGCAATGATAGTCGCTTTCGATGATTTCATATACATTCCTACAAATAATGCAATGAAACTCATACTGACAGTCACCACAGCCTTCATCAGAAGCTGGACATAGAAAGACAGATCTCCCATATCAAAATCGATCAGAAAGGGGGACTGCATCCCCCGGGACCCTATAGAAACGCTGGCATACAGAAACAGTTTGGTTATGACCAGCGCTGCAAAATTAAAAAGCCATACCGCTGTCATTTGGGACGCCAGAATTTTCTGTCTTTTGATCGGATAAGAAAACATCAGATTCATTGTCTTATTTTTATATGCGCTTACAATAAAGGATGCCAGCATAACACTTGTAAAAATCAAAAAAGACATACTTGTGAACAGCTCGATTGGCGCTGAAATTGTATTCATTCCCTCCGCTGCGTCCAATGTACCGTCAGGGTCATTGGCAATCCCCAAAAAAGCAAGCGCGTATATAAACAGACACAAAAGTACGGCCAGAATAACCGCATTACGAATGTACTTTATAATATTATTTTTCTTCCATTCCAGTTTAATCAGTTTTAACATGATTTTTCCCCCTCTTCCGTCAACTTTAAGAAGTAATCTTCAAGACTTTCCGATTTTTTACTGATGGATACCAGTTGCACTTCATGCATGGCTAATGCCTTCGATATATCCTGCGTATCAATCCGGGTATCATAAATACGGATACTGCGTTCATCCATTACCCTGAAATGATCCAATCCCAGCTTTTCTGTCAGAACATATGCCGCCTTTCTGGAATCGCCGGCGGTCAACTCAATATACGCTGTGTTTTTCTCGGAAATCTCTCTCATGGATATTTCTGTCCTCATCCTTCCATGATGGATCACCCCAATCATATCTGCAATACTTTCCACTTCAGACAGCATATGGCTGGATAAAATAATCGTAATTCCATATTCGGTACGTAACATCCCAAACAAATCCCTGAGCTGCTTCATTCCTGCCGGATCCAGCCCGTTTGTCGGTTCGTCCAGTACCAACAGTTCCGGCTTACACAGAATTGCGCGGGCAATTCCCAGACGCTGTTTCATTCCCAGCGAATAACGCTTAACCGGCTGTTCCCCTGCCTCTGATAAGCCTAACATTTCAAGAGCATTCTCCACACAGCCCGGCGTAAAATATCCCATATATTCACAGTGAAGCTGCAAATTCTCCTTTCCGCTCATATGATCATAAAAGCAGGGAAATTCAATCATGCTGCCCATCCTCTTTAACACTTCATAGGATGATTTAGTAAGCTTTTCCCCGAATAGCTCAACCGAACCTGACGTTGGTTTCCAAAGATTTGTGATCATCTTCATCACTGTCGTTTTTCCTGCTCCGTTCGGTCCTAAAAAACCATAAATCTCCCCTCTTTTCACATGAATATTTACGTTTTTAACCAGATCTCTTCCGTCAATGGTCTTCGTTAATTGATTTGTCTGTAAAATATTTGGCATATACTCTGCCTCCCTTCCAAAAACCATTATAGCAGTTCCGTTTTTCATAACTCTTGCGTAATTCTTACAAATTTCTTTCGCCATAAACTTAATACGAAATCTTTTTTAATTTTACGGTAAACACGGTTTTTATATCAGGTTCGCTTTCCAACACAATATCCCCGCCCATCTGCTTTGCAAGGTTTTTGGCAATGGTAAGTCCCAGTCCGTTCCCCTGTATCCTGCGATTACGGGAATCTTCCATTGTATAGAGCCTTTCAAATACGTTCTCTGCAAATTCCTTTTCAATTCCTCTGCCTTTATCTACAATATCTATTTTGATAAACTGCTCTTCTTCCCGCAAAAAAACACCTATATATTTTCCATCACTGCCGTATCGAATTGCATTGGATAACAGATTATTTAAAATCCTGTCGATAGACTTCTTTTCCCCCTGCACATAACATTTCTTTTCCGGAATAGACAGTTCCACAGTAAAATCTTTCTGAGAAAGCAGTTCACGAAACTCCAGTACGTTTTCTCTGCACAGTTCATTAATATCTAACTTGGTCAGTTCTACATTCATATCCCCTGCTTCCAGTTTTGCCAAAGTAAAAAACTGATTGATTAATTCCATAACCTGTTTTGCTTTCGCCTCCACCTTTTGTAAAGTTTCATCTTCTTCATGCTCAATCCGCATGATCTCCAGATATCCCAGAATAACCGTCAGCGGCGTCTTAATATCATGGGAAATGTTGGAAAGCATTTTCTTGGCGGACATTTCCTGCCTGCGGTAATCAATTTTTATCTTTTGCCGGTCTAAAAGCATCCGGTTAATCTGTCCGCTTAACTCCATGAGAATCTTATTCTCCGTAAAAACCATGACCTTTTCGTCACTGTCTTTTTCCAGAATATCCGATAGTTTTTCACTGATTTTTTTTAATTTTATCTGAATTTCTTTGTGAAAAGCAAACCGCTGATAACAAATCACTGCAAGCAGTGTAATGATGATACAGACCAAAAAGAATATAACAGACTTGTCGCTCATTCTCCCTCACCTATCTTATATCCAATGCCCCAAACTGTAATAACATATCGGGGGTTACGCGGATCATCTTCAATTTTATTTCGTAATCTGCTGATATGAACATTGACCGCATTTTCATCTCCAACATACACCTCGTTCCATATCGATGAATAAATTTGTTCTTTGGTATAAACTTTTTTAGGATTCTTCATAAGCAGTTTCAATATTTCAAATTCTTTCGAGGTCAGTTCTATTTTTTTACCCCTTTTCACAATGGAATAATCATTGATATTGAGGACTAGCTCTCCTCTTTTTATTGTACTCTCCTCCTGAATTTCCCCTACGGCGTACTGCGTACTTCTTCTGATATTCGCTTTGATTCTTGCCAGTACCTCTGTTACGGAAAACGGCTTAGTAATATAATCGTCTGCCCCAAGCCCTAAGCCCAGCGTTTTATCAGAGTCCGTATCCTTTGCAGACACAATAATAATCGGCACCATACTTTTTTCTCTGATCACATTCATCACTTCCATCCCATTTATTTTAGGGATCATAAGATCGAGCAATACCAGGCTGTATTCCTCTTCAAAAAACTTTTTACAGGCACTTTCTCCGTCATAGGCGGCAGTCACTTCAAATCCTTCCGTTCCAAGAAATTTTTTCAGCATATCGCTGATTTCCACATCATCTTCAATTAACAATATTTTCATATTTATACCCCATGTCCGCTTCAGCGGACTCAAAATCAATAGTTGAAAGCGTTTTTCTTTCAACCTTATACCCCTTGTCCGCTTTAGCGGACTCAAAATCAATAGGTTGAATACGCATTTTTATTCAACTCCATTTTTGTCCTGCATTCTTTAACACTTTTAAATTTCCAGCCTCTCACCACAGGACATATAATGCATATTTTTCATTTTCTGTGACAGATATTGATATGCCTCTTTCCCTGTACAATGACATGTATAAAATTGTGTGTCTTTGTACTTTTGTAATTCCTTTGCTATCTCATCCAATAAGTTTTCTGATACCGTTTTTTTCGTAAGCGGATTAAACAAATGAAAACCGCCAATGCAAAAGTAAGGCTTACTGTTTTCCGTCTTTTCCATTATGTTAACCACTCCGGCATGACCGCACCCCATGATAACTACAGTATGATTTTCTGTAATAATCAGGTTCTGTTCATGAGAAAAAGTATCTCTGCCATTTTTATCGTACAATGCATCATTGGCAGGAGAATAAAATTTCTCCGTTTTGTCTACAGTAAACAAAGATAATTCCTCGTCAATTTTATAATCCCCATCCAGTATAACAACCTGCCCGTGCGCTTTCCATTTTGGGTCAATTCCTATCGACGTCTTGAAAAACAGTGTTTTGCTGTAATGTGGTTCAAACGCCTTTCTTTGCACGTAAACAGTGGCGGAGGAATTCCTTTTTAAAAACCTCCCAAGAGCGCCGCCATGATCATAGTGTCCATGTGAAATGATTACCGTATCCACACTCGCAATATCAATGTTCATTTTCTCCGCATTTTCAAACAACGTTTCATCCGGTCCCAAATCAAACAAAATCCGATGTGACTTCGTCTCGATATAAAGAGAAAGTCCATGTCTGGCTTTCAGTCCTGAATTTGCCGTGTTTTCTACCAAGGATGTAATTACCATACCATTATCCTCCAATCTCTGATCCCTGCTTTCAAAAATAAGGGAAAAGCCCCTAAACAGTATAGCACAAATTGCAGCCTGAGTCTCTGTATTTCCTTATCAGGCTTATAAGTGTGAAGAGCATGCATTCTTCATTGATTGTTTGTGCCGCTGCAGGCGGCATGTTTGGAAGGTTGAAAGAAAAACGCTTTCAACTATTGATTTTGAGTCCGCTGAAGCGGACAGGGGGTATAAAAATGAAACAGGGCAGACAAACCGTGATTTCTCACAAATTCATCCGCCCTGCGTCTCTGCACTGTCTCATACGCTTAAAAATATATCACAGGCTATCTGTATTCATTCTTTTTCATTCCTGAACCTCTGTGTTATTTTCCTTCTTGATCAATCCCCGATAAATCAGCAGGGCGCCAATTACTGACATGGTACTCTGTACAGTCGAATTTAAATCAACGCCGCATCTGTTACAGACAATATTGATTATTATATTGACAATGAGCATTCCCACCACTACGGCAGCCCCTTTTAAAAAATGTTTCATAATTTCATATCCCCTTTCAAAACATATATTTTTATCACAAAACAGTGTAGCAGAAAAAACAACCATTCTTTCAACGCAGTCATAAAATACCACAATTTGCGAATAAGCGCTTTTTTAACCTTGCAGAATACGCATTTATTCGTCATTTTTGCACAGCAGAACTTGCTACAAAGAATCACATACAGTATAATCAGGGAAGGGAATCCTGAAAGGAGGGGCTGTATGGAACAATATATTGGAATGCTGCTGTCTTTTTTTCTGCTTTCCCTCGCCATTCGTAATGTGTGGCCCAAACGTATGAGTCTGAAAGCGTTGATTGCGCTTTATTTGCTGCTGTTGCTTGCCGGAATGCCTGTAACGCTCCTGTCCTGTATCCCGTATGGTTTGTTTGGTATTCTGGCGGCAGCTTGTCTTTACGGATTAGTTGTCTGCCGGGATACTGCGCCCCAGAATGTCTGTATGAGCATGATTGGATTTGTACTTACCGTCATAACAGATAATTTGCTGTCAATTCTCCAGGATATACTGCTATTATCAAATTCTTTCGCTGTCAGTCTGATTCGTATTGTGCTGTTTTATTATATTACGCTGCTCTGCGGCAGGATGCTTAAAAAATTATTATTGTCCGGCAAAGGTATTTTACGCCTTCCGCAGACCTGGTATCTGATCGACGCCACATTACTGCTCCTGATAACCATCTTTCTTTTCGATGATTTGATTCCGGGACAAAATGGCTCTGTGGGCAGAATGATCTATAATAATGTCTTACATATTTCCGGATATCTGCTTGTTATGCTTTTTCTGTTTCTGGCAATGCGCGGTTCTTATCTGGAACAGATACGGACGCAGGCAAAGCAGAAATCCCTGCAGGATTTACAGGAATACACGCACAATCTGGAAACCATGTATAACAGTCTGCGTTCCTTTAAACATGATTACGTTAATATCCTGCTCTCCCTGTCCGGCTATATTGAAAACGGCGAGATAAACGAATTAAAAAACTATTTTGAAAGTAAAATCTTCCCGACCAAAAATCTGATCGACCAGGGCGATTACAAACTGAATCAGCTTAGTCATATTTGTGTGCTGGAAATCAAAAGCCTGCTCTGTGCAAAAATGATTTACGCGCATGAATCAGGAATCGACGTCACGATCGATATTCCTGACAGAGTGGAGCATTTTCCGATGGATACCGTAGACCTTGCCAGAATACTTGGAATCTTTTTGGACAATGCCATCGAAGCCGCACTGGAAACAGAACAGCCGCAAATAGGACTGAATATCATACAGAATGAGACCGGTGTGTCGATTATTATAAGCAATTGCTTTCTGGATAACGGCGTGGCACTGTACCAGTCGAAGCAAAAAGGGTTCAGCACAAAGATCGGACATCAGGGAATCGGACTTTCCAACGCCCGAAAGATCATCAATTCATACGACAATGTGCTGTATGAAACCACTATACAAAACAGCAGTTTCATACAGCATATGGAGCTTGCTGCCGGAAAGGAGTTACCTCAATGCTAAACATCTTTGTCTGCGAGGATCACGCTGCACAGCGGCGGAGTATCGTGCAAATTATTCAAAATACCGTGCTGATGGAAGAACTGGATATGCAGATTGTTTTAGATTCAGACGACCCTTATGTTCTGTTGGAAAAGATCAAGTCTAGTGAAAATACGGGCATTTATTTCCTTGATATTGACTTAGGCAGCAGCATGAACGGATTGAAACTGGCGCAGCAAATCAGATTATTTGATCCCCGCGGTTTCATTATTTTCATAACCGCACATTCTGAACTAAGCTATATGACCTTTCAGTATCGGGTGGAAGCAATGGACTTTGTATTAAAAGACAACCCTGCCGAAGC
>CANSUS010000036.1 GCA_947650155.1 uncultured Lachnospiraceae bacterium
AAACATCCTCAAACCCTTAAAAGTGTTGTATACTACAAGAGTATGTTTTTATTTTCATTTCATGACTTAAAAGTGGGGAAACCATGCGATTAGACAAATTTTTATGCGACAGCGGATATGGAACAAGAAGTCAGGTAAAACAGCTTATAAAAGCGGGGCGGGTACTTGTAAACAAAAGTCCATGCAAACAGGCGGATCTGAAAATAGACAATTTGAAAGATGTCATAACCGTAGACGGGAATGCATGCAGCTATTCTGAATTTGTCTATTATATGTTCCATAAACCTGCCGGCTGTGTATGCGCCGTGAAAGACAACGTAAATAAAACCGTTATGGAATATCTGAATAAAGAAGATTTAAGAAGGGATTTGTTTCCGGTAGGAAGGCTTGATAAAGATACGGAAGGACTTTTGCTGCTTACAAATAACGGCGCGCTTTCTCACAGACTTTTATCGCCCAAAAAACATGTCGCAAAAACCTATTACGTAAAAATAAAAGAAGAAATTTCAGCAGCTGCATTGGATCTTCTGGAAACAGGCGTGGACATTGGCGATGAAAAAAAGACGCTTCCTGCGGCAGTAAGGATTGCAGGCCCAAAGGAACTTTTTCTTACCATTTCGGAAGGAAGATACCATCAAATCAAACGGATGCTCTTCGCAGTCGGCAACGAAGTCGTTTACTTAAAACGTATTTCTATGGGCAGCCTTTGTCTGGATGAAAATTTAAAACCGGGAGAGTACCGGGCATTAACCGGAGAGGAAATTAAGAAATTATGCTAAAAGATATCAAAGCAGTTATTTTTGATTTGGACGGAACCCTTGTGGATTCCATGTGGATATGGAAGGAAATCGATATTGAGTATCTTGGCAGATTCGGAATTACAATCCCGGACGGTCTGCAAAAAGAAATTGAAGGCTTTAGTTTTTCGGAAACAGCCGCCTATTTTAAAGAACGATTTCAATTGCCGGATTCTCTCGATCAGATCAAGGAAGACTGGAACCGCATGGCAAAAGAGAAGTACGAAACAGAAGTTCCTTTCAAACCGGGCATTCCTGCTTTTTTACAGTTTTGCCGGGAGCAGAATATAAAAATGGGAATTGCCACCAGCAACTCCAAAGAATTAGTAACCGCAGCCGTAAACGCGCTTGGCGCAGCCGATTATTTTTCCTGCATTATGACTGCCTGTGAAGTTAACAAAGGGAAACCTGCACCGGATCTTTATCTTGCCGTTGCCGGCGCGCTTTCCGTACCGCCCGAAAACTGTCTCGTATTTGAAGATATTATACCGGGTATTCAGGCTGGAAAAAACGCCGGCATGAAAGTATGCGCCGTGGAAGATCTTTACTCCAGTCATCAAAGAGAAGAAAAAAAGAATGCGGCGGATTATTATATCGAAACTTATACAGATATTTTGAAAAATTGGGAATCCCCCGCATCTTCCGGCTCCTTTTTACCAGTCTCAAAAGAGGATATGATAAAACGCGGCATCAAACAGCTTGATTTTGTCTATATATCCGGTGATGCCTATGTGGATCATCCCTCCTTTGGACATGCCATTATTACCCGGATTTTAGAAGCAAACGGCTATCAGGTAGGCATCATTGCACAGCCGGACTGGAAAGATGAGAAGAGCATTACTGTTTTAGGGAAACCCAGACTCGGATTTTTAGTTTCTTCCGGTAATATGGATTCTATGGTAAATCACTATTATGTGTCAAAAAAGCACAGACAGACAGATGCCTATACTCCGGGCGGGGAACCTTTTAAGCGTCCCGATCACGCCACTGTTGTTTACAGTAATTTAATACGCAGAGTCTATAAAGACATTCCGATTATTATCGGCGGGATAGAAGCAAGTCTCCGCAGAATGGCACACTACGATTATTGGTCGGATTCCTTTAAACGATCCATTCTTTTGGACAGTCAGGCAGATTTGATTTCTTACGGTATGGGGGAACGGTCCATTGTAGAAATTGCAGACGCCTTAAACAGCGGTATTGCCGTAAAAGATATCTGTTTCATTGCAGGAACGGTTTATAAAACAAAGGATATTTCCGGTATTTATGATCCCATTCTTCTCCCTTCCTATGAAGAGATGAAGGAAAATCCCGTAAAATATGCGGACAGCTTTGGTATCCAGTATAGAAATACAGATCCTTTTACCGGTAAAACTCTGATCGAGCCTTATCCGAACGGCCAGTTTATAGTACAGACGCCGCCGTCTTCTCCGCTTACTACCGAAGAAATGGATCGTGTCTATGCCCTTCCTTATCAGAGGACCTACCATCCTTCTTATGAAGAAAAAGGCGGCGTTCCCGCCATTCATGAAATCAAGTTCTCCCTGATCAGCAACAGAGGCTGTTTTGGAGGATGCAGCTTTTGTGCCCTTACCTTTCATCAGGGACGAACCATTCAGGTCAGAAGCCATGAGTCTATTATAGAAGAAGCAAAACTATTGATACAGGACAGGGATTTTAAAGGATATATTCATGATGTGGGCGGACCTACCGCAAATTTCAGACATCCATCCTGTGAAAAGCAGCTTACGTCAGGTGTCTGTAAAAATAAACAATGCCTTTTTCCTTCGCCCTGCAAAAACCTGAAAGCAGATCACAGTGATTATTTAGCGCTTTTAAGAAAACTGCGGTCTCTTCCCGGCGTAAAAAAAGTCTTTATCCGCTCCGGCATCCGTTTTGATTATCTGCTTGCCGATCAGGACGATACTTTTTTCAAAGAACTGGTAGAACACCATATCAGCGGACAGCTGAAAGTTGCGCCGGAGCATATTTCCGACGCAGTACTGAGCAAAATGGGGAAGCCTGAGAATGCTGTATACGAAAGATTTGTAAAAAAATACAAACAGATCAACGACACTTTGCATAAGAAACAGTTTTTAGTACCTTATCTGATGTCTTCTCATCCGGGTTCTACATTAAAAGAAGCCATAGAGCTTGCAGAATACCTGCGGGATTTGGGATATATGCCGGAGCAGGTGCAGGATTTTTATCCGACGCCGTCCACCATATCAACCGTCATGTACTATACCGGAATTGATCCAAGAGATCAAAGCAAAGTTTATGTCTGCAAAAATCCTCACGAAAAAGCAATGCAGCGCGCATTAATACAATATCGTAATCCCAATAATTACGATCTGGTTTTGGAAGCGCTGAAACTTGCAAAAAGAGAAGATTTAATTGGTTATGATAAAAAATGCCTGATCCGTCCCCGCAAAGGGAAGACGGAGCAGACGAAATATCATTCTCAAAAAAATACAGAGGCAGCAAAGAATCACTTACCCAAAAAGAAAAAGACGATCCGAAATGTACACAGGAAAAAAGGAAAAACCACCTGAAAAAGAATAAAAGAAAACAGGAAAAGGAGTAAATTCAATATGGGAAAAAATATAGCCGTCATTACAGGAGCATCTTCAGGAATGGGGATGGAGTTTGCATTTCAAATCGATTGTCTTTATACGAAAATTGATGAAATATGGCTGATCGCCAGACGAAAAGACAAATTGACAGAACTTGCAAAAATGTTAGATACAAAAACAAAAATTATACCGACAGACCTTTCAAACGAACTGGATTTGCAGGCGCTTTCCCTTTTTTTACAGGAGGAAAATCCTAAAATCAGAATTCTTGTCAATGCGGCCGGCCTGGGATTTATGGGAGAATTCCGCCGCGTTCCCATGAAAGAACAGCTGAGTATGATCGATGTAAACGTCAGAGCGCTTACGGAACTTACCTGGCTTTGTCTGCCGTATATGCCAAAGAATGCAAGAATCATTCAGCTTGCTTCTTCTGCAGCCTTTCTGCCGCAGAAAAATTTTGCAGTTTACGCAGCTACAAAGTCCTATGTTTTAAGCTTTTCCAGAGCATTATCCGAAGAACTTAGAAAAAACAGTATTTACGTGACAGCCGTCTGCCCGGGTCCCGTTGACACCGCGTTTTTTCCTCTCGCCGGAAAATATGGAAGCGCTCTCGCCTTTAAAGAATTAATTATGGTTCCTGCTGATAAAGTAGTAAAGAAGGCGTTGTACGATTCCCATAAGAAGAAGCAGATGTCCGTGTATTTTCTGCCCATAAAAGCCTTTCAAATTGCGGCAAAGCTGCTTCCTCACAGGTTCATCTTTTTCATAATGCGGTTTTTAAAATAAGAAAAGTATTTTGTTTTTGGAAAGGTTTCATACATGATAAAAATACAAATCCCCAAAGGATGCTTTGGATACATCAAGAGAAAACATATTTTGGAAATCATAAAAACGGTTCTTTATTTTGCCGTTTCCCTGTCACTGTATATAGCAGGTGTAAAAGCAACCGGAAGTAATAAAAATCTTTTAACAATTGTAGCCGTATTAGGCTGCCTGCCGGCCAGCAAAAGCGCGGTAAGCATGATTATGTTTTTAAGGTTTAAAGGTTGTTCTTATGCCGTATATGATAATTTGAAACACGATTATAAAAATCTTTACCTTCTTTATGATATGATATTTACATCCTATGATAAAAATTATGAAATTGACCAAATGGCAGTCAGTGATAAAGTAATCTGTGCATACAGTGAGAAAAAAACACTGGATGAGAGAGCGTGTGAAAAGCACTTGTCAGATATGCTTGTTCAAAACGGATTCAAAAATATTACTGTAAAAATATTTAAAGATATTTCTAAATACCAGAAACGTCTGGAACAGTTGGACGAATCCGCTGAACTTGGAAAGATTTCCGATGCCGTCAGAACGCTTATGCTGGAAATCTCTTTGTAGTTTATTATAAAAGTTTTAACGATTATGACACAAGAGGGTACTGCTTATGAAGCTTATTTCTGTTACAGAGAATGATACAGGGCAAAGACTGGATAAATTTTTGCATAAATGCCTGACAAAAGCGCCAACAAGCTTTATTTATAAAATGCTTCGGAAAAAAAACATTACATTAAACGGTAAAAAAGCAGAAGGAAATGAGATTTTAAAGCTTTCAGATGAAATAACGTTCTTTCTTTCTGACGAAACCTATGAAAAGTTCTCAACTTCATCTGACCTGTCAATTACAGAATATGAGAAGGCCTATCGGCAGTTAAAAAACGTTCAGATCCTATATGAAGACAATGATATTCTTGTTCTTAATAAACCGTCCGATCTGCTTTCTCAAAAAGCCGTTCCAACGGATTTATCTTTAAATGAGTGGATGATTGGCTATATGCTTGCCAGCGGCAGTATAAAAAAGGAACAGCTTTCCCGGTTTAAACCCTCTGTCTGTAACCGCCTTGACAGAAATACTACCGGTCTTGTCCTTGCAGGAAAAACCCTCTCCGGACTACAGTTTCTTTCCGCTCAGTTAAAGTCAAGAAGCGTTCATAAATACTACAGACTTTTGGTAAAAGGAAAAGTTACAGAGGAAAAACTGATCGAAGGCTTCCTGATAAAAGACCATGCTGCAAACAGGGTTACTGTCATAAAGAATCCTGACAAAGCGCTGCCGGAAAAAGCGTCTTTCATTCAGACATTCTATAAACCTGTTTGTATCATAGAAGACAACACCTTGCTGGAAGTGGAGCTGATTACCGGAAAAACCCATCAAATCCGTGCCCATCTTTCTTCCATTGGGCATCCTCTGATTGGAGATTATAAATACGGCGATATAAAGTTAAATGAACAGTATAAGAAAAACTTTGGAATAGATTCGCAGCTGCTTCACGCATACCGCATTGTTTTTCCCGTTCTTTCGGATCACTATATCCATTTGAGTAAAAGAGAGTTTATCGCGCCTCTCCCTGAAAAATTTAAAGCGCTTTGCGAAAAAAACAACAGATGCCGGACTTTGCCGGACATTCTTATATGAAATAAAAAGGAGGCCTGTATTTTGGCTACCTGGAATTCAAGAGGATTAAGAGGTTCTACTTTGGAGGACATGATAAACCGTACAAATGAAAAGTATTTGGAAAGCGGACTTGCTCTGATTCAAAAAATTCCGACACCGATTACTCCTGTTAAAATAGATAAAGAAAATCATCATATTACGCTTGCTTACTTTGACCAGAAAAGTACGGTAGACTATATTGGCGCAGTGCAGGGAATCCCCGTCTGCTTCGATGCAAAGGAATGTGCAGTGGATACTTTTTCCCTTCAGAATATTCATGAGCATCAGGTAGAATTTATGCGCCAGTTTGAAAAACAGGGCGGGGTCGCCTTTTTTATCATTTTTTACTCAGCAAGAAACCTGTTTTATTATCTTCCCTTTGAAACCCTTTTCACCTTTTGGCAGAGAGCTAAAAACGGGGGACGGAAAAGTTTTCGCTTTGAAGAACTTTCCCCTGAATATGTGATTCCGAAAAAACAGGGGATTTTGGTGCCGTATCTGGACAGTATGCAGAAAGATTTATCACAAAAAGATTCCAAAGAACGTTGACATCCTAATGAAAAACAGGTATACTACGACTAATTCGTCAAGATACCGTGATACTATGGTAGCACGTTAATTTGCTAAAGTAAACTGCATTATAATATTCATATAACCGTCCATTTATATGGAC
Source organism: uncultured Lachnospiraceae bacterium (assembly GCA_947650155.1). Lineage (GTDB taxonomy): Bacteria > Bacillota > Clostridia > Lachnospirales > Lachnospiraceae > RGIG3002. Next base: position 6,529 of record CANSUS010000036.1, read on the forward strand.
AGATTGGAGTATAAATGAAAAAGCGTTTTGTACATACACCGGAGGGTGTACGGGATATTTACGGACCTGAATATATGAAAAAACTTGCCATTGAAGATTTATTACATACTAAGTTCAGAAGTTTCGGTTATCAGGACATCCAGACACCTACTTTTGAATTTTTTGACGTATTTTCCAGGGAGATCGGAACCACTCCGTCCAAAGAGTTATACAAATTTTTTGACAAAGAAGGAAACACTTTAGTGCTGCGTCCTGATTTTACCCCGTCCATTGCCCGCTGCGCCGCAAAATATTTTATGGAAGAATCCTTACCGGTACGTTTCTGTTATTCTGGAAATACTTTTACAAATACGTCTAATCTTCAGGGAAAATTAAAAGAAGTCACACAGATGGGCGTGGAACTGATCGGGGACGCCTCCGTAGAAGCGGACGCTGAAGCAATTGCGCTTGTAATTACATCTCTTTTAAGCACAGGCCTTCAAAATTTCCAGATCAGTATTGGCGATGTGGAATTTTTCAAAGGATTATGCCGTGAAGCAGGGCTTAGTGAAGAAACGGAACTTGCACTGCGGGATGTGATTTCTGAAAAAAATCACTTTGGCGCCGAAGATTTGCTGATTCGGGAAAATATTCCCGAAAATTACAGGAAAAGCCTTTTGAAAGTAACAGAACTTTTCGGGAACTATGAAGCAATCGAAGAGGCGGCAAAACTGGTTCAAAATTCCGTTTCCAAAGAGGCGCTCAGCCGCCTTGAGAAACTATATGAACGGCTAAAGGCTTACCATGTGGACAAATATGTTTCTTTCGATCTGGGCTTATTAAGTAAGTATCATTACTATACCGGCATCATTTTTAAAGCCTATACATACGGAATCGGAGACGCAATCGTGAAAGGCGGAAGATATGACAGCCTTTTGGAAAAGTTTGGAAAAACGTCTCCTGCAATCGGTTTTGTGATCGTGGTAGACGATGTCCTGGAAGCGCTTTCCAGACAGAATATTGATATTGACATACAGACAAACGATACCCTTATCGTTTATTTCGACTCGACTTACACAAAAGCCCTGAAGAAGAGTTTTGAACTTCGTGAAAAGGGAATCTGCGTTACATTGTTTCCATGCAGCGCCATACCGGATGGCAAAGACTGTGAATCCGCATATGAAATCTATGAAACTTATGCCAGAAGCAGCCACTTTGCCCGCATTTTGTTTGTAGAAGAGGACAATATCAGAGAAACGCTTTTAACGACGACCGGCAGAATGGAGGAAAACTGGCATGAATGAAGAATCAAGGTACTTAACTTTTGCCCTCGGAAAAGGCAGACTTGCAAAAACAACGCTTTCTCTGTTTGAAAAGATTGGAATTACCTGCGAAGAAATGAAAGACAAAGATTCCAGAAAACTGATTTTTGTAAATGAAGATCTGAAACTGCGTTTTTTCCTTGCAAAAGGGCCGGATGTTCCCACATATGTGGAATATGGCGCAGCCGATATCGGCGTGGTGGGAAAAGATACTCTTTTGGAAGAGGGCAGACGGGTATATGAAGTTCTTGACCTGGGATTTGGAAAATGCCGTATGTGCGTATGCGGTCCCGGAAGCGCCAGGGAACTTTTAAAGCATCATGAAAGAATCCGGGTGGCAAGTAAATATCCCAATATTGCAAAAGACTATTTCTACAACAAAAAACACCAGACGGTAGACATTATAAAATTAAACGGTTCCGTAGAGCTTGGGCCCATCGTAAAGCTTTCCGATGTAATCGTGGACATTGTCGAGACTGGTTCTACACTGCGTGAAAACGGTCTGGAAGTATTAGAAGAGATCTGTCCCTTATCCGCCAGAATGATTGTGAATCAGGTAAGTATGCAGATGGAATCCGAACGGATCAAAAAACTGATAAACAGTTTAAGAGCATATATATAATATCTTCAGAAAAGAGGTTAAACCAAACATGAAATTGATAGAATTAACAAAAGATACCATGCAAAATCTTTTAGAAGACTTATTAAAAAGAAGTCCCAATCAGTATGGCAGCTATGAAACAACAGTTGCCGATATTGTAAATCAGGTCAAAACGAAAGGGGATGAAGCTTTATTTGCTTTCACAAAGAAGTTTGACCACTGTGAATTAAATAAAAATACGATTGCCGTAACAAAAGAAGAGATTGAGAAAGCTTACGCAGAACTGGATAAAGATTTTATTGAAGTCATGAAAAAATCTGCTGAAAATATCCGTATTTTTCACGAAAAACAATTACGAAACAGCTGGATAGATACAAAAGAAGACGGTTCTATCTTAGGACAGCGCATTACTCCTCTTGAAAAAGTCGGCGTTTATGTTCCCGGTGGGAAAGCTGCCTATCCTTCCAGCGTATTAATGAATATTATTCCGGCTAAAACAGCCGGCGTGGAAACTATTATCATGACCACGCCTCCTGATCAAAACGGGAAAGTGAATGCCGGCACTTTAGCTGCCGCCGATATTGCAGGCGCGGATGTGATCTATAAAGCCGGCGGCGCACAGGCAGTCGCCGCTATGGCTTTTGGAACGGAAAGCATTCCCAAAGTGGATAAAATCACCGGCCCCGGCAATATTTTTGTCGCACTTGCAAAAAAGGCCGTTTACGGCTATGTCAGTATTGATTCCATTGCCGGTCCAAGCGAAATCCTTGTACTTGCTGACGAAACGGCAAATCCCCGCTTTGTAGCTGCCGACCTGCTTTCTCAGGCAGAACACGACGAGCTGGCCTCTGCAATCCTGATTACGACAAGCAGGACTTTAGCCGATGCCGTATCCAGACAGGTGGAGGAATTTGTAAATCAGTTGTCCAGAGCTGATATTATGAAAAAATCTCTTGAAAATTATGGTTTTATTCTTCTTGCGCCTACTATGGAAGACGCCGTCGCGGCAGCCAATGCAATTGCCTCGGAACACCTTGAAATCTTAACAAAGAATCCTTTCGAGACCATGACAAAAATTAAAAATGCAGGCGCAATTTTCCTCGGAGAATATTCCTCCGAACCGCTCGGCGATTATTTTGCAGGACCGAATCATGTACTGCCGACAAACGGAACCGCAAGATTTTTCTCTCCGCTTAATGTAGACGATTTTCTGAAAAAGACCAGTATTATTTCTTACTCGAAAGAAGCGCTTTCAAAAGTACACGCCGACATTGAATTATTTGCAAGAAATGAAGGATTGACTGCACATGAAAATTCGATCAAAGTAAGATTTGAAGCAAATAGGAAGGCAGGAGAGTAAACAAATGGCACGAAACACGATAGTAGAGCGCAAAACAAAAGAAACAGATATTTCACTGATCTTAAATATCGACGGAATGGGAAAAGGAGAAATCCAGACAGGAATCGGTTTCTTTGACCACATGCTTGAGGGATTTGCCAGGCATGGTTTCTTTGATTTAAAGTGCAGGGTAAAGGGAGATTTGTGTGTAGACGGACACCATACGGTAGAAGATACGGGAATTGTACTTGGAACAGCCATCCGGCAGGCGCTTGGTAATAAAGAGGGCATTTCCCGTTATGGCTCCTTCCTCCTTCCTATGGACGAAACATTAGTCCTCTGCGCCATAGACTTATGCGGGCGTCCTTATTTTTGCTTCGATTGTGAATTTTCTTCCGACAGAGTGGGAGAATTGGATACCCAGCTTGTAAGAGAATTTTTTTATGCAGTTTCTTACAGCGCTGCAATGAATCTTCACATTAAAGTTTTATCAGGAATGAACGACCATCACAAGATCGAAGCGATGTTTAAAGCGTTTGCCAAGGCGCTTGACATGGCCGCCGCAAAAGACCCCCGCATTACAGACGTTTTAAGTACAAAGGGCAGTTTATAACAGGATGGAAGGGAAAAGGAAATGAAACAATATCAGGTTAAGAAATTAGAAAAACCCATTTCATATAAGGTGGAGATTCCAGGTTCCAAAAGTATTACCAATCGTGCATTATTACTGGCTTCTATGGCAGATGGAGAAAGTACGTTACGTCATGTGCTTTTCAGCGATGATTCCAGATCTTTTTTAGATTGTCTGGAAAAGCTGGGATACAAACTTTACATCAATGAAAAAGAACAGATTGTTAAAATCAACGGCGGCGTTCCATGCAAAAAAGCCGCTATTCATGTCAGAAGCGCCGGTACAACGGCACGCTTTTTAACCGCGTTTCTGGCAGCAACCGGGGGAGAATACGAAATTCTTGCCTCTGACCAGATGGCAAAACGCCCAATGAAGCCGTTATGTGAAACGCTTGAAAAACTTGGAGTAGAATTTGAATATCATGGTGAGGCATATCACCTTCCTTTTCTTCTGAAAGGGAAAGGAAGCGCCGGAGGAGAGGTTGACCTGTTTGCAGAGCAGAGCAGTCAGTTTCTCAGCGCTTTATTAATGACGGGACATCTTTACGAAAACGGTCTTACCGTTCATCACATCGGAAACGAAATTGCCAAACCTTATATCGATATGACTATAAAAATGATAGAACAATTTGGCGGCGCTGTTAAAAAAGAAGACCAGACTTACCGCATTCTTCCTTTCGGAAACTATAAACCGCTCGATTATCGGATTGAGCCGGATGTTTCAGGAGCCTGTTATTTCTTTGCAATGGCGGTTTTAACCGGCGGCAGTATTACGGTAAAAGACGTACATTTCAATTCTTTACAGGGTGATATCGGATTTTTAAATATTCTCAGACAGTTAGGCGCTGTCATAAAAGACACCGAAGAGGGCATTACGTTAACAGGTCCTGAAAACGGCTGTTATAATGGAATTGATGTGGATCTGAACGACTGTTCAGACCAGACAATGACTTTAGCAGCGCTTGCAGTATTTGCAAAAACGCCGACTGTTATCCGCAACATCGGTCATATCCGGCTGCAGGAATCTGACAGAATCCAGGCAATCGTCACACAGTTAAAAAAGATAGGAATTCAGTGCGGCGAAACAAAGGATTCCATTACCGTTTATCCTGGTAATCCATGTCCCGCCCTCATTGACACTTATAATGACCACAGAATGGCTATGGCATTTTCACTGATCGGATTAAGGGCAGAAGGGATTATTATTGATAATCCTGACTGTACTGCTAAAACCTTTGAAAACTATTTTGAATTATTGGATGAAATTTACAGAGAGGAATAAAAAACAGTGATGCAGCAGAAAAAATTTATCCCCTGCATTTATCTTTTACAGGGGAAAGCAGTAAAAGACCTTAAAGATAAAACGATTATCAGCATGAACCCGGTAGAACTTGCAAAATATTATGACAACAACGGAGCAGATTCCCTTATCATTTTTGATCTTTCAAAAGGAGATACAGAGCATGAAACCGCTTTGGATATGATTAAGGCAATCTGCGCATCTGTTGAAATTCCCGTAACAGGCGCCGGAAATGTTCATCGGATGGAAGACATCAAAAAACTGCTTTATGCCGGCTGCAGACAGGCGGCCTTAAATTACAGCAAAGCAGAAAATATCGCCATTACGGAAGAAGTTTCCTTAAAATTCGGAAAAGAAAAAATTGCCGTATGTTATAATGGCGCAGACGCTATTCATGAGCATAAAGACCTGATTGAAAATTATGTAGGCGAACTTATTCTCGTGAATAAAGCGGCGATCAGAGAATCTTATTTTGCCTGCAGTATTCCGACTATTATTTCCTTACCGGAAGTTTCCCTTGATAAACTTTTTGAGATCCTGGGAAACGCCTCCGTCTCCGGAATCACGGGCAATGCAGTAAACGATAACGCAAAGGAGATCACTGCTATGAAAACCATGTGTAAGAGTAATGGAATTGCAGTACATATGACAGAACCGTCCCTTACCTGGAATGATTTTAAATTAAACTCCGACGGCATGCTTCCGGTCGTAGTTCAGGATTATAAAACGGATCAGGTACTTCAGGTTGCCTATATGAACGAAGAAGCTTTCCAAAATACAATCCGTACAGGCAAAATGACCTATTACAGCCGAAGCCGCAATACGTTGTGGGTTAAGGGTGAAACCAGCGGTCATTTTCAATATATGAAATCCCTGACAGCCGACTGTGATAAAGACACTCTTTTGGCAAAAGTATCTCAGGTTGGAGCCGCCTGCCATACCGGAAGGTATAGTTGTTTCTTTAACGAAGTAATTCCCGGCGAATATGACAATGCGAATCCGCTGAAAGTATTTGAAGAGGTGCTTTCTGTTATCAAAGACAGAAAAGTCAATCCCAAAGAGGGTTCTTATACCAATTATCTGTTTGATAAGGGAATTGATAAAATTTTGAAGAAACTGGGGGAAGAAGCAACGGAAATCGTCATTGCCGCCAAAAACCCAAATGCCAATGAGATCAAATATGAGATCAGTGATTTTCTTTATCACATGATGGTACTCATGGTGGAAAAAGGCGTAACATGGGAAGAGATCACGGAGGAACTGGCAAACCGTTAAGTATTTTTATGGGATATGCATCATAGGATAATAATATAAAAAATAAGGTCGGTGAAACTTGATGGATCATATCTCTACAGATACAAAATTAAAACTTGTACAAATGATACGAAATGAAAATCAGGAAAACCGTATGAAAATGCGTTCCAGAGAACAACTGATCAATTCCGGTTATCATAGCGGTTCTTATCGTGAGAATGCCTTTCAGAGAAGCGCATTCTCCGGCAATGCATTCTCTGAACAGGAAGCTCACCCTTTTTGGGGGTTAAGGCTTCGGATCGGCGCCGCGTTCCTTCTTTTTCTGGGTTTTCTTTTTTTGGATTATACAGGCGTGAAAATGGGTAGTATCGGTGCGGGAGAAATCGTTTCCTGGATCAATAAGGAAATTGACATAAATTCCATTGATTTTATTGAAAATCTCACTTATACTTTATCTGAATAAAAGAGAAAGTAAACATAAGAACAGGAGAAGTACATGGTAAAACCGGCATTATCAGATGAAATATTATTAAAAATAGAAAAACCGGCGCGTTATATCGGTAATGAAGTAAACAGCGTCGTAAAAGACAAAGAACAGGTGGACATCCGTTTTGCAATGTGCTTTCCTGATGTCTATGAAATCGGAATGTCTCATTTGGGAATCCAGATTATTTATGATCTTTTAAACCGCTTTGAAGATACCTGGTGTGAACGTGTCTATTCACCGTGGACAGATCTGGATCAGATTATGCGTAAGGAAAAAATCCCGCTTTTTGCCCTGGAATCTCAGGAACCAATCAGAGAATTTGATTTTCTTGGGATTACGCTTCAGTACGAAATGTGTTATACCAACGTTTTACAGATTTTGGACCTTTCAGGGATTCCTTTTTATGCAGTCGACAGAACGGAGGCGGATCCTATTGTAATAGGCGGCGGCCCATGCAGCTATAATCCTGAGCCGATCGCAGACTTTTTCGATATATTTTACATCGGAGAAGGGGAAACCATGTATCGGAAACTGCTCGATACTTATAAAGAAAATAAAAGAAACGGCGGTTCCAGAGAAGACTTTCTCTATCAGGCTGCCAAACTTCCCGGTATGTATGTTCCCCGTTTTTATGAAGTGACTTACAAAGAAGATGGAACAATCGCTTCCTTTTTACCTGTAAAAGAGGACATCCCTGAAACAATCGTAAAAGAATTGGTCACGGATCTGTCAGAAACCTCTTATCCCGAAAAGCCCGTTGTCCCTTTTATCAAAGTCACGCAGGACAGAGTCGTACTGGAGATTCAAAGGGGCTGTATCCGCGGCTGTCGTTTCTGTCAGGCAGGACAGATTTACCGTCCGGTGAGAGAACGGAATGCAGAGGTATTAAAAAAATATGCGCTGACCCTGTTAAAGAACACGGGGCATGAAGAAATATCCTTAAGTTCTCTAAGTTCCAGTGATTATTCGCAGTTAGAAGAGTTGATTTTCTTTTTAATCGAAGAGTGTGCGCGTAAAAAAATAAATATTTCCCTCCCTTCCTTAAGAATCGATTCGTTTTCTTTGGATATCATGAGCAAGGTTCAGGATGTGAAGAAGAGCAGTCTTACTTTTGCGCCCGAAGCGGGAAGCCAAAGGCTCAGAAATGTCATCAATAAAGGATTGACTGAAGAAGTCATTTTAAAAGGCGCCGCTTTGGCCTTTGAGGGAGGATGGAGCCGGGTAAAACTTTATTTTATGCTTGGCCTTCCTACCGAGACGGAGGAAGATATCAGAGGCATCGCTGAGCTTTCCAATAAGATTGCCGCCGTTTTTTATGAAACGGTTCCAAAAGAAAAAAGAAACGGTAAAGTTCAAATTGTAACAAGTACTTCGTTTTTTATTCCAAAGCCTTTTACGCCTTTCCAGTGGAGTCCTATGAACACGAAAGAAGAGTTGATTGAAAAGGCTTATCTGACAAAAAAAGCCGTTACGGAACAGCTGAATCAGAAAAGTATCAAATATAACTGGCACGAAGCAGATGTCAGTATTTTAGAAGGTGTCTTTGCAAGAGGCGACAGAAAAACAGCAAAGGTCATTTTAAAAGCTTATGAGAAGGGATGTCTGTTTGATTCCTGGAGCGAATATTTCCACAACGATCTATGGATGGAAGCCTTTCAGGAATGCGGTGTTTCTATTGATTTTTATACTACAAGAACAAGATCAGCAGACGAAATTTTCCCCTGGGATTTTCTGGACTGCGGCGTTACAAAAGAGTTCTTGAAACGGGAATGGGTAAAAGCGCAAAAAGAAGAAGTATCCCCCAATTGTAAAATGCAATGTCAGGGATGCGGGGCAAACCGCTTTAAAAGCGGTATCTGTATGGAAAAAGGACAGGAACAAAAAGATGAAACTCAGGATTAAATTTACCAAATCGGGCGTCATGAAATTTATCGGGCATTTGGATGTTATGAGATATTTTCAAAAAGCAATGAGGCGGGCTGAAATCGATATATCCTATACTACCGGATTCAGTCCCCATCAGATCATGTCTTTTGCCGCGCCTTTAGGCGTAGGCTTAGAAAGTAACGGGGAATATTTTGATATAGAAGCCGATTCCGTTACAAACGGTAATGATATGAAAGACCGGCTGAATGCCGTTATGGTGGACGGGATGCACATAGAAAGTATACGCCTGCTTCCGGAAAATGCAGGAAATGCAATGGCAAGCGTTGCAGCGGCAAAATACACCATCCTTTTTGATTCTTCTTTTTCATGTCCTTTTGACCTTGAAAATGCAGTAAACATTTTTATGGCGCAGGAAAGCATTTCCGTAACCAAACAGACAAAAAGAAATGTAAAAGAAATGGATTTGAAGCCATATATTTACGAAATGACTGTAAAAGACGGCGTGATCTTCCTTTTGGTAAACGCAAGCAGTTCAGGGAATATTAAACCCGGTCTTGTTATGGAAACTCTTTTTAAAGAAAACGGACAAACACTTCCTGAATCTGCATTAAAAATTACAAGACAGGATACCTACACAAATACCGGCACGGAGGACGCTCCTGTTTTTATTCCATTAGAGGATATCGGATATGAGTTCTGAAAAGGGAAAACTTTTACTTACGCTTTATAAAAATAAAATACTCTCCCTGCTGATCAGAGATAACAGGCTCTTAGGCGCAGATGTCATTTCCCCGGAAAACAATCTGTTAAATGATATTTACATTGGAAAAGTAACTAACATCGTGAAAAATATAGACGCGGCGTTTGTCGAAATCTTCCCCGGGCAGATCTGCTTTCTTCCCCTGAAAGAATGTCAGAATGCCGTTTTGGTAAACCGCACTTATGACGGGAGACTGCTCGCAGGTGATGAGATCATTGTACAGGTAATAAAGGAAGCCGTTAAAACGAAACAGCCTGTTCTTTCCGCCAACCTATCTTTTACGGGAATATACTGCGTCGTTACCACCGGGAAAAGACACATGGGTTTTTCCTCCAGACTCACCGAAGAGCAAAAATCGGATTTAAGGGAATATATCGATACAATTAGAAAAAGCTTAAACAGAGAAGAATTTGGGTATGTATTTCGTACAGACTGCAGGGAATTGGATGGAAATTATGAAATATTGCAGGAAGAGCTGGAATCCTTAACCAGACAGGCTGCACATACTTTAAAAACAGCAATGTACCAAACGTGCTACAGCAGACTTTATGCCGCATCCATTGATTCCGCCGATTCTCCTATCAGGAAATCCTGTCTGGTTTCCTCCTATTATCAGTCCGAATATGAGGAAATCATAACAGACGACCGGGAAATCTATGAAAAGCTTTGCAGCCTCAGTACGCTTTCTAAAAAAATTCGTTTCTATGAAGATAATATGCTGCCTCTGCAAAAACTTTATTGTGTGGAAACCAGACTTGCCGAAGCGCTCTCTAAAAATGTATGGCTGAAATCCGGAGGTTATCTCGTAATTGAACCAACGGAAGCTCTGACTGTAATCGATGTAAATACCGGAAAATCCATTGCTGGGAAAAACGCAGAAGAGCATTTCTTTAAGATCAATCTGGAAGCTGCAAAAGAAATCGCCATACAGATACGCCTTCGCAATATATCCGGTATCATTTTGATCGATTTTATCAATATGGATTCTGACGAAAGAAAAGAAAAACTCCTTGCAAAATTAAAATCCTTTTTAAAAGAAGACCATATAAAAACCGATGTTATCGATATTACAGGTCTTGGACTTGTTGAAATTACAAGAAAAAAGAAAAATAAGCCTCTTTGGGAGCTGTTATAAAGGAGTCTGATATGAAATTTTTAAATATGAAAAAAGTAAGAGATGGAAAATATTTAAAAAATTATGAAATCACTTATTTAAATAAGGCAGGCGCCGAAAAGACTTATGAAATTGTAAGCCGCAGGGAACTGGATACTCCTGATGACTTGGGCAGGAAAGTAAACGGAGTCTCCATCATCGGCCTGAAAGAAGATAAACTGCTTTTATTAAAAGAATTTCGTATGGGCGTCAACAAACAGGTCTACAATTTATGTGCCGGGATGATGGAAGAAAACGAAACGATAGAAGAGTGTGTGAAGAGAGAACTCTATGAAGAAACCGGGCTGGAAATTAAAAAAATTCTGGAAGTTCTTCCTGCTTCCTACGCCGCCGTTGCAGTTTCAGATATTAAAACTCATATTGTTTTTGCGGAAGTAGCCGGCGAATTTGAAGACCATACTTCCTGTAATGAAGAAATAGAAGCCGGGTTTTTTACCAAAGAAGAGGTCCTGCATCTTATGGAAACAAATGAATTCAGTTCCAGAGCTCAGATGGCCGCTTTTTTCTTTGCAAGAGGAAATCTCAGAAACATTTTCTTGACATAGGGATTTAAGGATGCTATTATATATGAGTATGCCGCGTAGCGAGGCTAAAGTGCGGGAAACTGCCGCCACAGCTAGCGAGTAAACGGGTAATACCGTGAATAGGAGGTGCCTATATGTACGCAATCATTGCAACAGGTGGAAAACAGTACAAAGTTTCTGAAGGCGACGTAATCAAAGTTGAAAAACTGAATGCTGAAGAAGGAAACACTGTAACATTTGACCAGGTTATCGCTGTAAACGACAACGCCATGAAAGTGGGAAATGATGTTGCCAACGCTTCTGTAACAGGAACTGTTATGGAACAGGGCAAAGGAAAAAAAGTTATCGTTTATAAGTATAAAAGAAAAACCGGCTATCATAAGAAAAATGGTCATAGACAAGCATACACTAAGGTTAAGATTGAAAAGATCAATGCTTAAGCAGGTAAAAGGCAGAGATTTATGACTACTGTAGTTATTAGAAAGTCAGGACAAAGTGAATATAAAAGTTTTACCTGTATGGGACATGCGGGATATGGGAAGTATCCAAACGACATTGTCTGTGCCGCCATTTCCGTATTAGTGATTAATACGATAAATTCTCTGGAAGAATTGGCATTGGAAAAGATGAACTGCACAGCTGATGAAGAAACCGGATTTATACAATGTACTTTTCAAAGTCCTCTGTCAGAAAAGGGAACACTTCTTATGGATTCACTTACGCTTGGTTTACGCCATATTGAAAAAGAATATGGTGCAAAGTATTTTAAACTCACATTCGAGGAGGTGTAAAGCCATGTTAAATATGAACCTTCAATTTTTTGCTCATAAAAAAGGTGTTGGTTCTACCAAAAACGGTAGAGATTCCGAATCAAAAAGATTAGGAGCAAAGAGAGCTGACGGTCAGTTCGTAAAAGCAGGAAACATTCTTTACAGACAAAGAGGCACTAAGATTCATCCGGGCGTCAATGTAGGTCTTGGCGGGGATGATACATTGTTTGCATTAGTAGACGGTGTACTTAGATTTGAAAGAAAAGGAAGAGATAAAAAACAGGCTTCCGTTTATCCTGTAGAGAAATAATGCATTTATTTTAGGCTTCAAACATGTTTGGTTTGGAGCCTTTTTGGTTTAAAGGAGTAATTTATGTTTGCAGACAGAGCAAAAATATATGTAAAAAGCGGTAAGGGCGGCGACGGACATGTTTCTTTCAGACGGGAAAAATATGTTCCAAACGGCGGACCTGACGGCGGCGACGGTGGAAATGGCGGCAGTGTCATTTTTGAAGTAGATGAGGGTCTCAATACCCTTACAGACTTCAGACATGTTCGTAAATATGCGGCAGAAAATGGTGAACCCGGCGGAAAAAAGAACTGCCGGGGTAAAAACGGACAGGATATCATCCTGAAAGTTCCTGAAGGTACTGTCATTAAAGAAGCTGAAACAAACAAAATCATTACGGATATGTCCGGCGGTAATAAAAGATTTGTGCTTCTAAAAGGAGGCCGGGGCGGAAACGGCAATCAGCACTATGCCACCAGTACCATGCAGGCGCCAAAATATGCACAGCCCGGCCAGCCGGCTAAAGAATTGGAACTTTTACTGGAATTAAAAGTAATTGCGGATGTAGGATTAGTTGGATTTCCCAATGTAGGAAAGTCCACCTTTCTGTCCCGTGTCACCAATGCACGCCCTAAAATTGCCAATTACCATTTTACGACTTTAAATCCGAACCTTGGAGTCGTCGACATGGAAGATGCAAAAAGTTTTGTAATTGCAGATATTCCCGGTCTAATTGAGGGTGCATCTGAGGGAGTGGGACTTGGCCACGAATTCTTACGTCATATAGAGCGTACTAAAGTAATGATCCATATTGTCGATGCTGCTTCCACAGAAGGACGGGACCCCATTGCAGATATCTATGCAATTAACAAAGAACTTGAAATTTATAATCCTGAAATTGCACATCGTCCTCAAGTGATTGCTGCAAATAAAATTGATATGTTTTTTGAAGGAAATGATGCTGCCATTGAAAAAATCAGACAGGAATTTGAACCGAAAGGAATAAAAGTCTTCCCGATCTCTGCAATCAGCGGTCAGGGCGTAAACGAACTGCTGTATTACGTTTCTTCTTTATTAGATACTTTGGAAGAAGCGCCGATTATTTTTGAGCAGGAATATTTCCCTGAGCTTGTCCTTGCCGATTCCAATGAACCGTTTACAGTAGTCTTTGACGAAGAAACAAAGGAATATGTTGTAGAAGGCCCCCGAATTGAAAAAATGCTGGGCTATACCAATCTGGATTCCGAAAAAGGCTTTCTCTTTTTTCAAAACTTTTTAAAGGAAACCGGCATACTCGAACAGCTTGAAGCATTAGGCATTGAAGAAGGCGATACCGTACGGATGTATGGACTTTCCTTCGATTATTATAAATAACTGTATTCGTATTTTAAGTCTATCTATACAGACGAAGGGAGAAATCATGACAAGTAAGCAACGCGCATATTTAAAAAGCCTCGCCAGTACGCTTGATCCGATTTTTCAAATCGGTAAATCCGGCCTGACGCCGGAAGTCACTCAGGCAATAGAGGAATCTTTTCATACAAAAGAACTGATCAAAATTGCAGTTTTGAAAAACTGTTTTGACGATCCGAAGGAAATTGCTGCAACTCTTGCAGAACGTACCCATTCACAGGTGGTTCATGTAATTGGAAAAAAAATAGTATTATATAAGGAAAATAAAGATAACAAAAAAATAGAATTGCCAAAATAATTTATTTTGTTATTGGTTCCGAGTTCTTTGCTAATTTTTTAACAAAATAAAGAAAGATTTTTTAAAATCTTTTGTATATCATCACAATTTTTATTTTTTTCTGCATTAACTCTTGTATTATTTTATGATTGTATTAAAATAAATACAATGATAATTATTTATCAAACTTTTATTCCAAAGGAGTGTGTGCTGTTATGGATCACAGAAAAAAAGTAGGCATTATGGGTGGAACTTTTAATCCAATTCATTTAGGACATATGTTAGTAGCTGAAAACGCTTTTGAAACATTTGGCTTAGATGAAATTTTATTTGTACCAAGTGGTATTCCTTATATGAAAGAGGACGTTCTTGATGCTAAAACAAGAATTACCATGACAGGTATTGCAATCGAAGACAATTCACATTTTGCATTATCTACTATAGAAGTTGACCGTGACGGAAACTCCTATTCTTATGAAACAATTAAAGATTTAAAAGCGGCCAATCCGGAAGTAGAATATTATTTCATTGTTGGGGCAGACTCTTTATTTAAGATGGAAAAATGGAAATGCCCTGAAAAAATCTTCAAAGAAGTAACGCTTTTAGTTGCAAAACGTATCGGCAATGACGGTCCGGAGTTAGATGCAAAAATAGAAGAGTTGAAAGAAAAATACGGCGGCGATATTCATATGCTCCCGATGAACTGTGTAGATATCTCTTCCACACGAATACGGGAAAAAGTAAAAAAACATAAATCGATCCGCTATATGGTTCATTACCGTGTAATAGAATATATCGAAAAAAATCATATTTACTGGTCTGAGGATGAATAGACCCTGCTATATTTGTCCACACCAGGCACGCTGATGGGTATAAGATTGAATAAATGTGCATATTCAATCTATTGATTTCAATCCATTTTAATGGATTTGTGCGCGTCATAACGCGCAAATGGGTATAAATATGAAAAACGTAGATACTAAGAAAATCCGCAAGGCAATGGAAAAAGCACAGGATGAAAGCAGATATGAACATACGTTAGGCGTTACTTATACGGCAACCGCACTTGCCATGTGCCATAACTGTGACCTGCGCAGTGCTGAAATTGCAGGTCTTCTCCATGACTGTGCAAAGTGTATGGATAATGCCAAAAAAATTCAGATTTGTGAAAAACACAATATTCCCGTTAATGATGTGGAACGTAAAAACCCTTCCCTTTTACATGCGAAAGCAGGAAGTTTTATTGCAATGGATACTTATGGTATTACTGATACCGATATTATTAATGCCATACTAAATCATACAACCGGAAGACCCAATATGAGTCTGCTCGAAAAAATAATATATGTTGCTGACTATATAGAACCTAACCGAAAGAAAGCGCCAAATCTTTCGACAATCCGGCTGCTTGCTTTTACAGATCTGGATAAAGCCCTGCTCATGATCTTGTCGGATACTCTGACGTATTTAACTGCAGGCGGCGGTGAAATTGATCTTATGACAAAAAAAGCCTTTGAATATTATCAGGCAAAAGCAAAGCAACAGGAAAAGTAGAACATAGATATCTGTTCTGCCTGTGTGGAAAGGAACATAAATACAAAAATGGAACATTCAAAAGACTTATGCAAAAAAGTAATTACCGCTTTAGAAGATAAAAAGGCTGAAGATATCAGCATTATAGACATTAGTGATATTTCAGTGCTTGCTGATTATTTTATCATTGCAAACGGTTCTAACCGCAGTCAGATACAGGCAATGTGCGATAATGTAGAAGAAACTCTGGGGCGGATTGGAACTCCGGTACGACAGATAGAAGGATATGATAATGCCAACTGGATCTTGATGGATTTTGGCGATATTATTGTTCATATCTTTGATAAGGAAAATCGATTATTTTACGATTTGGAGCGTATATGGAGTGATGGGAAAAAAGTAAATCCACCTTCTTTTTACGAATAAAGAAAAACCACTGTTATATGAAGGAATAGAACAGTGGTTTTTCTATTTTTTCAGTGCATCACACGGAATACGCCAAAAACTTTTCCCAGGACCTTACAGTCCTCTACAATGATAGGCTCCATAGAGTCATTCTCCGGCTGAAGCCTGATATGTCCATTCTCTTTATAAAATGTCTTAACCGTTGCCGAATCGTCCACAAGAGCAACAATAATTTCACCATTCTTAGCTGTAGTGCAAGCCTTAACGAATACCTGGTCTCCATTCTGTATCCCCGCATTTATCATAGACTCTCCTTTAACCTTTAACGCAAAGGCTTCTCCTGCAGGAACATATTCGGCGGGAATAGGAAAGTAACTTTCTATATTTTCTTCCGCAAGTATCGGCATTCCGGCAGCGACAGTCCCGATAACCGGAATACTTACCATTTCAGTGCGAACCGCCTGAAAACTTTCATCACAAATCTCTATCGCCCTCGGTTTTGTAGGATCTCTGCGAATATATCCGTTTTTTTCAAGTGTTTCTAAATGAGAGTGCACGGATGAAGTAGATTTCAGATGTACTGCTTCACAGATCTCACGAACAGCAGGCGGGTATCCTCTCTTTAATATTTCTTTTTTAATATAGTCTAATATTTCCTGTTGTTTAGCCGTAATCTTTCCAGCGCCCATTTTACGCCCTCCTTTACCTGTTCACATTCTTTATTTACTTTGTGTATAATCTTGCTGATAATAGCATAGCACAAAAAGCAAGAAAAAGCAAACATATATTCCAAAAATTTGTTCGATTTTTTATTTAAAACATATTGACAAAAGAATGGATGTTCGATAATATACAATATAAAGAACGCTAGTTCGCAACATTTGTTCTATCCTGAGGAGGAAGTGTCATGAGTGAAATAAGAATGAAAGAAAACAAGTACAGGAGACAGCGAGAATTACAAAGGCATATTTTTATTTCCATATTTACAATATGTATTACCGTTATTTTAGCTTTAAGTATTTTTTCCATAAGAAGCGACGCTAAGGATGGATCGGAAGCCATTGAGATGAAATATTACACCAGTATCGAAGTTACAAGCGGTGATACACTTTGGACAATTGCCACTGATCATATGGGAATGCATTATGATTCAGAAACTGACTATATAAAAGAAGTGATGCAAATGAATGCTTTGCATAACGATACCATTTACGCTGGACAGCATCTTGTTATCCCTTATTATTCCAGTCAGATATTGGAATAATACACAATATGGAGAGAGTTTTCTCTATTTGTCTTCCCGTAATTTTACAACTCTTGCTGCCTTTCTGCGTCTTTCGTCTTCTATAGCAGCGTAATGTTTTCTTGTAGTATTTACGTCTTTATGCCCCAGTACGTCCGCTACCAGATAAATATCTCCCGTTTCCTGATAAAGAGTAGTGCCATAAGTACTTCTTAATTTATGGGGTGTGATCTTCTTTAATGTTGTAACATTGGAGGCATATTTTTTAACAAGATTTTCAACAGCCCGCACGGAAATACGACGATTCTGCATAGAAAGGAAAAGAGCGTTTTCATGCCCGGACTGCGGAATGATATGTTTTCTCTGTTCCAGATAGTCCCTTAATGCCTTTTCAACTTCTTCTCCAAAATACAATACTGTTTCATACCCGCCCTTTCTGCGGATTTTCATACCATTGGTATCAAAATTTAAGTCCATGATATCCAAACCGACACATTCCGAAACACGAATCCCTGTCCCCAGAAGAAGCGTCAGCATTGCCACATCCCGAAGTTTCGTCTTTTCGTGATATTTGGCCTGTGACTTCGTTAGTTTATCGCCGTCTTCAACCATATCAAGCAAAATGGCAACCTCATTGGGCTCCAGCCTGATAATTTCTTTTTGATGCTGTTTCGGAAGAGGGACTAATACTGCAGGATTCTTTTCAATCAGTTCATTGGTATAATAATAATTATAAAAGCTTCTGAGCGACGCAAGTTTTCTTGATTTTCCGCGTTCTTCATTCGTAATTTCCTTACCGTCTTTTTCATAAAGACTCACATATTCAATGTACTCCTGAATATCCTCTCTTGTAATTTTGTCTAAAATCGATAATGGAAACTCTGTTATATCCATTTTAGAACACACGCTGTTATTCTCATGTAAGAATTCAAAAAACACCCGCAGATCATAAGCATAGGCAAGTCTTGTACGGCTGGAAGTGGTTTCCTCAATTCCTCTGAAAAAGGATTTACAAAAACCTGGCAGTTCTTTTAAAATCTCTCTCATTTTTAATATATTTTTTTTATTCTGTTCATCATGATAATTATTATTTTCCAATTTTAACTCCATCCTTTTAACTTTCCCGTCTGAACCGCAGTAAACATTCTTTCCTTCACACCGGGATTTTCTTTATTCAGCTGCCTTAATAATTCATGGACATATTCTCTTTTAGTATGTCCGTCCGCAGGGCAGGGACTTTTTACTACCGGAACATGGTTTTTATTCACAAATCCAACCACATCAGATTCATTCATATAAATCAGTGGACGGATAACTGTAAGGCATGTTCTGTCTAAAAAAGTAACCGGCGAAAAAGTATGGAATCTCCCTTCAAATATCAGTGATAGAAGCATCGTTTCCACCACATCGTCTTTATGATGGGCATAGGCAACTTTATTGCATCCTGCCGCTTTAATAGCATCATTTAAAGCCCCTTTACGCATCTTTGCACATAACGAACAGGGATTTTCTTCTTTTCGCTGATGAAAAACAATATCTGAAATATCTGTTTTGACAATCGTATATTCTACGTCTAACTCTTTGCAAAGTGATTCTATTCCCCTTAAATCCAGATTCTGAAATCCAAGATCCACTGTAACTGCATGAATATTAAATTTCAGAGGATAAAAACGCTTTAATCCGTTTAAAGCATACAGAAGAGTAAGACTGTCTTTTCCTCCTGAAATGCCAACCGCGATCCTGTCGCCTTCTTCAATCATACTGTAATCATCTATGGCACGCCTGACATAACTCATAACCTGTTGTAATTTCATCTTCAACTCCATTCCTGCTCCGCCTGCAAATTCAAGGCATAGGCATGTCTGACTTTCTTTTTTATTGTAACGTTGAAAGCGAAATAGTGCAATATCTAATATGAAAATGAAATCCAACCTTGAAAATATAAAGAGAGATATATAATGGGAAGTGAAATTTAAATTTTTCATTTTCGTTTTATAAAAAAATAGCAGGTAATGAATACAAATGAGGAAAAAAATGTTATAATAAATCCTGAAAAGGAGATACAATCATTATGAAAATTCATGTAGATAAAAAGTATATTCATTGGGGTGTAACGGCATTTCTTGTAATTGGCGCCAGTATTATTTTATATTATATCATTTTCCATGCTTCCAGTTTTAACACAAGAATACAATCAGCAGTCAGCATTGCCATGCCGATCATTGATGGAATAATTCTGGCTTATCTTTTGACCCCGCTTGTAAACGGAATTGAAAATAAGATACTCAAACCGTTTTTCAAAAAAAGAAATATAAGTTTAAATTCCAAAAATAAAAAGCGTATGCGTGCGCTGTCGATTGTACTTACTTTGATTATTGTTATTTTTCTGGTATATGCATTTTTTGCAATGGTAATTCCGCAATTATTAAAAAGTATACAGAGTATTATTTTTCAATTCCCCGTATATGTTAATAATTTGGAAGCCTTTATTACCAAACTCCTTGCCAATAATCCCGATATAGACGAATTTGCTACCGAAATGTTAGATAAATATTCTGCTCAAATCAGTGATTGGCTTAATTCCAGCGTAATTCCGCAAATGAACGAACTTATTAAATCACTTTCACTTAGTGTAATAAGCTTTTTGAAATCTATTTGGAACCTGATAATCGGATTTATCATTTCCATTTATATTTTAGGAAGTAAAGAAACTTTCTGCGGTCAGGCCAAAAAAATGGTATATGCATTTTGGAACAGAAAAACAGCCAATTCCATTATCAATGATTTTCGATTTACCCATAAAACATTCAGTGGATTTATCAGCGGAAAAATATTGGATTCCCTGATTATTGGATTAATCTGTTTTCCATGCATCACGCTTATGGATATGCCATATGCCGTTTTAATCAGTGTTATCATTGGCGTTACCAATGTAATTCCGTTTTTCGGTCCTTATCTTGGCGCCATACCAAGCGCTTTTTTGATTTTACTCATTAACCCGGTTAAATGCCTTTATTTTATCATTTTTATATTAATCTTACAGCAATTTGACGGTAACTTTTTAGGACCTAAAATACTTGGCGAGTCTACTGGTCTTTCCAGTTTTTGGGTAATTTTTTCCATTACCATATTCGGCGGCTTATTCGGCATTTTTGGAATGATTATTGGCGTACCGATTTTTGCAGTATTCTATGCTTTTGTAAAGAAGCATACCAATTCCTCATTACAAAAAAAGGGACTTCCTATCAGAACTGAAAAGTATACGCAAGTTGAGATCATCACTTCAGATAATACTTTCCGGGAATTAAAAGATTCAGCAGGAGAGAAAAAAGAACGCTCTTTAAAATTCTCTAAAAAAGCCAATTTAAAGGCAGATCCGCTAAAAGACGAAACTGCAGTAAAAACAACTGATTCTTCTTCAGAAACGACGGAGAATGCTGCAGCGAAAGACAAAACTGACAGGAAAGAAGAGTAGTATAATGCGTTTTTTGATACAAAGAGCAGCACATGCGGAAGTTGTTGTAGACAATGAAAGAATTGCTTCCATTCAAAAAGGATTTCTTGTATTGGTTGGTATCAGTAATACCGATACCAAAGAAATTGCTGATAAAATGATTCAGAAAATGATCCGTTTAAGAATATTTGAAGATGCGAACGGAAAAACCAATCTGGATCTTCAAACGGTCTCGGGCGAATTGTTGATTGTATCACAATTTACCCTTTATGCGGATTGCAGGAAAGGCAATCGTCCTTCCTTTACCCAATCCGGTTCTCCTGATCTGGCAGAAGAATTATATGAATATATCATTCAGCAATGCAAAAAAATTATTCCCGAAACTTCACATGGAAAATTCGGTGCCGATATGAAAGTTTCGCTGTTAAATGACGGTCCCTTCACTATTTTATTGGACTCTGATGAAGTCATAAAGAGGAATACGCCATCATGAAATATTTTAGAGGAATACATTAAAAAAGAGAGTAGGAAAAACTGTCGTATGCAAATAAAAATTTTACATTTGATTGAAGGAGCTAAACAGGCAGAAGGTTTAACTGTAATTATTGATGTATTTAGAGCTTTTTCATTGGAGTGTTATTTATATGATATGGGCGTTAAAGAAATTCGTCCCGTTGGTACTGTTGAAGATGCATTTCAACTGAATAAACAGTTAACGGATAGTATACTTGTAGGTGAACGTCATGGTAAAAAATGTGAAGGGTTCGACTATGGAAATTCGCCGTCTTCTATTGCAGCAGAAGATGTTAGGGGAAAATGTATTATTCATACAACCAGTGCGGGCACACAGGGAATTATCAATGCGACAAAAGCCAGTGAAATTATTACCGGAAGTTTAGTAAATGCAAAGGCAGTAGCTGAATACATATCTGAAAAACACCCAGAAATCGTATCATTAGTTTGTATGGGAAACGGCGGTATACGTCTGGCATTTGAAGACGAGTTGTGTGCAGAGTATATAAAAAGCATCTTGGAAGGTACAGAATTTGAAAATTTACATAATAGAGTGGAAGAACTTCGGAACAATGGCGGACAACATTTCTTTGACAATAATAGACAAGATATTTTTCCAGAAGAAGATTTTTGGATGTGCATAAAATACAATCAATTTCCATTTGTAATCCGAATTAGTAAAGATACCTATGGATATATTGCAAATAGAATATATAGATAATCTGGAATTTTAGTAAAAACCCCCAAAAAAACATGTTTAACGAACTTAGTTGCCAAAGTAAAATTAAAATAGATAAACAGAACAAGTTTAACGAACTAGTTGCCAAAATAAAATTAAAATAGATAAACAGAAAATCTGTCTATCTATTATTAATTTTATTTTGGCAACTATTCGTTAAACTTGTCTTTTGCGAATAGTTGTTTATCTTTTCATTCTTGCAACAACATCTGAAATTCCTTCAACAATTTTTCTAATCTCGCTGTTAAGTACAGAACTGCTTTCTGAAAGTTTACCAAACTGACTTGCTACAATGGCAAAGCCACGTCCGACATCACCAGCACGAGCAGCTTCAATATTCGCATTTAATGCTAAAATCTTTTGCTGATTTTCAATTTTGGTAAGTCCGTCTGTTTTCTCCCTAATCTGCGCAACTAACTGATTTGTTTCCTCAATTCCTTCTGCGATGCCATTCAGTCCTTCCAATGCTTCATTGTTAGAGCGAATGTATTCTAAATTAATAAAATGGTTTAATGCCTGGCCAAGTAAACTGGCAGCAGCCTGAATTGCCTCTTCTGAACGGATATTTACTTTATGTAATGCACGGATATATTCTTCTTCCTTTACATCTATTTCATTGGCTAATTTACGAAATGCATTCTCGTCCGGTTCTTCAGAAAGTACCTGTCCGCCTATCACAGTTCCTAATTTTTTCCCATCGACAATCAAATCCAGAGAAAACTCCATTAATCCTGCATGACAGCGATATACACCTTTTTCCTCTGTGTCACATTTTTCACAGCGTGTAAGTCCCTCTTTTGAAGTTCTTGTATATTTCGTGCAAAAGTCCGTAAAATTATAACATTTTGATATGTATTTTCCATCGTTTCCTACCGCCGCCGCTGCAAGTCCGGTAGCTGCCGCCCAGTCTGCTATTATTTTTTCAAACTCTCTCATGTTAGTAAAATCCTGAATAACCATATTGTATGATATCTCCTTTTCCATTCTAAAATTTAAACGCAAATAATTTTAAAATGCCGATAACCTTTTCTTTGCTAAAGGTTCCCGGCATTTATTTCACAAATCAATCATAAACAATTCAGACAGATAAGCTGTATTATTTGGAACCATTATTTCTTGCCTCAAAATCCTCTATGTATTGAGTAATCAGTCTGCATGTACCTTCCACACCCAACACACTGCTGTTTATGCATAGATCATAGCTGTCTGCACGCCCCCATTTCTTGGAGGAATAATAGTTATAATAGCTTTGACGCTGTTTATCTTTTTTTATAATCATGTCCCTTGCTTTTGCTTCTGATAAATTATACTTTTCCATAATACGTTTTGTTTTTGTCTTTTCATCTCCATAAATGAAAAGATGGATAGAATTTTTAAATTCACTTAAAGCATAATCTGCACAGCGTCCTACAATAACGCACGGACCTTCACTTGCCATTTTTTTTATGGTATCAAACTGCGCTAAAAAAACTTTGTGGCTAATGGGCATATCAACAAATGAAGATGCATTATATCCAAAAGAATACGTATCCATAACTAAATTATAAAGAAATGAATTTGTCGGACGTTCGTCATGATTTTGAATCATCTCTTCACAAAATCCACTCTCTTTTGCTGCTCTTGTAAGTAATTCTTTATCATAACAGGGAATATGAAAATATTCTGCTACCTTCTCACCTATCTCCCTTCCTGCAGAACCAAATTGCCTTCCTATCGTAATAACTGTATTCATACAACAACACTTCCCTTCAATAAAATAAAATTATGCAAAATATCTGGTTGTTCCTAAAGCTTATTATACAATAATAGTGTATACAAATTCAATGTTTTTATACAATATTACAAAAATATTCTATATTGACTAAGTCAATACTTGCAAAAGATGTGAAAAGTACTCTGGAAGCGGTGCGTTTACCTCCAGATATTCTTTTGTCCTTGGATGAACAATCCCCAATGTCATAGCATGTAATACCTGCCCGTGAATCTGAAACGGCGACTTTGTATTTCCATATACTTCATCTCCCAGCAATGGATGTCCAATACTTGCCATGTGCACTCGTATCTGATGAGTTCGTCCCGTTTCCAGTGTACATTCAATATAGGTATATTTATCAAAATGCTGCAATACCTTTACATGTGTAATTGCATCTTTGCCTTTTGGACTCACTGCCATTTTTTTTCGATCCGTCGGATGACGTCCAATCGCTTTATGTATTGTCTGTTCTTCATCCTTTAAGCATCCCAGACAAATGGCACGATACTTTCTGTTAAGAGAATGCTCCTTTAACTGCTCCGCTATCAACACGTGGGCGACATCATTTTTACATACAATAATGGAACCTGTTGTGTCTTTATCAATCCTGTGTACAATTCCCGGACGCATCACACCGTTTATTCCCGAAAGCTGTCCCTTACAATGATACATAACAGCATTGACCAGCGTCCCGGAATAATGTCCCGGCGCCGGATGGACGACCATTCCCTTTGGCTTATTAATGATCAATATATCTTCATCTTCATACAAAATATCCAAAGGAATATCTTCAGGTTCTATGTCCGGTTCTACAGCTTCAGGAATCTCCAGAGAAATTTCATCACCTGTCTTTAAACGGTAATTGGCCTTCACCGGCATTTTATTTACAAGTGCCCTGCCTTCCCCTATCATCTTTTGAATATAAGAACGTGACAAAGAATCGATAAGCCCGCTGATGCACTTATCGATTCTTTCTTCTTCCAAATCTTCGGTTATCAGAAAACGGAATTCTTCCATTTCCACAATCATGCCCCTTTCTTCCATCTGCTATTTTATTTCTCTGTATTTCTTCTGCTTAAAACTTAAAAAACTAAAATCGTCTTCTTTGTACACAAATAGAATTAATACAAACAGCCCCGCCATAGAAATAGTTACATACATATCTGCCACATTGAAAATCGGAAAATTAATCAATACAAATGAAATAAAATCAACAACATAGTCTAGTCTTATGCGGTCAATCATATTGCCTATTGCACCACCCGCAATCATCACAAGCAATATATGCAGCCCGTCGTACCTCTTTTTTCCTGGAATTTTAAACAATACAAAAAGAATAACGCCTAAAATTACTATTCCTACAAATAAAAAGAAAAATTTCTGATTTTGAAGCAGTCCGAACGCTGCCCCCCTGTTTTCCAAATAGTTGAATTCCAATACGCCTTCTATAATAGGAACAGCCGGTTTCCCTTTCAGTTCTATCACTGCATAATATTTTGTGATCTGGTCTATTGCTACCAGTAAAATAAGCGCGATCATATCAATGAATATCGCTATACGTTTTCGCTTTCTCATATCTTTCCTCATTTCTGCACGGCTTCATCATTGAATCTTTCCTCTTTATTTTCAGGCATTGATTACTACTCTGCCGCATCTTCATCACTAAAATATATTTCTTTGACAGCATTTAAAATGTCCTCATCTGACACATTCGTATCAATAACAGCTTTTCCCACTTTTTTTAACAATACAAATTTAATTTTTCCTTCCGCCATTTTTTTATCTGATTTTGTTAATTTCAAAATCTCTTCAGGATCAATATGATCTACTGTAATTGGAAGATTAAATGGTACAAACATATCCCTTATTTCATAATATTCTTCCATAGAGAGAAGTTCATGTTTCCACGAAATATATGCAGCCGCAACCGCACCAAGCGCTACGCATTCTCCGTGCAAAAGTTCAAAATGCTTTGCTTTTTCTATTGCATGTCCGATTGTATGCCCAAAATTCAAAAGCGCCCGTTCTCCTCTTTCCGTCGGGTCCTTCTCAACAACAAGCTTTTTTATCTGACAGCTTCTCATAATCATCTCTTCTAATATATCAAAATCCCGTTCACAGATTTCATACATATTGTCAATCAGCCACTCATAAAAAACAGGATCCTTAATCAGTCCGTGTTTCATTACCTCAGCAAAGCCGGAAAAAAATTGTCGGTCTTCCAATGTCTTTAAAACTGTAACATTCATATAAACAAATCTGGGCATATAAAATGCCCCAACCATATTTTTATAACCGTCAAAATCCACTCCTGTCTTACCACCTATGCTGCTGTCACATTGTGCCAGCAATGTCGTTGGAATCTGAATAAAGTCTATTCCCCTGAGATATGTCGCTGCCGCATATCCTGTCAGGTCCCCCACAACACCGCCGCCCAGCGCAATCAAAATATCTGTTCTTTCAAATCCTTCCTCAATCAAAAACGTATAAAGTTTCTTAACTGTATCCAGATTTTTACTCTCTTCTCCTGCCGGAAAGGTAAAAGAAACTGCTCTTTTAGAAACTTTTTTTGTAAGCTTCAGTATCTTTTCACAGTAAAGTTTCTCTACATTACTGTCCGTGACAATACAGAATTTTTTATTTTCACTTCCAAGCTCTTTTAATTCCTCTTCCAATTCTTCAAAAGCCTGTGAAAATATAATATCATAACACGGTTTTTTATTATAAGTAATTTCCATCCTTTGCGCCATATATAAGTCCTCTCCTCACTGTCTTTTTTCTTCTGCTTCTGGTACTCTTGTTTAAAACAAAGAAAACTCCCTGTCCTAAACAAGGAACAGGAAGCCATAATTCCATGCCACATTAAAAACCGTTATTAATCGGAACATCAAAAGAACCTGATAGGATTTCCTGAAAATCTCCTGAAATATCTACACTTGCCGGTGTAATAATGAAAATATAATGTGAGATCTTTTGCAGATTACCGCTGATAGCAAAACAGGACCCTGAAGTAAAATCTATGATCCTCTGTGCAATCTCCACATCAATTCCTTCCAGATTCAATACTACTGTTCTATTTGCCAGCAATGTTTCCGTAATCTCTCTTGCATCTTCCACACTGGTAGGCTTAATCACGCAGACCTCCATACCGCTTCCAGACATCTTCCTTGCCCGGATCGGAGTTACCTTAGTGATTGGTTTCTTGGAATTCCTGTCTTCATCTGGCTCTACAGAAGTATCTTTCAGCGCTGCTGTTTTTCTTGGTGAAGTATCAATGACATCGCTGTCATCATAATCATCGTAATCATCATAATAATCATCATCTTCATCGTTCAGTTTCATATAATTCAAAAATTTATCCATTACACCCATTTTATATATATCTCCTTAACTATGTATGGCTGCTGTATAATCGCGTTCTCCGAATATACCAGTCCCTACACGCACATAGGAAGCGCCTTCTTCTACGGCAACCTGATAATCTCCAGTCATACCCATTGATAATATATCCATAGAAACATTATCAATGTTTTTATTCATTA
>CANSUS010000037.1 GCA_947650155.1 uncultured Lachnospiraceae bacterium
TAGCCCCTTATAGGGGCAGAGCAGGCTACCGGCTAAGCCGGTAGTCCTGACTAAACAAAGGTCTTAGAGACGGGTGAGAGCAGAAAAGGTGGAAAAACGAATCAGGGAGTTCCTGTTGGGATATGAAACCAACAAAAAAGATTTTTGCTGCAGGGATGGCTGCATTTTAAATGGCTGTATGCAAATGTATCAGGCGACCGGCGGCAGGGAATATTTAGAATTTATCAGGAAATATCTGCAGGCTGTAATTGGTGAAGATGGAAAGATGAACAGCGGCGATATGGAGAAACTTAATATAGACAGCGTTAACACGATGAAGGTGTTATTTTACATATATGATCTGACCGGAGAAGAAAAGTACGCTAAGGCAATCGGGCGGATACAGGATAAGATCCGGGGACTTGAGCGGGATCAACATGGAAATTTTATTTGGGAAGACGGACTGGAAAGGCTGTTCCCGTTTTATATGGAGTATGAAACCCGCTATCACAAAAAAGAAAACTATAATGACATTATAACCCAGCTGTTAAACGGCAGGGAAAAAGGATTCAAAACAAGTTACTTAATGGCGCTTATTGATGTGATAGATGCTATGAGTATAGAGATTTTTGAGCATTATAAGACTTTAGAAAAATGTTTCAAGGAAGAGACAAAGAAAATCCTGCCCGGGTTTATCAGACAGGTAAAAGAACAGACAAAAGGGATGGAAGAAGGTGAGTTTGTTGGAAACTGCATGGAAGTGATTTCTGTTTTGGAAACGGCATACGCAATCATAAAAGCATGCAGAATCGGAGTTTTGTCTAAAGAAAAGTATGAAAGGACGGGGCTTGAAGCTTTTCGTGGTATTACGGCAGAGAGGTTATTCCAGTCGGCAGAAGAAGGGGAAAGCAATGGTATGGCAGACAGGAAAGCGGAGTGTATCGGTATTTTCATGATGGCTTATGCACAGAAATTAATGATGCAAAAACAATAATGATAAAGGAGAGGTTAAAGTGGCTAAGAAGAATGGATCAAGCGCAGCCGTTGCAGCTGCAAAGCAGCCTTTTAGTTTTAAAAAGGCGTTGAAGAATAATATCGGATTCTGGTTTATCGTACCTTGGTTGGTCGGATTTATTGTATTTAAATTATATCCGTTTGCAACATCTCTTTACTACAGTTTTTCGGACTATAATTTATTCAATGGGATTACTACTTATGGTATTGAGAATTATGAGAAGATATTTACAACACCAAAGATTACAAAGGCTTTGGGAGTAACTTTTAAATATGCATTTTTCACCGTACCGCTTAAATTAGTGGCAGCGTTGTTTATTGCATATATTTTGAATTTTAAGATCAAAGGCGTTAATTTCTTCAGAACGGCGTATTACATTCCGTCCATCCTTGGCGGATCTGTTGCAATCGCTGTTTTGTGGAAAGCAGTATTTCGAGATGACGGTCTCCTCAATACAGCCCTTGGATTTATCGGGATCAACGGACCAAGCTGGCTGAGTGATACAAAATATGCACTGTTTGTTATTTGTCTGTTAAGGGTTTGGCAGTTTGGTTCTGCAATGGTTATTTTCCTTGCAGCGTTAAAAGGTGTGTCGCAGGATCTGTATGAAGCGGCGGCGATCGACGGGGCCGGTAAATGGAGACAGTTTTTCAGTATTACGGTTCCGCTTATTACACCGGTTATTTTCTATAACCTGGTAACACAGTTATGTCAGGCATTCCAGGAATTTAACGGACCTTATATTATTACTTCCGGCGGTCCCCGTAATTCCACAACGCTGATATCTTTGCTGATTTATAACAATGCGTTTAAGTCATATGATATGGGACTTGCAAGCGCGATGGCATGGGTAATGTTCGTAGTGCTTATGATATTTACGGCAATTGCGTTCTGGAGCCAGAATCATTGGGTATATTATGCAGATGAAGAAGGGAGATAAAGAGAATGACATTACAAACAAAAAGACGAATACAGACATTCTTAAGATATTTTGTATTGATTGCTGTCGGAATTGTTATGGTTTATCCGCTTCTTTGGATGCTTGGCGCTACGTTTAAGGACAACAGGGAAATCTTTGCAGGAATCGGCCTGATTCCCAAGAATCCGACTTTTGAAGGCTATAAAAATGCAATGAAGAGTTACGGCGGCGATATCAATATTTGGAAATCCATGCTGAATACTTATTCCTATGTCATACCGAAAGTGATATTCACCATTGTTTCTTCTACGATTACAGCGTATGGATTCGGGCGTTTTAACTTTAAAGGAAAAGGAATTTTCTTTGCGGTTTTGATGTCGACTTTATTCCTTCCGCAGGTGGTATTGAATGTGCCGCAGTTCGTATTGTTTACAAAGTTAGGATGGGTGGATTCCAGATTTTATCTGCCGATTATAGTACCTACACTGTTTGCTACGGAAACTTATTTCGTATTCATGTTGGTACAGTTTTTACGTAATGTACCGGGAGAATTGGATGAAGCGGCAAAGATCGACGGATGTAACGCTTTCCAGACGTTAGTAAAGGTAATTGTTCCGATGCTGATGCCGGCCATCGTTTCCTGTGCATTGTTCCAGTTTATGTGGTCTTCCAACGACTTCATGGGACCGCTGCTTTATGTAAAGACTCCGGCGAACTACCCAGCAGCAATTTTCGTAAAACTGTCTATGGATGCGGATCAGGGATTTGAATGGAACCGTGTGCTTGCTACATCATTGATTTCCATTATCCCTTCGCTGGTAGTATTCTTCTTAGCGCAGGATACTTTTGTAGACGGTATTTCGGCAGGTGGTGTGAAAGGCTAAGGGAGAAAAATATCTTTCCCGGATGTGAAAGTGTATTGTTAAAATAGAGGGTGTTCCGGCACCCTCTATTATTATATAATGTATCTGATATCTGGTTTGCAGAATCAATGGAAATGGAGGATGGATGTGGAAATCAGCCTTATTATGAATACGGCAAGAAGCGCCGTAATAGAAGTGAAAGACGGTGGAGTCTATTATACAAAAGAAAATTATGAAATCATAGTAAATGGAAAAACTTACGGCATTGCAGAGCAGGTGATTACCTCGCTCTATGAACTGAAGCCGGATACAGAATATCAGGTAGAGGTTCTGAAACCGGATACACATACTGTATTGGGCAGTGTGGAATTTAAGACCGATTATGAGTTTGTGACTTTGAATGTGAAAGAGTTTGGCGCGAAGGGCGACGGAATACAGGATGATACTACTTTTATACAGGCTGCAATTATGGCGTGTCCGAAACATAGCAGAGTACTGATTCCGAAGGGAACATATAAGATCACTTCCCTTTTTTTGAAAAGCGATATCAATTTGGAAATTGCAAAAGGGGCGGAGCTGTCAGCAGATAATGACAGATGGAACTATCCGATTTTTCCGGGGCTGATCGAAAGTTATGATGAAAGTGAAGAGTATAATCTGGGAACATGGGAAGGAAATCCCCTAAAAATGTTTACCGGAATTATTACGGGGATCAATGTCAGCAATGTTGTATTGTATGGACAGGGAAGCATAAACGGGAATGCATCCAAAGAAAACTGGTGGTATAATGAAAAGGTCATGGTAGGAGCGTTCCGTCCCAGACTGTTATTTTTAAGCCATTGTGCCCATGTGACGGTACAGGGACTGAAACTGCACGATTCGCCGGCATGGACAATCCATCCTTATTTTAGCGAACACTTGTGCTTTTTGAATATGATCGTGGAAAATCCAAGTGATTCTCCCAATACGGACGGGTTAGACCCCGAATCCTGCAAAGATGTGCGGATTGAGGGAATCCGGTTTTCTTTAGGGGACGACTGCATTGCCGTAAAATCGGGGAAGATTTATATGGGGAAGAAATATAAGACACCTTCTGAAGACATGGTGATCCGTCAGTGCCTGATGGAAAACGGACACGGAGCGGTAACGGTTGGCAGTGAAATGGCAGGCGGCGTAAAGAATATGGTAGTAGAGGAATGTCTGTTCCGTCATACGGACAGAGGGCTTCGGATTAAAACGAGAAGGGGACGCGGCGAGGACGCGGTAATAGACGGGATTGTTTTCAGAAATCTGAAAATGGATCATGTAATGACGCCCCTTGTCGTAAACTGTTTTTATTTCTGTGATCCTGATGGAAGAACGGAGTACGTGCAGTCAAGAGAGCGTTATCCTGTGGACGAGAGAACGCCTGCAATTAAAAAGATGGTTTTTGAAAATATGGAGTGCACCAATTGTCATGTGGCAGCTGCATATTTTGACGGACTGCCTGAGAAAAAAATTGAAGAGATCCACATGGAGAATATTCATTTTGATTTTGCAAGAGACCCGAAAAGCGGTGTACCGGCAATGTCAAACGGCGTAACGGAGTGCAGCAGACGGGGGATCTTTGCTTCTAATGTGTCTAAACTTGTACTGAAGAATGTGTCTGTAACAGGGCAGAACGGTGAAGATTTGGAACTGGTTGGTGTAGACAGTGTGGAAAAATATTCAGAATGATACAGCAGCGACACGGTATTGATAAATCAGTGGCAAAATGCCTGAAAAAACAGGAAGATAGGAGCAAATATGCAGATAGGAATCAGATTACATGATACAAAGAAGCTGCCGTTGGAAGAACGGCTTAAAAATGTGAAAGAACAGGGATTTACATGCGGGCACCTTGCACTGTCCAAAGTGATCGACGAATATCCCGTCGGGGTTTCGGCGATGACGCCCGGATTTGCCCTGTACCTGAAAAATCTTTTTGCAAAAAACCATCTGGATGTGGCGGTTCTTGGATGCTATTTGAATCTGGCCAATCCAAAGGAAGATAAGCTTAGGGAAATCACTGAAAAGTATAAGGCGCATATTCGTTTTGCTTCTCTTTTAGGCTGCGGCGTTGTAGGGACGGAAACGGGAAATCCGAATGAGACTTATACTTATGAGGAAGAAAGAAGCCACACCGAAGAGGCGCTGGGAATTTTTATAAAAAATCTTGCTCCGATTGTGGAATATGCGGAGAAAATGGGCGTAATCCTTGCAATCGAGCCGGTATTTACCCATATTGTCTGCGATCCGAAAAGGGCAAGAAAGGTATTGGATACGATACAGTCGCCGAATCTCCAGATTATATTAGATCCGGTTAATCTGCTCCATATTTCCAACTACCACAATCAGAAGGAAATTGTGAGAGAGGCGATAGATCTGCTTGGAAAAGATGTGGCGGTGATACACATAAAAGATTATGTCGTGGAACAGGGCAAATTGATTTCCGTAGCGGCAGGAACAGGAAACATGGATTATTCTGATCTGATGCAGTTTATAAAAAAGGAAAAACCGTATATTCATGCGACACTGGAGAATACAGTGCCGGAAAATGCGGTATGGGCAAAAGAACATATTCAAAAATTGTGGGAGGAAGCATAATTGTTACAGAGGATTTTTAATTACGACAATGTAGTATTCCGTACGATAACGAAGATCGGTTATATCTGGTGGCTGAATATTTTATGGGTTATTTTTTCTCTGCCGGTCGTTACGATCGGGGCATCTACAACGGCTCTTTTATACAGCTGTATGAAATTAAAAAAAGAAGAAGGGTATTGCACAAAAAATTTTCTAAAGTCTTTTAAAGAAAATTTCAAACAGTCTACCGCCATTTTTCTTCTGTTTGTAATTGTGGGTGCGCTTCTTGCCGTGAATCTGGTCTTTTGGAATCAGACCGGAGGGACGCTCGGAAAGACGGTGAAAATGTTTGTAATTGCTGCTTCAGTGCCTTATTTTCTTACTCTTTTGTATGTATTTGCAGTACAGGCAAGATTTGTAAACACTGTGAAGAGGACCATACAGTACGCCTTTGTGCTTGCGGTCAAGAATTTTATATGGACGTTTCAAATGGCGATTATTATGGCGGCGGTTATTTATCTGAATTTTACATGGCTGGTGGCGAATTATGTAACCCTGTCAATAGGCGCCGGGGTGGTGGCATATTTTATGTGCGCTTACTATAATCGGATTTTTACGCCGTATATAGAGGCGGCGGAGAAGACGGCGGCAGAGGAGA
Source organism: uncultured Lachnospiraceae bacterium (assembly GCA_947650155.1). Lineage (GTDB taxonomy): Bacteria > Bacillota > Clostridia > Lachnospirales > Lachnospiraceae > RGIG3002. The sequence continues at coordinate 6,039 of CANSUS010000037.1, forward strand.
TGGGCGGAACAGAAAACTAGACGAGTTTTCCATCCCATCCATCCTGTCCTGCCAGTACTTTTTCCCTTGCAAAATGAGATATTTCTTCTCTGGTAAGCTGTCTAACAAAATCGGCGCGCGTGTCCGGCGAGGCTCCGGCGCCGCGGCTGTTATATTCTGCATAGAAGCAGGTGTCATGTGCATCTGCTTTTTTCCAGTCATGGAATCCTTCGGGATGTATATGTTCTCCCATTTCACAGTTTAAAAATACAGTTTTTGCATAATTCCGCCAGGGACGTCCAAGATAAACGCTTGCCTTTGGACAGTCGGAGGACAGAATACAGTTTTCAAATACATAGCCGTATTCCTGTCCTTTTGGGGTGGAGGCGGCAGTCAGGTAGCTGTAGATTTCAGGCGGGTTTTGCACCCTTTCTATCGGTTCATGGTCAGGTTTTTTAGCAAATATTTCACAATCTTCAAAATAAGCGGTGGCGCTTCCAAAGATAAAGTCGATATCTCCGCAGATAAAGCAATGGTGGTAGTAATGTCTGCCGTTTACCCTTTCTGCAAATTCTTTCGGACCGCGAAAACCGCCGGGTTCTATTTCTTTTGGGGGAAGAGGGCCTGTAAACAGGGTGTCCTGACTGCCCAGAAAGCGGCAGTTTTCAAAAGTAATGCGGTCGCCGTCCACATAGAGGGCAACCGCCTGTCCTACGTCTTTTCCGAGACCGGCATCGTTGACGAAACTGATATTTTCTGCAAAAAAATCGTGGGTATCTATGAAAACACTGTAAGAACGGAACGTACCGCATTTAAAACCGTCGTCCCACGGTTTCAGGGCATAATCGCCAAAAACAATGGTGGTATTTTCAGGTGATTCGCCAAACAGGCGAAGAAAGGGACGGTCGATGACCAGCTTTTCCCTGTAAGTCCCAGGAGCGAGGCGGATTGTGACGGGCTCCGCATTCCCTTTTGGAATGGAATCCAAAGCAGTCTGCAGGGAAGAGGAAGGGGTGACATATAATTCTTTCATGGGAGCCTCCTTTTATTGTAAATGAATGATTTTAAATAACAGATCCGGTAAAATCACCTGTCTTGTATGGTGGTAAATTTTCTGGACTTCTTCGTTTCTACCGACAATAGGAATACCAAGAGAGGAATTGTCGCTTACGATCAACAGAGCGATTGACGGAACTTCCATCATGTCGGCAATGGCGTAGAAGGCGGCGGTTTCCATTTCAATCAGATCGGCGCCAAATGATTTGATCTCTTCTAAATGGGAATATTCCATCGTAATGGAATCGGTACAAAATACGCTTGCTTTCTTAAGCTGACAGCCGTTTGCAGCGGCGAGTCCGATGATTTTTTCCACATAACTTTCAGCGGGATAAATTTTTTCAAAGGGAACATAAGCTTTCAGACTTTCTTTCAAATAAGTATTTGCTAATGTGCCTGCAATGGAACAGGCCGGCGTGCAAAGATCACCGACTGCAAATTGATCCGTTAGAGCGCCGACCGCACCAATAAAAATCAGTTTGCTAAAGTGGTAATTTCCAAAAAGAAGCAGATAATCAATCAGATTGCAGGAACCGGTTCCGACATTAATCCATGCAATTTTCAGATTGTCTTTTTCAACAAAATAGCCTGCGCAATACATCTGCCCGCCTGTTTTTGTGATTCGGCAGTCAGAACCTGTAAGCACCTTTTGGGGAGAATAGGTAGGAGCAACGATCAGGGCGTCATATAGGATATTTTCAGACAAACCGAAATGAATGGCTGCCAAATGTTCTGTGTTGTATTTTTGCATTTTATTTAATATCTGTTGTAGTTTATCGTTCATGCGGACTCCTTCTTGGAAATATTTTTGCATTTTATATAGAATATTTTATTATGTCCTGATATACAAGGCAAGGCATTTGTAGTTTTTTATGGGAATTGACAAAACGACTTAAGTGTCGTATATTAAAAAAAGCAATAACAGAAAGGTGGCTTACGTATGTTGATTTGTATTCATTGCATGATCCGTATCCGTATTCAGGGGCGGTAAAAAAGCAGATATAATGTCTCATGTAAATGGGATTTTTTTGCGTGCAATGAAAATCATTATACGATTACAGGCAGAGTATGAGGAAACTTATATTTTATTTTGCCTGCCATGTTGTATTGTGTTAATTTAGCAGGAAAATTTCCGTTTCAGAGGAATATCCTGCTTTTTTATTTGCCTTTTTCTTCAAAATCTGTCAGACAGTTTTATTCCAATACTCTCTGAGACAAAACAAGAAGGAGGTACACTATGCAAAAAGGCAGGAAACAGTCAAAGTCTGATTACAGGACAAATTTATCTCATTCACAAAACTTCATAACCAACAAAAAATTAATCCAAAGGATTATAGGTCTGAGCAATATTAAGAAAGAGGATACTGTGATCGAAATAGGAGCAGGAAAGGGGCACCTGACGGAAGAACTGTGCAGGAGGAGCGGGTGTGTTTATTCGATTGAGCTGGATCGGAGACTCTATGAAAGTACAAAACAAAAGCTGTCAGGATATTCCAATCTGAAGCTGTTTTTAGGGGATTTTTTAAAGTATCCGCTTCCGGCAAAAGAGGAGTACAAGGTTTATGCCAACATCCCTTATTTTATTACCACACAGATTATTGATAAACTGACAAGCGGACCGAATCCGCCCAAGGATATCTGGCTTATCATGGAAAAGGGAGCGGCAAAGAGATTTATGGGAACGGGAAAGGAAACGGAGAAGTCGCTGCTTCTAAAAGTAAACTGGGAAATGAAAATCCTGTATCACTTTCGCAGAGAGGATTTTCATCCCATGCCGTCGGTAGATTCCGTTTTAGTGCATTTTTCAAGAAAGGCCGTGCCGGATCTGAGCAGAAAGGAATGCATTGCTTTTCAAAAATTTATTGAGCATGCGATGAAATACGGTATTTGCGGGAAAGAGGGCCTGCTTACAAAAAAACAGGTATCTGTGGCATTAAAGCGGGCAGGACTGCCGCATGCGCATGAAGACGGCGTAACATTGTATATCCAATGGCTTTGCTTATTTCGATGTTACAGACTGTTGCTAAAGTAATGATACAATAGAATAACAGAAATTTTTTCACAGTTTGTTTACAAAATATTAAGGGATAACTATAAGCCGTACCTTGAACAACCCTGTAAAATCTGTTACAATATAGTTTGGTTTTTTGTAACTTAAGAATGCGGAGAAACTTTCGCAGATGGGAGCAAATATGAGTGTAATAGAAAAAATATTCGGGACTCACAGTGAGAGAGAGTTAAAAAGAATTGAACCGCTTGTAAAGGAAATTGAAGATTTACGGCCTTCCATGCAGGCGCTCACTGACGAACAATTGAAAAATAAAACCAAAGAATTTAAAAAACGACTTGAAGAAGGCGCTTCTTTAGACGATCTTCTGCCGGAAGCTTATGCTGTGGTAAGGGAAGCTGCAAGAAGAGTTTTGAACATGGAGCATTACAGGGTACAGCTGATCGGCGGCATCATTCTTCATCAGGGACGTATTGCAGAAATGAAGACCGGTGAAGGTAAAACGCTGGTGTCCACTCTGCCGGCTTATCTGAATGCTTTGGAGGGAAGAGGGGTACATATCGTTACCGTAAACGATTACCTTGCAAAGCGTGACGCAGAATGGATGGGACAGGTACATGAGTTTCTCGGCTTAAAAGTAGGCGTGGTTTTAAATGATATGAAACCGGAAGAGAGAAGAGAAGCCTATGGATGCGATATTACTTATGTGACAAACAATGAACTGGGCTTTGACTATTTGAGAGATAATATGGTCATCTATAAAGAGCAGCTTGTACTTCGGGAGCTGCGCTATGCCATTATTGACGAGGTGGACTCCGTGTTGATTGACGAGGCAAGGACTCCTCTTATTATTTCGGGACAGAGCGGAAAGTCGACAAAACTCTATGAAGCCTGTGATATTTTAGCCAGACAGTTAATCCGTGGGGAAGACATGGAGGAACTGACCAAGATGGATGCTATCATGGGAGTGGAAAGGGAAGAAACCGGTGATTTTATTGTAAATGAAAAAGATAAGGTGGTAAACCTTACGGAAGCAGGCGTGGCGAAGGTAGAACGGTTCTTTCATATTGAAAACCTTGCCGATCCTGAAAATCTGGAGATTCAGCACAATATTAATTTAGCGCTTCGTGCGCACAACCTGATGTTCCGGGATCAGGATTATGTGGTTAAGGATGATCAGGTGCTGATTGTGGATGAATTTACCGGGCGTATCATGCCGGGACGCCGTTACTCAGATGGTCTGCATCAGGCAATTGAAGCAAAAGAACATGTAAAAGTAAAAAGAGAAAGCAAGACACTGGCTACCATAACTTTCCAGAATTTCTTTAATAAATTTGAAAAGAAAGCCGGAATGACAGGTACAGCGCTTACTGAGGAAAAAGAATTCCGCAATATTTACGGTATGGATGTAATTGAAATTCCGACCAATAAACCTGTTGCAAGAAAAGATCTGCAGGATGCGGTTTATAAAACAAAGAAGGAAAAGCTGCGTGCCATTGTTGCGGCGGTAGAGGAAGCGCATGCGAAAGATCAGCCGGTATTGGTTGGTACGATTACGATTGAATCTTCCGAGGAAATCAGCGGGTTATTAAAGAAAAAAGGGATACCGCACAAAGTATTGAATGCCAAGTTTCATGAACTGGAAGCGGAGATCGTAGCGGACGCAGGTATTCATGGAGCGGTTACCATTGCAACCAATATGGCAGGACGTGGTACGGATATTAAACTGGATGAAGAAGCAAAAGCAGCCGGCGGACTGAAGATAATCGGTACAGAACGTCATGAATCCAGACGTATTGATAATCAGCTCCGCGGTCGTTCCGGACGTCAGGGTGACCCGGGTGAGTCCAAGTTCTATATTTCATTAGAGGATGATCTGATGCGTCTGTTTGGATCAGAGAGAATGGTTGCGATGTTTAATGCACTGGGCATACCGGAAGATCAGGAAATAGAGCATAAAACATTGTCCAATGCTATTGAGACGGCACAAAAGAAAATTGAAAATAATAACTATGGCATCCGTAAGAATCTGTTAGAATACGATCAGGTTATGAACGACCAGAGGGAGATCATTTATGAGGAAAGGCGCCGCGTACTGGATGGAGAAAGTATGCGTGACGTAATCTATAAATGGATTACAGATATTGCGGAAAACGCAGTGGACATTTGTATTGGAGATGACGAAGAGATTGATGATTGGGATTTCAGGGAATTAAATCAGCTTTTACTGCCTACCATTCCGTTAAAACCGGTCAATACGGCAAGAGTGGTCAAGCCTAAGAAAGACAGTTTAAAGCAGCAGCTGAAAGAAGAAGCGGTAAAACTTTATGAAAGTAAAGAAGCGGAATTCCCGGAACCGGAGGCAATCCGTGAATTGGAAAGGGTCATTCTGCTAAAAATCATTGACCGCAAATGGATGGATCATATTGACGATATGGAGCAGCTTCGTCAGGGCGTGGGACTGCAGGCATACGGACAGAAAGATCCGCTTGTGGAGTATAGAATGAGCGGTTTTGATATGTTTGATGAGATGGCGCAGAATATTAAAGAAGAAACTATTCGTCTGCTCTTCCATGTCAAAGTAGAACAAAAAGTGGAGAGGGAACAGGTAGCAAATGTAACGGGAACCAATAAAGACGATTCGGCACAGAAAGGCCCCGTAAAGCGTGAAAATGCAAAAGTATATCCGAATGATCCCTGTCCGTGTGGAAGCGGTAAGAAGTATAAACAGTGCTGCGGAAGGACAAAAGCAGTGTAAGGAAAGAAAAGTTTTATGCCAATAGCAGGCATTTGCCGAAGTAAAAAATAATAGAAAGTGTGGTGAACGTTAAGTGGTAGAATTAGATCAGATGAAGACAGAATTACAGACATACGAAACTCCATTGGCGGAAGTGAGGGATTCACTTTGACTTAGCAGGTAAGTCAAAGAGGATTGAAGAGCTGGAGATGGAAATGGAGTCTCCCGGGTTTTGGGATGACGCCGATAAAGCCAACGGCAAGATGAAAGAACTGAAAAATTTAAAGGATACGGTGGATACGGTAAATGGTCTTTTGACACAGTATGAAGATATTGAAACACTGATTGAACTTGGATATGAGGAATCTCAGGAAGAAGCGAAGGCCATGATAGCTGATATCCGCTCGGAACTTGATTCTTTTATCGGGACATTGGAAGACATTCGTATTGGAACCCTGCTTTCAGAAGAGTATGACAAGTGCAATGCTATTTTAAAGCTGAATGCAGGAGCCGGAGGAACAGAGAGCTGTGACTGGGCTTCCATGCTGTATCGGATGTATACAAGATGGGCGGAGCGGAAAGGATACAGCATAGATGTATTGGATTATTTAGATGGTGATGAGGCCGGAATTAAGTCGGTTACTTTTCAGGTAAACGGCATCAATGCGTATGGCTACTTAAAATCTGAAAAAGGAGTGCACCGGTTGGTGCGGATTTCTCCTTTTAATGCGCAGGGGAAAAGGCAAACATCCTTTGTTTCGCTGGATGTTATGCCGGATATTGAAGAGGATGTGGAAGTGGATATTGATCCGGGAGATCTGCGGATCGATACTTACAGGAGCAGCGGCGCAGGAGGACAGCATATCAATAAGACTTCTTCGGCAATCCGTATTACCCATATTCCGACCGGAGTGGTAGTGCAGTGTCAGAATGAGAGGTCGCAGTTTCAAAATAAAGATAAAGCAATGCAGATGTTAAAAGCCAAGCTGTATCTTTTGAAGAAGGAGGCAAATGCGGAGAAACTTTCCGATATCAGAGGCGAAATTACGGAGATCGGGTGGGGAAACCAGATCCGGTCATATGTAATGCAGCCATATACGATGGTAAAAGACCATCGAACTAACGAAGAATCGGGGAATGTAGACGCAGTGCTGGACGGTGCTTTGGACAGTTTTATCAATGCTTATTTAAAATACATCAATTTGTCGGCTTCGGAGACATGAAAATTTTCCGGGGTATGAATATAAAAAAGGGACTGCCATAAGAAAGGCAGTCCTTTTTGGTGTTTAATTTTGTCTGTTTTTCATGAGATCAAGATAAAAGTTAGCCATTGTCTGATTCACATAAGGAGTAATCCAGAGGCAGGCAACGCAGCAGGAAAGCAGTCCAAGCAAATAAAGAGGTATAAAGCCTACTGTTAAATAGAAATAGCGTCCCTTCTGTCCCTTCATAATTTTTTTACTTAACGAAAGGATCTGGCTTACAGAGTAATCGGGAAAATCAAGCAGTAAGTAAAATACCTGGGAAAAAGCCAGAGCAAAATATACATAAATTATCGTACCGATAATAAGGCAGACACAAGAGGGAAAAACATAAATGATTTCACCCGTATATATGCCGATGCCGGAAAGAACATAAGAAGGTATCATACAAACAAAGGAAATCAGGGATAGAATAATCTGCAACAGCAGCGCTTTATCCGGATGCTGCTTGAATCCAAAAAATATATCAGTGGCTCTGCAGGGGCGGTTACAGGAAATATTCAGACAGATATATGCCTGACCTGCAGCAAAAATTCCTGAAAATAAGCTGATCAGGAATGAAATGATATATCCCAAAATGAGTCCGAACATGGAAGTCCGGTCTACAAAGAAAGAAGCTATGACACTAAATGCGAGCATAACGACTTCCATTAAGAGAAAAGCACCAATCACGGTACTGTATTTTCCGAGCAGCTGTCCTTTTGCCAGTGATTTTAACTGGACAGAAGTTTTGTAATTGTTCATAGTCTATATAATCTCCAATTCTGGTATACTGTACTTTCGAGGTGTGATTTCCATCACATAGAATGCCCCAATATACTGCTATGCCGATGCGTCCACATTCATGCCAGTATATTTTTGAGCGTCTGTTGCCTTTAAATCCTGTTGATAGGGATTTTCTTCGTTGTAGTATTTGATCTGTGTGCTGGTGGTGCCACCGGATACGTAAGAACGTCCACATTCAGGACAGATGGAAGTCTTTATGGATACGGATGCACGCAGTACCTTTCCGTTATTCATAGCGGCGTCTTTGTATGCGTTGGATACATGCTCCTGCTCGTGCGCGCGAACAGCAGAAGCCGCTGATTCCGGTGAAATATGGGATGGCGACTTAAAGGATACCATTTCATCAGATCCATCCTGATATTTTCTGTTTTTGCATGTTTCGCATTCAGCGGGAGAAGATTTTCGTCCGGCTGCCTTAACGTCCGATTCACCGGGGTTTTTCAAAATAACTTTTCCATCTTCGGAAGAACTGCCGACATTGCCGACTCCCGGGTTATTATAATATGAACTGCCATAATTACTGATTGATCCTATCATATTCAAATCCTCCATTCTATAAACATTTTTAACAGTGAGCGGTTAATGATCGAAATCCAGAGGAAAATCCTGACCGGTAGCTTCTTTGTACATGTCACGGAAGGAACTGCCATACATCTGTTCGTAAACCCGGTCAAACTGATTAAATGTCTCTTCGTCAGTAAATACTTTGTGAACGGATGCGCTTACAATAACTACATTTAGTATAAGTCCTATAATGGCACATATTACACCGGTCTTAGACTTGGAGACCATTTTTTCTTCACCGACTTTGGAAAGCAGAGCCAATACAATACTGGTGCCGCCCAAAATAAACGGAAAATAAACGGTTCCCATAAAAGCGGTAATAATGGAAGTAATGCCGAGTATCATGGATGCCGTAACCAAACCGTCTGCCGGAGATTTCTGTATTGGCTGATAATGATTTGGATAAGGCGCCGCATTAGGAATCTGATAAGGATTTCTGTTTTGGCTGCTGCCGGGCATGCCGTAAGGATTGATATTGCGGTTCTGGTTACCGTCAGGAGCACCGTAAGGGCTGGTATTTTGGTTCTGATTATCGTTAGGCATTCCGTAGGGACTGGCATTTTGGCTCTGATTACTGTTAGGCATCCCATAAGGGTTGGTATTCTGGTTCTGATTACCGTTAGGCATCCCATAAGGGCTGGTATTTTGGTTCTGATTACCGTTAGGCATCCCATAAGGGTTGGTATTCTGGTTCTGATTACCGTTAGGCATCCCATAAGGATTGGTATTCTGGTTCTGATTACTGTTAGAAGCTCCATAAGGAGAAGTGTCCTGTGGTGGAATATTGCCGTCAGACATTGGCGGTCTGTTTGGTATATCTGCCGGACTGCCGTAGGGAGAATTACCCTGAGAAGGCATGCTGCCGGGCGGAGTGCTGTCTGATGGAATATTCTGGGGATTGAGATTATTCGGTTTGTTTATATTATTGGAATCCATTTTTCCTCCATAAATTACATAATGACAAATTAATATATCATGATTTTAGCACTTTTGGAAAAAGAATGCAATCAGGTTGATCATTTTGCTGCAGTCCGGTTTCCCGGACTGCAGCTTCAATAATGCTGACTAATGGAACTGCTGTAATATTTGTCATACCGGTTTCACAGACTCTTCCAAAAAGCAGTTTAATAAATAAGATTTGTAATCTTCGATAAAAAATGTTTTTTTAGAGTGTATATTTCCATATCTTTCAACAAGTGTTTTTATCGTTATGTTTTTAGCAGCATTTAAAGCATCTGTATCCTCTTCTGTTATTTTTCTGACCATTTCTTCTGGCGAGGTATCCTTAAGATTACCAATTTTCCATGCTTCTGTCATATGGGTAAAATGAAAATACACATCAAAAGTATTGGACACATACAGCACAATCTGCTCTTTATTATGATATATTACATGAGAAGTATCCTCTTTGAGCAATTCACAGCATTCCTGCTCTGTAACAGTCTTATTATAGTCTAAATAATAGGGTCTTATTTTTTCTGGAATGTGGTCTTTTTCGATTCTGATATTATATAGTTTACGGTTTTCACCATCACAGCTTCCACAATGCACAAAAAATTCAAAGTTTTCACCAAATGAGGCGCATCTTGCCTTCAATTGTAAGGTATTCATTAAATCCATTAACTGAACAATCTGGTCTTTATTTTCTTCGTTAATAAACGCCTGCCATCTTGGGGCAATTTGATTAGCAATAAGTATATCTGTCGCTTTTAACAGTTCTTGAAACGCTCCCTTCCGCCCGACATATTGATCGGTCATTTCTTCCATTCCGAAAAAGGTAAGCTGAACTCTTTTTACGCTTGTTTCTTTTAAGAAAAGCACATAATCAGGATCTCGTACCAAACGCCAAAAGCTTGCTAATTCAAACCGCTCAGGTTTTGCGTTGACAGATATTTGAGTATCCCTGCGCCAGCGTTCTCTGTAATCATTGCAAAAATCAGGTTCTCTTAACCAACTGTAATATGTAATTTTATGAAAAAATGGCTTAAAATAATTAACAATCCAGACATCAGCATCCTGATCCATCTGTGTATTTGGCATATGACCAATCCAACAATGTCTGCATCTGTTAGGACATCCATACATATCTACTGCAAGTATAAGCGATTTATTATTCATAGTGATATCTCCTTTAATCCGAATTTGTTGAATATTGAATAATATTATCCTATCATAAGCGCCTGCGCAATTCTATTCTGATTTGCCTGAACTTCCTGTACCATGTTTTTGCAGATTTCAAAAATCATTCTTGAAAATAAAGCAGAGTACTAATATAATAGGAACAGCGCGTTGGAGAAACTTAAAGTTTGCTGCAGCGGATATGTGCCTTGCCAGGGAAGGCAGATGGGAGCAAAGACAGATGGATATAATTTTAAAATTAAAAGAAGAACTGAATGTAGAAAAATGGCAGGTAGAAGCTGCCGTAAAACTGATTGACGAGGGAAACACAATTCCTTTTATTTCCAGATACCGTAAAGAGGCAACAGGGTCTTTAAATGATGAGGTACTCCGTAATTTATTTGAGAGACTTACCTACCTGCGTAATCTGGAAGAGAAAAAGGAACAGGTGCTTGGAAGCATAGAAGAACAGGGAAAACTGACAGAAGAATTAAAAGAAAAAATTCTTGCGGCAGAAACTCTTGTTGTGGTAGAAGATTTATACCGCCCATACAGACCGAAAAGAAAAACAAGAGCAAGCGTGGCAAAAGAAAAAGGTCTGGAAGGGCTTTCGGATTTTATTCTGAAACAGGAGACAGATCAGCCTGTTTTGGAGGAGGCGGCTAAATATATATCGGAAGAAAAAGAGGTAAAGAGCGCGGAGGAAGCGCTGCAGGGAGCGAAAGATATTATTGCGGAAAGTATTTCCGATGAGGCGGACTATCGTATTTATATCAGAAACATTACGGTAGAAGAAGGAAAAATAATCAGTACTGCGAAGGATGAAAAGGCAGAGAGCGTATATGAAATGTACTATCATTACGAGGAACCGGTCAAAAAAGCTGCAGGTCACAGAATTCTTGCCTTAAACCGTGGGGAAAAGGAAAAAATTCTGACGGTGAAAGTAGAAGCGCCGGAGGAGAGGATCTTACAGTATCTTGCCAAAAAAGTGATTACAAGAGAGAATCCCAATACTACGCCGGTTTTAAAAGAAGTGATCGAAGACAGTTATTCCAGACTGATCGCACCCGCTATAGAAAGAGAAATCAGAAACGATCTGACAGAGAAAGCGGAGGACGGGGCAATTTCTGTATTCGGGAAAAATCTGGAACAGCTTTTATTGCAGCCGCCTATTGCAGGAAAGGTGGTTCTTGGCTGGGACCCGGCTTTCCGTACGGGATGTAAGCTTGCAGTAGTAGACGAAACAGGAAAAGTGTTGGATACAAAGGTGATTTTCCCTACTGCACCGCAGAATAAAGTAGAGGAAGCGAAAACAGAATTAAAGAGGTTAATTAAAAAGTACCATATTTCGTTAATTTCTGTTGGAAATGGAACTGCATCCAGAGAGTCCGAGCAGGTGATTGTAGAGCTTTTGAAAGAACTGGATACGCCGGTGCAGTATGTGATTGTAAATGAGGCGGGAGCTTCCGTGTATTCTGCAAGTAAGCTTGCCACAGAAGAATTTCCAAACTTTGACGTGGGACAGAGAAGCGCGGCTTCTATTGCAAGAAGACTGCAGGACCCGCTTGCCGAGTTAGTAAAAATTGACCCAAAATCCATTGGAGTGGGACAATACCAGCACGATATGAACCAGAAAAAGCTGAGCGACGCACTGAACGGTGTGGTGGAAGACAGTGTAAATAAGGTTGGGGTAGATTTAAATACGGCGTCTGCCTCTCTTTTGGAATATATTTCAGGTATTTCCAAAGTGATTGCAAAAAATATTGTGGATTACAGAGAAGCAAACGGCAGATTTGTCAATAGAAAGCAGCTGCTTAAGGTTCCCAAACTGGGACCGAAAGCTTACGAGCAGTGCGCAGGTTTCATGCGGATTGCGGATGGGGAAAATCCTCTGGATGCAACGAGCGTACATCCCGAATCCTATGAGGCGGCAGAGAAGCTTCTGGAAAAACTGGGGCTTACGATGGAAGATGTAAAAGCGGCACAGAAAAAGGCGGCAGCCGAAAAAGCAGCGGGGAAAAAGACAGAAGTAAAGGCGAAAGAAAAAACGGTGAAAAAGCCAAAACAGATGGTAGTAAAAAATACCAGTACGGCAATGGGAAAAGCGCTTGCAGCGGCACTTTCAGACGTCTCTTTCAAGGAGCAGGAGTCAGGCAGCAGTGCAAAAGGCAGCGTCAGTGAGCTTGCAGAAAACGCTTCCCTTCGCACCGGAAATCTGGAACGCAGAGTGAAAGATAAAAAGAAGCTTGCTGAAGAACTCGGGATTGGGGAAATCACATTGACGGATATTTTAAAAGAACTGGAAAAACCGGCAAGAGACCCAAGAGATAATATGCCTGCGCCGATTTTAAGAAGCGATGTGCTGGATATGAAAGATTTAAAACCGGGAATGGTATTGAAGGGAACAGTGCGTAACGTAATTGATTTTGGTGTTTTCGTGGATATCGGTGTACATCAGGACGGACTGGTACATATTTCCGAGATCACAGATCGTTTTATTAAGCATCCTCTGGAGGCGGTCAGCGTTGGCGATGTGGTGGACGTGCAGGTGCTTTCCGTGGACGTACCCAAAAAGCGGATCGGGCTTACGATGAAGATTAAGTAGTGTTTTGCAGCAGTCCAGGCTCCCGCCTGTGGGCAGATCAGGATTCTAACGTCACCGCGCTTTCGTTCTATTCCAGACGTAACAGTACTAGGCTCAAAAATACTTCGCCAAGTGCTGACGTCTTCCAAGGGGTTCCTTTTAGAATCCTGATCTGTCCACAGGCAGGAGCCTGGACTGTTACGTTGTAATGTTTAGGAAAAAATAAAGGTTGACAATCGCCGATCATAAGAATATGATATAATATGTAAAAAATAAATAGAGGTAAGTTCTTCGGGGTTGGGTGTAATTCCCTACCGGCGGTGATTCGTAAGATAAGTCCGCGAACTATAGAAATATAGCCGATTTGGTGAGAACGAAGAGGAAAACACGTTCAATTCCAAAACCGACAGTACAGTCTGGATGAGAGAAGAAGTCTGTATTTTCATGGTACGACATTTTGTTGTGCTGTATTTTGTGGAGGCAGGTCCCGAATCAATGGATGCGTCGAAAGAGAGGCATTTGATTCGGGATTTTTTTATGAACTTTAGCCTGCTGTACTCTGCAGTACGGATAAACGAAGAATTTCCTTTGAAGAAAAGGAGAGATTTTATGAGTAACTTATTGGAAAACTTGCAAAAAAACGTAGTATTTGTACTGGAATTTCTTGCTGTGGTGGCAGTACTGTTTGTCGTTGCCTATGCGGCTGAGAAATTAGCACAGAAAAGAGCGGGGGTCAATGAAAAAATCTTTCATACAAGAAAGATTGTTATGATTGGAATGTTTTCGGCAATTGCCTCTATATTGATGCTTTTCGAGATTCAGATGCCTTTCGCGCCGTTTTTTTATAAGCTGGATTTCAGTGAACTTCCTGCACTGATAGGAACCTTTGCGTTTGGTCCGGTGGCAGGCGTAATGATTGAATTTTGCAAAATTTTATTGAAACTGCTGTTCAAATCCACGTCCACGGCATTTGTTGGAGAACTTGCTAATTTTGCTGTAGGCTGCAGTTTTATTCTGCCGGCTTCCATCATCTATCTTTTTAAAAAGAACAAAAAAACTGCCATGATCGGATGCGGCGTGGGAACGATTATACTTACGATATTCGGAACGGCCTTTAATGCAGTTTATCTGCTTCCAAAGTTTGCAGAGCTTTTCGGAATGTCATTAGAGGGAATTGTAGCTATGGGCACGCAGATCAACCCGGGAATTACAAATGTTATGACTTTTGTGATTATGGCAGTGGCGCCGCTGAATCTGATCAAGGGTACTTCTGTTTCGGTGGTGACTTTGCTTGTATATAAGAGCCTGAGTCCGATCTTAAAGACACAGGGATATCATGCAAAGGAGAAAAACCTCGGACTCTCCCATGAATAACCTGCATTTATTGAAAGAGGCGCAAAATGATCCTGCCGAAATCAAAGCCCATATCACGGAGAAACCTGAAAAACCGCTTGTAAAAACACAAGCGGTTTTTTTATGTGCAAAGGAGTGAGCAAAAATGTGCAAAAGTTTTGATATCCAGTTGAAATCCGGCGCAGAATGCCGTACAATATATCAGACTGATATATTAAATTAAAACAATGGAGGTAAGCGTTTTGGGTTTTGGAGTAATTGAAAGAAAGGAAGATTGAAATGGCAAATGAAAAAAAGATTGATTGCGTGATTTTAGGTTTGCTAAGCCATGAGGAATTAACCGGATATGAAATCAAGAAACGAATGGATACCGCTCTCAAATATTTTTGGAGTGCGAGTTATGGCAGCATATATCCCGCCTTAAATGATTTGGTTAATCGTGATCTGGCCACGAAAAGAGAAGATTCAAACAGCAAACGAAATAAGCTGATTTATACCATAACAGAAAATGGACGTGAGTATTTGAAAAAATGGCTTTCACTGCCTGTTGAAAAAGACGAACTCCGTTATGAAACATTGTTGAAATTATTTTTCGGAAGTGAGAAAGGTGAAGAACAGGCACTTATTCATATCGAAGCGTTTGAAAAGAAAATCGAAGAAGAATTGCCGTATCTTTTATATGCAGAAACAATCTTAAATAAAAGCTTGAATGATGATAGTGCACACAAATATTATCTGCTTACGGTAGAGTTTGGAATAAAAACTTATCAAACGTATTTGGAATGGTGTAAAGAAGCAAGAAAACTTTTAGCATAAATTCGCTGGTTAGGCAGGAATGGAGGATTAGTATGTTTGGAAATTGGGGATTTTCTTATATAGGATTACTCTTTTTATTGATGTTATTTATTCCCAATATAATATGGTCAAAAAGAAAGCCCCAAGGGTATACCTCTGATAAAGAAAATAAAATCTTGTTGTTCTTTGAAAGATTGGGGGAAATATTGACTTGCTGTTGTTCCTTGGTATTTTCCGATTTTAATATACATAAATGGTCATGTTGGTCTTTATGGCTGATTGCAGCTTTTATTTTAATGATAATGTATGAAGCATGGTGGGTGCGATATTTTCGGAGTGAACGTAAATTATCAGATTTTTACAGCAGCTTTTTAGGGATACCCCTTGCCGGGGCGACACTGCCGGTTATTGCGTTTTTTTTGTTGGGAATGTATGGAAAAGTTGTATGTATGTTAATAGCGGCGCTTATTTTAGGTATCGGCCATATAGGCATACATATTCAACATTCGCAGGAATGCCGCAAAATATGAATGAAAGACAGAATAGAGTGTTGACAAAAAAGAAAATACGACTTATTGTATTAGATAAATAATACAGTGCATATTTTAGAAAGGAAAGCCGGTGTGGGAACCGGATGGGAAAATGATGGGCGCTTTAGTGGAAATACAGGATATATGTAAAATATATAATCCCGGAGAAAATGAAGTGCGGGCTTTGGATCATGTAAGTCTTATGATAGACAAGAATGAATTTGTTGCCATTATCGGGCAGTCGGGATCAGGTAAATCTACATTGATGAATATGCTGGGATGTCTGGATGTACCTACCAGCGGCACCTACAGGTTAAACGGTCAGGATGTTTCAAGTCTGACGGACGATGAATTGTCTGATATCAGAAACAAAGAAATTGGATTTATTTTCCAGGGATTCAATCTGATTCAAAATTTAACGGCTTTGGAAAATGTGGAACTTCCACTGATTTACAGAGGAGTGGGGAAGAAAGAGCGGGAAGAACTTTCCATGCAGGCGCTTGGGAAGGTTGGGCTTGCCCACCGTACCGGGCATAAACCGGCAGAAATGTCCGGCGGACAGCAGCAGAGAGTTGCTATTGCAAGAGCAATCGCGCAGGCGCCGCCGGTAATACTGGCGGATGAGCCTACCGGAAATCTGGATTCCAATTCCACAAAGGAGATCATGCAGATTCTTCGGGAACTGCATAGTGAAGGAAGAACGGTTATACTGATTACGCATGATAATGAAATTGCAGGACAGGCGGATCGGGTGATCAAGATAAAGGATGGAAAAGTAGAATCAGATTCAGCTGTTGGGAAAGTCCCTGTTTGATATGGAAAGTGAAAAGGAGAAAATTATGTCTGATACATTCAGTGAAAAAGAAATCAGGAAAGCAGATAAAAAGGCGGCAAAAATAAAAAAAGCGGAAGAGAGAAAAGCCGGAAGAGAAGAAAAAAAGAATGCGCGCGGGGAAAAACCCAAAATGGATAAAAAGAAGAAAAAGAGAATAATTCTTGTATCTGTGGCAGTGGTACTTGTGCTGTTTGTCGGAGTGAATAAGATTTTTGCAAAAGATATGGCAATGACGGTATATACCACGCAGGTATTAAAAGGCGATATTAAGGAAACTGTCAGTACCAGCGGAACGATAGAAAGTGAAGAGATTAAAACTTACTTTTCCAAAATAAACGGGACTATCGGAACCATTCATGTAAGTGCGGGCGATACGGTGGAAAGCGGGTCACAGATGATTGTCTTTGACACGGAAAGTGTAAATCAGGCAAGAAGACAGGCGGATCTGCAGGCACAGGCTAATGAGGGAAGTTATCAGAATTCCGTACAGAGGGAACGGGAAAATGAGGGGAAGCTTGCAGAAGCATCCACAAATCTTGCGGTGTTGGAACAGCAGATTGCAGACGAGGAGAATTACATAAAAGAGTTACAGGCACAGCTTGATGAATTACAGACCAGTTTGAGCGCATATTATAATCAGGCCGCCACCAATATTTCCATTTATGGCATCCAGCTGCAGAGTGATCTGGAAAAAGCAATGAAAGAAGGGAATCAGGGCGAAATCGACCGTCTGAATGAGGAGATTACGAATAACAGTATTGCGGCGCAGCAGGTTTCTTATCAGCTTGGACAAATGAGCAATGACAGCAGAGTGAAAGAACTTCAGGCAAAAATTGAAGAGGAACAGGATAAGGTTACACATTACAGGGAATACAAATCGGAAATGGAAAGCCAGAAAGCTTCTTCTGAAGGAGGCGTGATGAATGCTTACCAAAAAAGCGAGCTGGAGGCCAATCATGAACTTTCTGTTATGACGACGCAGGACGCATTGGAGGATTACGATTATGCTGCAGACGGAGTGCTGGCAGATTTCAATGGGATCGTTACAGAACTGTCTGTAGTGGAAGGGGCGCCGGTGGCAGAGGGAACCAGCTTGTTAACGCTGGCCAATCGGGATAAGGTGAAGGTGGATATTTATGTAACTAAATACGATCTGGAGAAGATTGCAGTCGGTCAGAAGGCAGAAATTACGGTTTCAGGGCATAGTTATGAAGGGGAAGTAGTAAAGATTAACAAGATGGCGACGGTCAACGCATCCGGGACGGCGTCAGTCGGTGCAGAGATTCGTATTCAAAATCCTGATGAGCATATTTATCTTGGAATTGAGGCGAAAGTTCTGATCGATACGAAGGAGGCGGATCAGGTGCTGCTTCTGCCTGTGGAATGCGTGAATGCGGATAAAGAGGGTGACTTTGTCTATATAGTGGAAAACGGCATTGTAGTCAGAAAGGATGTGGTAACGGGCATCTCATCTGATACTTATATTGAAATACAGGAAGGGCTTACTGAAGGGGATCAGGTCATTTCCAATGTTACTACGGGAATTACAGAAGGGATGCCTGTTATGGCAATACCGGCGGAATAAAAAGGAGAACGGCAATGTCACAATTTTGGGAATTTATAAAAATTGCTCTGATGAATATAAAAAGCAATAAAGGCCGTTCGATTCTTACAATGCTGGGGATTATCATTGGTATTTCTTCCGTAATTATGATCATTTCCATTGGTAATGGCGTGAAAGGCGAAATCACAGGGGAACTGAACGATATGGCGGGCGGTCAGATCTATATTTATTCAAGGAGCAACGAAAACGGAGACTATATCGAATTTAACGACGAGGATTTTGAATTATTAAAGGAGAGGGTAGAACACATAAAGGCAATTACGCCTAACTATGGTTTCGGAGGAACGATAACTGCCAGAAAGGGTACTTTTAACGGGATTATAAGCGGCGGTACGGAGGGATTGGAATTTTCCAGCAGCGATCCGATCGTCAGGGGCAAATATTTTACGGCGGGAGATTATTACGCTGCCAATAAAGTATGTGTGGTAACAGAGTCGGGAGCAACTAAAATGTTTGGCACGACGAACGTAATCGGTATGGAGATAGAAGTAACTATTTATGGGATTTCCCAAAATTTTACGATTGTGGGAATCAGACAGGACAGCGCCTCTTCCATGCTGAATATGGGGTATGTGGATGAAAATGTAAATATAGAGATTCCGCTTTCGGTGGCAGGCAGCGCCTATGGATTTTATGTGGAGAATGTGGATCAGTTTTTGGTTGTAGGGGATTCTGCAGAGTATTCCACGCAGATGGCGGCGGAATGTGTCAGCCTGTTGGAAGCAAGACATAATGTAAGAGGACAGGGACTGATTTTGGTAGAAGATTTTAACGATTATTTATCATCGATTACTTCGGTGCTTGGCTATGTAACCGTATTCGTTGTATTTGTGGCGGCAATTTCCCTGTTAGTCGGAGGGATCGGCGTTATGAATATTATGCTGGTATCTGTAACAGAGAGAACAAGAGAGATCGGAATCCGTAAATCTCTGGGGGCAAGAACCAATTCCATTCTGCTTCAGTTCTTGTCGGAATCGGCAATTATCACTTTGCTGGGAGGATTGATTGGGATTACAATCGGAGTGCTGGGAGCGTTTGGGGTTTGCGGACTGTTAGGCTTTTCGGCACAGGTCCGGGTTACTACAGTACTTGGCGCATCTGTTTTTTCTTCGGCGGTTGGATTATTTTTTGGAATTTATCCGGCAAAGAAAGCGGCAAAATTAAGTCCGATAGAAGCGCTCAGGCATGAATAAAGATAAAAACCCATGTAGTCAGTGCCCAGGCAGGCGATGCATTTTATTGGCCGCCTGACGGGCCCGGCAATGGCGTATTTTCTGACAGCACAGGACGTTTCCGGCATTATCTTTTCGTGCTTTGGAGTTGTGTATTTTCTGTTTTCAGTATAAAATATAAACATTTATCATATAATCTTTGACAGAAAAACATGAAAATGATAATCTGTAAATGCAACTTATTATAATGAATTTGGAGAAAAAACAACCAATAGGGTGATAATAACTTTTGAATGGAAAAGATTGAAATTAGGCTTCAAATATTAATTGTTATGCATGCTAAAGCATGCAGGGAGTATATATGCTGATACAATATTCTGTAAAAAATTATAAATCGATTAAAGAAGAAGTGGTGATTAATTTTTCAGTTTTAAAAAAGAATGTTGAAAAAAATAAATTGATTCAGGATGTTGGACTGCTTAATCCACTATACAAGTGTATTGGGTTAGTGGGCCCGAATGCATGTGGAAAAAGTAACATTATCAATTCTTTGTTTTTTGCATTGACATATATAAATACCACAATTAAAAGAAAAGAAAAAGCGAAAATTGGGGTAGAATTATTTATGCTGGATAAGGAAAGCAGGGAAGACGCGGCCTCTTTTGAATTTATTTTTATGGAAAACAGTATAAAATATGTTTATGGATTTACTGTAAATACAGAAAAAGTGCTGGAGGAATATTTATTAGCTTATTATTCTAAAAAAGCAACTACAGTATTTGAAAGAGAAGATAACGGAGCTGTTATATATAATTTTAAGGGGAATGATGTAAAAATTCAATCAGAAATAGCACAAAAAACAAATGCTAATAGGCTTTATATGCCGGTTGCAGCAGAATGGGGGTACGAAAAAGCAAAAGTGCCATATGGCTGGTTTGAAAAAATGTATAGACAATATAGTGATATGAATGGTAATCAGGTAATTGCTGAAGTATTAAAAGATCAAAAATTAAAAACAATTCTGTTGGATACTCTGGTAAAGGCTGACTTTAATATAAAAGATATATACGTGAAAAACAGGAGAATGGAAAAAGAACACAGGGATGCATTACTACAGTTTTTAAAGCAAATGATAGGGGAAAGTGAAACAATAGAGAATATTATTCCAGAAGATACGCCAATGGTTTGGATTACACATGTGGGTAAAGAGGATCAGATATTTGATGTTGAACTTAATGAAGATTCATCAGGGACAAGAGATATTGTTGATAATCTTGCGGAATTGCTTTTCATAAATAAGGAAGGCGGTTTATTTATAGAGGATGAATTTGCAAGAAATTATCATACGAGATTGACGGAATATTTCTTGAAGTTGTTTCATGATGAGTCTATAAATAATGGAAAAGCGCAGTTACTATTTAGTACACATGATACAAAGGTCTTTAACCTTTTAAATCCAGAGCAGATTTATTTAGTGGATAAAGATGAAAATGGCGCTACTTATGTAAAACTTTTGGATGACTATTTGATCCGTGAAAAGGACAATATTGAACTGGGATACTTGAAAGGCAGATATGGGGCAATTCCTAATATCAGGGAATAGAAATGCGTACACGAATAAGAGGGAAAGAACAAAAAGGGAAAAAAACGAAAGAGAAACCATGTAAAATCTATCTGTTTACAGAGGGAGATACGGAAGAGATTTATTTAAAGCATTATGAGAATAAGAAAAAGGGTATCGAAATTATTCCAGTTGATCCCAAACATACAGATGCTGTAGGAATTGTAAAAACAGCGAAAGATTATATGAACTGTCATGATATAGATGTGGAGCTGGGAGATAGATGCTATTGTGTATTTGATTCTGATCCAAAGTCAAATCCCAATATTAATGAGGCCTTTGATTTAATTAGAGGATATAGTCATAAAGGACTGGCGTGTATATTCTCAAATCCGTCTTTTGAGATTTGGTTTATTTTACATTATATGAAAGCTCCTTATGGAAAAAATGCAAGTGAAATAAAAAAGATTATTAAAGAGTTATTAAAAGATGTAGAGCCGGATTATAAGGAAACAACAGATATTTTTCCTGTTTTGTTTGATAAACAGGAAAAAGCACTTCATGAAGCCATGTTATTACATAAATCACAAGAAAAAGTTCATGAAAATGTTTTATCACATGAATGCAATCCTTATACAAACATATTTGAGTTTATTAATTATATAAGAGAAGTAAAGAAAGAGATAAAGTGACACACTTGCACTTTATCTCTTTTTCGGTATAATGGAAATAACGAAATTCATACGCATACTGAATGTTACAGTAAGCAGACTACTCGGAGGTTTTCATCATGGAAATAGAATTTGATGTAAAAATAAATGCAAATGTTTTATATGATTACATGCTGCATCACACTTATACAAGCGCGTCAGGTCTTTTGGGAACGGGAGTGGGCGCGCTTATGATTGTGGCGTTTTCCATGCAGCACGCGGTTATTTTTTTGATAGCGGGGATTGTGATATTGGCCTATCTTCCGTGTACGCTTTTTTTAAGATCAAGGCAGCAGATGCTTGCAAACCCTGCTTTTAAAGAGCCGCTTCATTACAGGCTGGATGAAGAAGGAATCCTTGTTTCCCAGAACGGGGCGGAAGAAAAACAGGCATGGGATCAGATGTATAAGGCGATTTCTACCGGAAGAAGTATTATTGTATATACTTCCCGTGTGAACGCTTCTATTTTTCCGAAAAAAGATTTGGGAGAACATAAAGCAAAAGTAATAGAGATTATTTCCACCCATATGCCGCCTTCTAAAGTGAAGATCCGGGGGTAGCCTGTTTTTGAAAAAGGAAAAAAATATTGGTAAAACATAATAAAGGAAATATAGCAGTATGAAAATATATGAAACGGACAGTGAAGCAGAAACCTTTGCGCTTGGAAGAAAGATGGGAGAAGAAGCAAAGCCGGGACAGGTCTTTACATTGATCGGGGATTTGGGTGTCGGAAAGACCGTGTTTACAAAGGGTGTGGCGAAAGGACTTGGCATTACCGAGCCGGTGAACAGTCCTACATTTACGATTGTACAGATTTATGAAGAAGGGAGGATGCCTTTCTATCATTTTGACGTATACCGCATTTCAGATGTGGAAGAAATGGAAGAGATCGGATACGAGGATTATTTTTATGGAGATGGTATCTGCTTGATTGAGTGGGCAGACTTAATAGAGGAAATCCTGCCGGAAAATTATGTACAGATTACGATTGAAAAAGACCTGCAAAAAGGTTTTGATTATAGAAAAATAACATGGAAAGAAATAGGATCATGACGGATGGACGAGAACAGAGACGAGAAGAAAAAAATATTGGCAATCGATAGTTCCGGACTGGTCGCCTCGGCGGCCGTCATATGCGGCGACGAACTGATTGCAGAATATACGGTCAATTACAAAAAAACACATTCCCAGACACTGCTTCCCATGCTGGAGGAAATAAAGAAAATGACAGATCTGGATCTTGACAGCATTGATGCGATTGCAGTGGCAGCGGGGCCGGGATCTTTTACCGGACTGCGGATTGGCTCTGCAACGGCAAAAGGACTGGGACTTGCACTGAACAAACCTTTGATCGGAGTCCCGACGGTGGATGGACTTGCTTATAATCTATATGGAACGGAAAATTATATCTGTCCTATTATGGATGCCAGAAGAAATCAGGTATATACAGGCGTTTACCGGTTTGAAAGAGGCGGGGGACAGTTTTTGATGAAAACAGTGAAAGCGCAGTGTGCAGTATCCATAGATGAGATCATTCACTTTTTAAATGAAGCAGGGGAAGAAGTGATTTTTCTTGGAGACGGCGTTCCGGTATTTCGGGAGAAGATTGCACAAAGCAGTACAGTGCCTTATTCTTTTGCCCCTGCTCATATGAACAGACAACGTGCAGCAAGCATAGGGGTTCTCGGTCAATTATATCTGAAGCAGGGCAGACAGCAGACGGCAGCCGAATTTGCACCGGAGTATCTGCGGATGTCTCAGGCTGAAAGAGAACGGCTTGAAAAATCTAATATGATATGAGGGTAACGCAATGATACAGTTTCGATTGATGGAAGAACAGGATGTGGAAGCTGTGAGCAAAATAGAAGAGGAGACTTTTTCCATGCCCTGGCGTCCTGAAGATTTTTTAGACATGATAAGAAAAGATAATTCTTATTATGTGGTAGCGGAAGAAGTGAAGCAGACAGATTCAGAGGTGCAGAAAAAAATAATTGCATCCGGCGGTGTTATGAATATCCTTGGAGAAGGCGATATAACTAATATAGCAGTAAAAGCCAGCGAAAGAGGAAAGGGAATCGGGACGGCGCTGCTTACCTTTTTGATGGAAGGGGGCAAAAAGTTTGGGATTACGGCTTATACGCTGGAAGTCAGAGTCAGCAATCAAACAGCGATTCATGTATATGAAAAACTGGGTTTTGTTTCGGAAGGAATCAGAAGAGGTTTTTATGATTGTCCCAAAGAGGACGCAGTGATTATGTGGAAGAGATAGGAAACAGACGGAAGAATTACCACTGTTTTTCACAGGTTTTCCAAGCTATAATTAGATGTGGTTAACTATGGATAAACGGAGGTTTGTTATGAGGACATATACAGAAGCAAGGCAGGAAGAACTCGTATCAGTGATTTGTAATTGCTGTGGCAGAAAAATTATGGCGGAAAACGGAATATTAAAAGAAGAAAGTATTCAGATTAAGCATACTTTTGGCTATTTTAGTGAAAAAGACGGTCAGACGGAAGAGTTTGATCTTTGCGAGGAATGCTATTATAAAATAACCGGGAAATTTTGTGTTCCGGTAAAAGGAAGAACGGAAACAGAACTGTTATAACAAAGAAAAAACCGTTCCTCAAAAAGAAGAAACGGAGAGAAATGAATGTTAGATATTTGTTTACTGGGAACGGGAGGAATGATGCCTCTGCCTTACAGATGGCTTACATCGCTCATGGCAAGATATAATGGAAAGAGCATTTTAATTGACTGCGGAGAAGGTACGCAGATAGCAATGAAAGAGAAGGGATGGAGTCCTAAGCCGATAGATGTTATTTGCTTTACTCATTTCCATGCGGATCATATAAGCGGGCTTCCGGGGATGCTATTGACAATGGGGAATGCGGAGAGGACGGAACCGCTTCTGATTATAGGTCCCAAAGGGCTGACCAGAGTGGTATCCGCGCTTCGCGTAATCGCACCGGAACTTCCTTTTGAAATACAGTGTATGGAGATTACGGAAAATGAACAGACCTTTTCCTTTGAAGGATTTAGGATAGAAGCTTTTCGTGTGAATCACAATGTGGTATGTTACGGATATAGTATTGTAGTAGAGCGAAAAGGAAAGTTTCAGCTGGAAAAGGCGATAGAGCTTGGCATAGAAAAACAGTATTGGAACAGGCTTCAAAAAGGCGAAATTATTGAGACGGAAAATGGCACGCTGACTCCGGGAATGGTACTTGGTGAAGACAGAAAGGGACTTAAAGTCACTTATTGCACGGATACCAGGCCGACCGATGGTATTGTAAAGAATGCAGCGGGTGCAGATTTGTTTATTTGTGAAGGAATGTACGGAGAGGAGGATAAACAGGACAAAGCGAAAGAGCATAAACATATGACATTTTTTGAAGCGGCAAAACTGGCAAAGGCGGCGGATGTGGGGGAATTGTGGCTTACGCATTACAGCCCGGCACTGACCTATGCAGAAGAATTTATGCCCGCGACAAGGAAAATTTTTCCAAGGGCGTCAGCAGGAAAAGATGGTAAAAGCATAGAACTTAAATTTATGGATGACTGATCGTATTGCATTGTGGCAAAAGAGAATGGAGGCGGGTTATGAAAAGATTTAAAGGAATGCAGGGAATGCTCATTTTAATTGTACTGGTATGTGCAGTGGTTGGATTTTATTATTATATTTCCAATCGCGCTAAAGTAAAGGAAGAGGAAGAGGGGACCACGATTACAAAAGTCCAGGAAGTTCTTTTAAAGAATCTGGAAAGGAATTATCCACCGACACCAAAGGAAGTAGTCCGTTATTTCGCTGAAATTTCGCAATGCTTTTACAATGAAAAGTATACAGAGGAAGAATTGGAAGGATTGGCGGCTAAAATTCAGGAACTGTATGATGATGAACTGATAGAGGCCAAATCGCAGGAAACTTATCTTACAGATTTGAAAGACGATATTGAAAAGTTTAAAAGCGACGGTTTGGTTATAACCGGATACAGTACTTCTTCGAGTACGGATGTATTTACTTTTAGTGAAGACGGGTATGATTGGGCCAGACTCTATTGTACGTTTTATTTGAGAAAAGGGAAGACAAAAACGAACACGCAGGAAGTATTTATTTTAAGAAAGGATGAGGAAGGTCACTGGAAAATTTATGGATGGGATCTTGCCGATTAGAAACAGAAGAATATGAATGGAAAAGAAATTAAAATCCTTGCAATTGAAACTTCCTGTGATGAGACAGCGGCAGCTGTAGTAAAGAACGGACGGGAAGTATTGTCAAATGTGATCTTTTCGCAAATAGATTTACATACGTTATATGGCGGTGTGGTGCCGGAGATTGCCTCGAGAAAACATATAGAGAAAATCAATCAGGTGATCGAAGAAGCGCTTGACAGTGCAAAAGTGACGTTAAATGAGATTGATGCGATTGCGGTAACCTACGGTCCGGGACTGGTAGGCGCGCTTTTGGTGGGAGTATCGGCGGCAAAGGCAGTCAGTTTTGCTGCGGGTATTCCACTGATCGGAGTACATCACATAGAGGGACATATCAGTGCTAATTTTATTGAAAATAAAGATTTGGAACCGCCTTTTGTGTGTCTTGTTGCTTCTGGAGGACATTCTCATCTTGTAATTGTGAAAGACTATGGTGAATATGAGATTATAGGACGTACAAGAGATGATGCGGCAGGAGAGGCATTTGATAAAGTAGCCAGAGCAATTGGGCTCGGGTATCCGGGTGGGCCAAAGATTGATAAACTATCAAAAGAAGGTAATCCTGAAGCCATTCCTTTCCCAAGGGCAAAGGTGGAAGATAATTTTTACGATTTCAGTTTCAGCGGGTTAAAGTCGGCGGTATTAAATTATCTGAATTCATGCGAAATGAAGGGAGAGAAGGTCAATACCGCAGATGTGGCAGCTTCATTTCAAAAAGCAGTCATTGATGTACTGGTTGGACATTCCATTGCAGCAGTGAAGGAATACGGCTACGATAAATTTGCCATTGCGGGCGGCGTTGCGTCTAATTCATCGCTTCGCAGTGCCTTTGAAACGGAATGTAAGAAAAACGGGATTGCATTTTTTTATCCGTCTCCAATTCTTTGTACAGATAACGCGGCAATGATAGGAACGGCAGGCTACTATGAATACCTGAAAGGTATAAGACATGGATTTGATCTCAATGCTGTGCCGAATTTGAAGTTAGGAGAGCGCTGATGTCAGAAAAAAATATAGCGATTGTATTGGCAGCAGGGCAGGGAAAGCGTATGCAAAGTAATGTGCACAAGCAATACCTGCTGATAGGGGATAAGCCGGTGCTTTTTTACTGTCTGAAAGTATTTGAGGACAGTTTTATCGATGAAGTGATTCTTGTTGTTGGTGAAGGGGAAGAGGCGTACTGCCGGAGAGAGATTGTAGAGCGGTATGGGTTAAAAAAAGTAGTCAGGATCATACAGGGTGGAAGCGAACGTTACCATTCTGTCTGGAACGGAATAAAAGAAATAGAAAATTGCAGGTATTTGTTTATTCATGATGGTGCAAGACCTTTTTTAGATGAGGCCTCTTTAAAACGGGCGCTTACAGGAGTAAAAGAAAATGGAGCCTGCGTGGTGGGAATGCCGGTAAAAGACACCATCAAAATAGCGGATGAAAATGGATTTTCCAAAGAAACGCCAAGGAGAGACAGTGTCTGGATGATACAGACGCCGCAGGTTTTTACATTTGAACTGATCAAAGCAGCTTACGGGAAATTGATAGAAAAAGAGGCTGAATTAAAAGAAAAGGGTATTCTCATTACTGACGATGCAATGGTAGTAGAGTATTTTACAGATACTTCGGTAAAATTAATAGAAGGAAGCTATCGGAATATCAAGATTACGACGCCGGAAGATTTGCGGATTGCAGAAGCGTTTTTATAAGGAAAAGCAGGCGTAAAACAGGGTGGAAAAAAAAGTGGTGAATTGAAAAAGTGAATTCCATTTTGTAAAATTAAATTCAACTTTGAAGAA
>CANSUS010000038.1 GCA_947650155.1 uncultured Lachnospiraceae bacterium
GCCTACACCAATGTAACCAACGTATTTGCGGCAATCGGGGCCTGGTTCGGGCAGAGGTGGCAGGATATAAAGAACGCCCTGGCCACGGTTGCATCCTGGTTCCTTACAACATTTACAAACGCCTATACCAATGTAAAGAATGTGTTTGCGGCAATCGGGGCCTGGTTCGGGCAGAGGTGGCAGGATGTGAAGAACGCCCTTGCGGCGGTTCCGTCCTGGTTCCAAACGCAATTTCAAAACGCCTGGACCAATATAAAAAATGTGTTTTCCGGGGTGGGTTCGTTTTTTGCGGGAATTTGGAACACAATACAGGCACAGTTTACCAATATCGGCCAAAAGGTCGGGGATGCCATAGGCGGTGCGTTTAAATCCGCTATGAATTCCGCCCTTTCCACGGTGGAAAATGCCGTGAATAAGGCAATTGGATTCATAAATGGTGCCATTGATGTAATAAACACTTTGCCGGGTGTGAGCGTTGGGCATGTGGGCAATGTATCTCTTCCGAGATTGGCCCGCGGCGGTGTACTGGAAGAGGGGCAGGCAATTGTTGCCGAAGCGGGGCCGGAGTTGCTTTCTATGGTAAATGGGAAAACCATTGTAACGCCGCTTACAGGAACCGCACGCAATACGGCAATGCAGGCAGCAGGCGGAGGAAATGGCGGATATAATCAGACCATCAATATTTATTCCCCAAAGCCGCTTAGCCCGTATGAGATAGCAAGGCAGACCAGGAACCAAACCCAAAGAATGGTACTTGCAATACAAAGGGGGTAAAACATGGACAGGCGTATTATTTGCACAAATGAAAACAATATTGCGGTGGAGTTTAACCATGATTTTAACCCTTTCTTTCTACTGTCAGTGGCGGGTATTTATGGAATATCCGCCAACGTGACAACATCAGAGAACACAACCATTGACGGTTCCACATACCAGGGAAGCACGGCAAAGGAAAGAAATATTGTCATAACCGCACAGATGGACAGTAATTATAAAGCGAACAGAGATTTCCTTTACCGGGTTTTCAAGCTGAAAAGCACCGGGAATTTTACATACCTGGAAGATGGGGACACAAAACAGATTGATTACAAGGTGGAAGATATAGACATAGGGGAAAAAGGCGTTGTTCGGGATATTGTCATTTCCCTTATATGCCCGGACCCGTTTTTTAAGGATTTGGATGATGTGGAAATTGTCATGGCATCATGGGTGGATGATCTGGAATTTCCCGTGTGCTTCCCGGAAGAGGGAATAGAATTTGGACACAGGGAAGCGGACCTGGTAAAAGAGATTGACAACGACACAGGGGCGGACAATATCGGAATTATGGCCGTGATTCGGGCGGATGGGCCGGTAAACAATCCGGCAATCTACCATTCGGAAACCGGGGAATATACGAAACTTGAAATTGAAATGGCAAGCGGCCAAATTATCATTATTACCACAGGACAGAACAAAAAGAAAACATGGCTATTAGAGGATGTGAGCCAGTCTGAAATAAACGAAAAAGGATATGAAGCCCTTATTGCAGAAAAAGGCGTGAATATAAATGAATTTCTTTGTGAGGGGTCGGAATTCATACAGTTACAGCATGGAAAAAACACAATCACATACACGGCGGACACAGGAACAAACTACATGAGCGTTTCCATCTTTTACCGCCTGTTATATTTGGGGGTGTAGCATGAAAGTTTGGGTTTATAACAGAGAAATGAGATTGCAAGGGACTATTGAAAACCACACATCCTTTATATGGGCCAGGAAGCTGTACACAGCCGGGAAGTTTGAAATACATGCCCCTGCAACGGCGGACAACCTGGAATTGTTACGCCCCGGCAACATTATCACAAAAGGGGACAAAGACGAAGCGGCGGTTATACGGGGATTAGAGAATGAAGAAAGCACCGTATTAAACGAGATCACACGGACGGGATACTTCATGCCTATATATTTTAATGACCGCTTGACAGGCCCCACAATCAATTTTAACGGCAAGGCGGAAGAGGCCCTATATATGTTAGCACATACGCCGGAAATCGTCCCCAGGATGGCATACGGAGCCTTACAGGGGTACACAGAAAAAGTGGAATTTCAGGCAACATATAAAAACACCCTTTCTCACATGGAGAAAATTGCAAGGGCATCCGGCCTGGGGTTCCGTGTGGTGCCGGATTTCAAAGAAAAAAAATTGACCTATGAGGTTTACAGGGGAAAGAACCGCACGGAGGGACAGCAGGAAAATCCACAGGTTATTTTTTCAGAAACCTATAACAATCTGAA
The DNA here is from genome assembly GCA_947650155.1 of uncultured Lachnospiraceae bacterium. Lineage (GTDB taxonomy): Bacteria > Bacillota > Clostridia > Lachnospirales > Lachnospiraceae > RGIG3002. The sequence goes on from CANSUS010000038.1 coordinate 2,281, forward strand.
CCGAACAAAGTATGCCTACAATGACGAACTGTATAAAACCAAAGTAATTGTGGGCGGGGATGGAGAGGGGAAAAACAGGGTATATGTAACAGTCGGCGGCGGAAGCGGACTTGACTTGCGGGAAGTCTTCCTGGATGCAAAGGACATAAATCGGGAAGAAATGACCCAGGCACAATATTTGGCGGCATTGCGGGCCAGGGGGGAAGAATATCTGAAAACATCTTGTCAGATCGCAGAATGTTTTGAGAGTGAAGCGGAAGCCGAAGTGAATTTTACCTACAAACGGGATTATGACCTGGGGGACATTGTGACAGTAAAGAAAAAAAATTGGAAAATAACAACCGATTTGCGTATAACCGAACTTAAAGAAGTTTATGAGTATGGCGGAATGTTTGTTGTTCCTACTTTTGGGGATGCCATACCCGAAACGATTAATTGGGACATTTAGGAAAGGAGAAAAAAGCATGGTACAAGGATTTTTCTATAATTCCGTGGGCGGGGATAGGAAATACAATGGAAATTCCGTAAATGAAAGCAAGCGTCCGTTTTACAAAGACGGAGTTTTTGCGGGACATTTGGAAGTGACCGCAGACGGCGAAGAAATGGCCGTAACCGTGGACGGCGGGGAAAAGACCGGGTTTGCCTGGATAAATGCCCACACTATACACAATACAACCCCTCTTCCCCTTGACATATCCCAGGCAAGCGGAACACTTGACCGTATAGATCGTGTTGTATTAAGGAATGACGAAACAGAAAGAAAGCCGTCAATCTACATTTTAGAGGGGGCTTTTTCATCAGCACCGACAGCCCCGGAACTTACCAACACGGACATAATCCAGGAAAAATGTTTGGCGGAAATCTATGTGCGTGCCGGAGCCGTGGCAATCACACAGGCGGACATAAAGGACACCAGGGCGGATGGAACAATTTGCGGGTTTGTAGCAAGCCAGTTTAAGGAATTTGATTTTTCACAGTGGCAGAAACAGTTTGATGAACATTTTGCACAGTTAAAAAAACAGTACGGCATTGATTACAAGGCTTTCACTGAAAGCTATGCGGCAATGACAGCATCATTTATGAATGTGCAGAGCCAGGAGTGGGACGCATGGTTTCAGAGCAAAAAGGAAGAACTTGCCGGGGATGTGGCCGGAAATTTACAAATGCAGATTGACGGATTGAAAGTACACATCCGAAATATTGCACTTAAAATTTACCTGGAAAATCATTTGGAGCAGATAACGGCACCTATTACCGTAACGCTGATAAACAAGACAACAGGAACGGTTTACACCAAAGAAGCAACGGAAAGCGGGATGGGATTCTATATAACAGAGGTTGGGGAATACAAGGTGGAATCTTCCCTGGAAAGTGTAATGGTAACGCCTAAAGCCTTTACGGTAACACATGAAGACTTTACCAAACAAAGGACCCTTGCAATAAGAGAGGGCAGCAACATTGGATATATGGGCAATTATATTGGTGCCTATATCACGCAATAGAAAGAAAGTGAGGACTGAAAAAATGGTAGGATTTCCGAAGAACATCAAAACAAGGGCGGACCTGGTAAACACATACAAATTAGTGAAAAAAGGGAAGCTGAAAAAAGAGGATTGGTTGGCGGCGGTTGAAAAGTTGGAGGGACAAAACTGGATTGTGTGCCCCATACTTTCCATGTCGGAGGATAGAAAAACCGTGACGCTGAATTTCTGCAATGAAGCGGAAGAGGGGCAGAAGATCAGAAACGGCAGCATTTTCCCCACAATCAATGGAATTTCCGTGGAAACGGAAGAGCAGACAAAAGAGGATATGGAAGCAGGAAAAACAGAGGTAAAACACACTGTTTTAACATTATCCCGTGCCCTGTTAAAAGATACCGTGGAAATAGGAATTCCGGCGGCGATTACTTTCTATGAACGCCTGGGGATTGCGGAAGCGGAAGTGGAAGAAATGAAAGGAGCGTTACAGTAATGGGAAGATTATTTGTATATGATGAAAATATGACGGATGAACGGGCAAAGATCACAGTGGAGAAGATGGCAGCAGTTGCCGACATTACCGCCCCGGAAAAGGCGTATATCGCAGCCACAGGGGATAAAACGCTTTCTGTTATAGGCGGGTGTGTTATCGGTGTAGGCGGGTCCATATTTCAGACGGCGGAAACGGAATTGACCGTTGCAAACCTGGACGAAGCGGCAGACTTCATACATGGGCACGATTATTATATTTATATCTGTGACCCGGGGAATGATTCACAGGATGAAATCTACATGATTTCCGAAAATTCCACCTGGCCCAACGGGGACGAATGGGACATGGACAACACCCGCAAAATTGGCGGATTCCATTATGGACGGGTACGCAATGTGAACGAGTACGGCCAGGAAGTAAACGCCGCCGGGGCGGTTCGTGGCAGCGGTTGGGAAAGCAATACAAAAGTTGCCATTATACCAAATTCCGTATGGACCACGGCACACCGCCCGAAGTGTGACCCGGCGGGAATGGTGTACCTGGGGAACGCCTTGTGGGGGGATATATACATTGCATCCAGTGACGGCGGCCAGGGCTTACAATCCGCATACAATGCAATACCAATCACAGGCACAGAGGGCCTTAATTGGTACATAGCCAATGAAAAAGCGGCCAGGGTAGGGAAAAGATTGCCGAGTTATGCAGAATGGCTTGTAGGGGCAGAGGGAAGCCCACAGGGCCTTGATGGAAGCAATGCAAACGGGCACACGGCAACCACGAACACGGCACGGGCAGCAGTTGGAAAGATAGCCAATGCCGTTTCCGTGAAAAATGTATGTGATGCGGCGGGGGATGTTTGGAAATGGCTTGATGAATTTTGCCTGGACCCTACGGCCACCGCCTGGACTTGGCACAATGTAATCCCTGGCTATGGGCAGATTTACATGCCGAGTGCAACGGCCTTGCACGCTTTCATTGCGGGCGGCAGTTGGAACGACGGGGTTCATTGCGGTTCCCGGACGGTCAGTTGCGGCGTTTACCCGTGGTACGTGAGCGCGGGCGTTGGCGTGTGGTGCGTGTGTGACAGTCTGTAATCTGCTTGGGCGGGCGGAAGCCCGCCCCATGTGAGGGGGAAAGATAAATGGCGGAAAAGAAACAAAATGCCTATATGGATTCAATGGTGCTGTATCAAAAGACATACGATTTTTTGAAATACATATATCCTGTATTGGCACAATTTCCGAAATTTGAAAAATTTGCGCTTCAAACGCAGATCAAGACGGCCATTTTTGAAATGCTGAAAAATATTATCAGATTCAGAAAGACCGGGACCAAAAGCCATATTTATGCCGTGGATGTGGAACTGGAATTCATAAGAACGCTTATTAGGCTTTCTTTTGACCTGGAATATAAGGCAATGGGAAAGCACCGTTACGAAGTAGCAAGCCGCCGCATGGCGGAAATGGGAAAGATAACAGGCGGGATTATTGAAGCCATAAAGGAAAACAAGTGGAAATAACCCCGCTTGGGGAAACTGTTAATTCGCACCGCAGCCGTTGCCTTGCACGCTTTCATTGCGGGCGGCAATTGGAACAACGGGGTTCATTGCGGTTCCCGGACGGTCAATTGCAACAATTACCCGTGGAACGTGAACACGAACATTGGCGTGTGGTGCGTGTGTGACTTGAAAATTTGCAGGCACAGAAGCCCAAAGGGCCACTGGCAAAGATTAATCTGTTTTGATTAGTCAGACGGTTTTCCCGTTCCGGGCGGACCCGGACAAATTAAAAAAGGCACCGCCTTTAAGTAAATGAAAATATTGAAAATTGGTAGGGCAAAATGAAGACAGAAAAGGGACTATTTGAAAATATGTGTTCCTTTGAAAACGCCAATATCTCATTTCATCAAGCGGCAAAATGCCGCCGATATGGCGAAGAGGTATTGGCATTTTCTATGGAACTAGAAGAAAACCTGGTGCGGGCCTGTGATGAATTGCGGGGGCTTACCTATCAACCAGGGGAATACACGGTTTTTAAGGTGTGGGAGCCGAAAGAACGTCTTGTAATGGCATTGCCGTTCTATGACCGTGTTATACAACACATGGTCTGCAATGTGATTGAGCCGCCATTTGAACGGAAATTTTACTATCATTCCTATGCTTGCAGGCCGGGAAAAGGGATGCACGCCGCAAGTGATACGCTTTATAAATGGCTGTATGAAACAATGATATTGCAAGGGTTAAAGATGCACGCAATCAAAGGGGATATAAGCGGGTATTTTGCGAATATCCCACATGAGCCGCTAAAAGCAGACATCCGCCGGACAATAGGGGATAGAAAGGTTTTAACCATTACGGATAGGATTATAGACCATAACGGAATCTTGCCGGATGGCGTGGGAAATCCCGTTGGAAACCTTACAAGTCAGTTATTCGCCAATGTATACGGGCACCGCCTGGATATGTTCATAAAGCACACTTTAAAAGTAAAATATTACATCCGTTATATGGATGATTTCATAATACTTTCCGACAATTTGCCGCAGTTGCGGGAATGGTTCCGCAGAATAGAAGAATTCCTGGAAACTGAAATGCTTTTACACCTAAACCCGAAAAGCACCATCCTATATGCCGGGAATGGGATTGATTTTTGCGGGTACATTCATTTCCCGGACCATAGGAAAGTTAGAAAGGCATCAATACGCAGGCTAAAACAGAGCGTAAAGGAATACAAGGCCGGGGAGATTAGCCGGGAATACTTTTACCGGGTTATTGAATCACGCAAAGGACATTTGGGCCATGCGGACACCTGGCACATACTGAAAGCCCTGGAATATGATCTTCTTTTCTTTGAAGCTGAAAAGGAAAGAAAAGTGGGTCAGAATCCGGGTAATAAAAATATTATCCTTGTACCGTAAAGAGAAACTAGGAAAGGAGATAGGAAGCAATGAAAAGCGAAATTTTGGCATTTTTGATGGTGGAAGCGGCAAACAGATTCTTCCGCATGGTAGCCCTTGCGATTGTATTTGATACGATTATGGGCGTTTTCCGGGCCATAAAGGAAAGGAAATTCAATTCTTGCGTAGGAATCAACGGGGCCATCCGCAAAGTGGGAATGTTGGTTTCCATTGTATGTCTGGCCGTGGCGGATAAAATCCTTGAAATCAACTTGATCGGATTTATCCCGGCGGACCTTTGGGGAAAAGTAGGAATGGCAGCACCCGCCGCAATTGGAATGGCGGAATTCTTTTCAATCCTGTTTATTGCCTATGAGGTTGTGAGCATCCTTAAAAACATGACCCTTGCCGGATTGCCTGTAAAGAAATTGTGGGGCCTGGTAAAGAACTTCCTGGGCAAGTACACGGAAGAATTGCCGGATGATGATTAAGAAAGGGCACAGACAATGGACAAGCAAAACTTTATAGAATCCATTGCCGGGTATGTGCGGAAGTACGCCAACACTTACAGGATTATGGTACATAGCCCGATTATTGCACAGGCCATTCTTGAAAGCAGATGGGGCGAAAGCGAATTGGCCGCCGTGTACCATAATTATTTTGGCCTTAAATGCGGGACGAAGTGGGCGGGAAAAAGCGTAAACAAGAAGACTATGGAAGAATACCAGGTGGGAACGCTTACGCAGATTTCCGACAATTTCCGTGCATATGACAGCATGGAAGAGGGCGTGAAAGGGTATTTTGAATTTATACAACTTCCACGCTATCACAATTTACGGGGCATCACAGACCCTAAAGCATACCTGGAAACCATAAAAGCGGATAAGTATGCAACGGGCAGCCGTTATGTGGAAAATATTATGGCGGTTATTGAACAATACAACCTTACGCAGTACGACAAAAAGGGGGAATCCGAAATGGCAAAGTTGGCAAGTGCCGTATTGGACCAGGCCCGGGAATGGATTGGGTGCAATGAAGCGGCAGGAACCCATAAACAGATTATTGATCTGTACAATTCACACAAGCCGCTTGCCCGGGGGTATGCCGTGAGGTATACGGACGCATGGTGTGCAACATTTGTTTCCGCCGTGGCTATCAAGTGCGGAATGACCGATATTATACCGACAGAATGTGGATGCGGCCAAATGATACAGCTTTTCCGGGAGTTGGGAGAGTGGGACGAAAGGGACAACAGAACCCCGGAACCCGGGGACGTTATCTTTTACGATTGGGACGATTCCGGCATTGGGGATAATACAGGTTGGCCGGACCATGTGGGGTTTGTGGAGCGTGTGAACGGTGGAAATATTGTTGTGATTGAGGGCAACTATTCCGATTCCGTAAAACGCCGCACACTGGCCGTAAATGGCAAGTATATCCGGGGGTATGGGGTGCCGAAGTATGACAGGGCACAGGAACCCGAACAGGCAACACAGGGCAGTAAAACGGTGGAAGAGGTTGCAAAGGAAGTGATTGCCGGAGCCTGGGGAAGCGGGGACGATAGAAAGAACCGGCTTTCCGCCGCCGGATATGATTATTTCCAGGTGCAAACCGCCGTAAACGCATTATTAGCCGGAAAGGAAACCGCCACAAAGAGCGTGGACGAAGTGGCCCGGGAAGTGATCGCCGGAAAATGGGGAAATGACCCGGAACGAAAGAAAGCACTGGAAACCGCCGGATATAATTATTCGGACATCCAAAAGCGGGTAAACACCCTTTTGAGGTAGCATAAAGACAAGCGGCCTTTTGGCCTGGTATAGCAAGGAAAATACATATCACGGACGCAATCCCCGCCACGCAAAGGACGGGGATTGTTTTATATTATCATTGAAAAAATCCCGGTATTGGTATATAATATTTTGGCGTATTTTAATTGCGGAAATGAGGTATAGAAATGTTTGGTAATGTGGATTTTGATAGTATAGATATAACGCAAGAACCGCCGGAAGAGGAACCGGCCCGCCAGTATTATTTTATAGCAAAGTGCCGTAAATATGTAAAAGAAGAAAGTGAACGCCTGGGCCGCCCGCTTTTCGCGGTAGTCAGAACATTTGGGTGTCAGATGAATGCAAAAGATTCGGAAAAGTTAGCAGGTATTTTAGAAGCGGCAGGTTATGATATGATCGATTCGGAAGAAGCGAATTTTGTGCTGTATAATACCTGTACAGTGCGGGATAACGCAAATCAGAGGGTATACGGAAGACTCGGGGTATTAAACGGTATAAAACGAAAGAATCCGGGTATGAAAATTGCCCTTTGCGGCTGTATGATGCAGGAAGAGGCAGTGATTGAGAAGTTAAAGAAAAGTTATCGTTTTGTAGATCTGATTTTTGGAACCCATAATATTTATAAATTTGCAGAATTACTTTATATGGCGCTGGAAGATCACGGTATGATCATTGATATCTGGAAGGATACCGATAAAATAGTGGAAGACCTGCCTGCCAGACGCAAATTTTCTTTTAAATCCGGCGTCAATATCATGTTTGGCTGTAATAATTTTTGCAGCTATTGCATTGTCCCTTATGTACGGGGCAGGGAAAGAAGCCGGAATCCAAAAGATATTATAAGGGAAATAGAGGCACTTGCAGCGGGTGGAGTGGTAGAAGTGATGCTGCTTGGACAGAATGTGAATTCTTATGGGAAAAATTTAGAAGAACCTGTGAGCTTTGCCGAACTTTTGCGAGAGGTGGAAAAAATAGAGGGGATTAAGAGAATCCGTTTTATGACGTCCCATCCAAAGGATCTGTCGGATGAATTAATAGAAGTGATGAAAAATTCCACAAAAATCTGCCGTCACCTTCACCTTCCGCTTCAGTCCGGTTCTACGAAAATATTGACTGCAATGAACAGAAAATATACAAAAGAACAGTATCTTGCGCTGGCAGAAAAAATCAGAAGAGAAATTCCTGATATTTCTATTACAACGGATATTATTGTTGGATTTCCCGGTGAAACGCCGGAGGATGTGGAAGAGACCATTGACGTAGTAAAAAAAGTGGAGTACGATAATGCGTTTACCTTTATTTATTCTAAAAGGGCGGGAACGCCTGCAGCCGGTATGAAAGAGCAGGTGCCGGAAGAGGCAGTGAAGGAAGGCTTTGATAAACTGCTTTTTGTGGTGCAGGAAACGGCAAAAAAACGTGCCGCGCTGTTAAAGGGTCAGGTCATGGAAGCGCTTGTGGAAGAGAAAAACGAGCAGGACGAAACGCTGATGACCGGAAGATTGTCCAATAATATCCTTGTACATTTTAAAGGCGACGATACTTTACTCGGAAAACTGGTAAAGGTAAGGCTTGAGGAATGTCATGGATTTTATTATATGGGAACGATGACCGATTAAACAAAATTTTATTTTTTAACAAATGAGGGGAGCAAGTGTGAATCAAAATGGAAAAGTTAAAACCAAAGTTGTTTTCGGTAATGAAAACCTATTCAAAGGAACAGTTTATTAAGGATGTAGTCGCAGGAATTATTGTGGCGATTATTGCGCTTCCGCTGTCTATTGCGCTGGCGCTGGCTTCCGGGGTAACGCCGGAAAAGGGAATTTATACGGCAATCACGGCAGGATTTGTCATTTCTTTTTTAGGAGGCAGCCGGGTACAGATAGCGGGGCCTACGGCGGCATTTGCCACCATTGTGGCGGGAATTGTTGCAAAAAATGGAATGGAAGGATTAGTTGTTGCTACCATACTCGCAGGAGTCATTTTGATCTTGATGGGATTTCTTCGTCTTGGTAATCTGATTAAATTTATCCCTTATACCATTACGACAGGCTTTACTTCGGGAATTGCCGTAACCATTTTAGTCGGACAGATTAAAGATTTTCTTGGACTCAGTATTGTAACGGAAGAGCCGTTAATTGAAACAATGGAAAAGTTAAAAGCAGTATTTTCCTTTATACATACCATCAACTGGCAGGCGGTGTTGGTGGGTGCAGTCTGTCTGGCTATTTTGATTGTCTGGCCCATGTTTTTTAAAAAGATTCCCCCGTCGCTGATCGCGGTACTTGTAGGAATCGGGATGGTAAAAGGATTTCATATGCAGGTCAATACGATAGGGGATTTGTATGAAATTTCTAATAAAATGCCGGCTTTTTCGCTGCCTTCTTTTTCTTTGGCAACGGTAAAGAATGTGATTCCCGATGCTTTTACGATTGCGATTCTTGCAGCGATTGAGTCTTTGCTTTCCTGTGTGGTAGCAGACAGTATGGTAAACAGCAGACACCGGTCTAATATGGAACTGATAGCACAGGGGGCAGGGAACATCACGTCTGCATTGTTTGGAGGCATTCCTGCCACCGGCGCGATTGCAAGAACGGCAGCGAATGTAAAGAATGGAGGACGGACTCCGATTGCAGGTATGGTGCATTCGGTTGTTTTACTGTTAATTCTCGTGATTTTAATGCCTTATGCGGCGTTGATTCCCATGCCCGCCATTGCGGCGATTCTGTTCATGGTAGCATACAATATGTGTGAATGGCGTAAATTTGTATATTTATGTAAAACTGCGCCCAAAAGCGATATTATTGTGCTTGTGCTTACCTTTATTTTGACAGTGGTATTCGATCTGGTAGTGGCAATTGAAGTCGGCATATTACTTGCGGCAATTCTGTTTATGAAACGAATGAGTGAAGTAACGGAAGTGGAAGGGTGGAAATACGTGGACGATGAGGACGATCCGGACAGTCTTTCTTTGAGAAAAGTGCCTGACCATACCCATGTTTACGAAATCAGCGGACCGATGTTTTTTGCGGCAGCAAATAAGATTTTAGGGATTACGCTGGATGAGAAAGATCATTGTCTGATCTTAAGGATGAGAAGTGTGAGTGCGATAGACGCAACGGCGATGCATTCTTTGGAAGAACTTTATGAAAAATGCAAAAAGAGGAATATTCAGATTATCCTTTCCCATGTCAATGAACAGCCCCTTCACGTAATGCAGAAAGCAGGGTTTGATAAGAAGATTGGACAGGAAAATATGTGCGTACATATAGATGATGCGCTGAAGCGTGCGAATGAATTACAAAGTTAAGGAGAAAAAAAGTGGCTGAGTTAACCCCAATGATGCAGCAATATATGGAAACCAAAAAGGATTATAAAGATTGTATTTTATTTTACAGGCTTGGGGACTTTTATGAAATGTTTTATGAAGATGCGCTGACTGCATCAAAAGAACTGGAAATTACGCTGACCGGTAAAAACTGCGGTCAGGAAGAGAAGGCGCCCATGTGCGGCGTTCCGTACCATGCGGTGGAGGGTTATTTAAATAAGCTTGTTTCCAAAGGATACAAAGTTGCGATCTGCGAGCAGACAGAAAATCCCAAAGAAGCGAAAGGAATCGTAAAAAGAGAAGTTGTAAGGATTGTCACACCGGGAACGAATCTGAATGTGCAGGCGTTGGAAGAAGGGAAAAACAATTATCTGATGTCCGTTGCTTATTTTACGGAAAAAATCGGAATTTCTATTGCGGATGTAACGACAGGAGATTATTACCTGACAGAAGTAGAAGATACCAGAAAGCTTCTTGACGAAGTGAATAAGTATGCGCCCTCTGAAATTATAAGCAACGACGCTTTCTTAGTCAGCGGAATAGATTTGAATGATCTGAAGCATCGTTTGGGGATTACGGTTTATTCTCTGGAAGCGCATTATTTTGATGAAGAAGCGTGTAAAAGATGTCTGCTAAAACATTTTAAGGTTTCTGCGTTGTCGGGACTGGGGATCGGCGATTTCCCAAATGGGATGATTGCCGCGGGGGTACTTTTGCAATATCTGTATGAAACTCAGAAATGCTCCCTTGACCATTTTACACATCTTTATCCGTATCTGACAAGTAAGTATATGCTGCTTGACAGCTCAACAAGACGGAATCTGGAGTTAACAGAGACACTCAGAGAGAAACAGAAACGGGGGTCTCTGCTTTGGGTGCTCGATAAGACGAAAACGGCAATGGGAGCAAGAACGCTCCGCAGTTTTATAGAGCAGCCGCTGATTGACAAAGAAGAGATTGAAAAACGTTTAGATGCCATTACGGAGCTGAATGCAGATACGGTTTCCAGGGATGAGATCCGGGAGTATTTAAATCCGATTTACGATCTGGAAAGGCTGTTAGGACGTATCAGCTATAAAACGGCCAATCCAAGAGACCTGGTGGCTTTCCGCAATTCTCTTTTTATGCTGCCGCATATAAAGACTGTGCTGAAAAGTTTTAAAAAGCCCTTATTAAAAGAAATAGAGGAAGAAATAGACGATCTGGAGGATATTTATCATTTGATCGACGCCTCTATTATAGAGGAACCTCCGATTTCCATAAGGGATGGAGGACTGATAAAAGAAGGTTTTGATGAAAACATCGATACGCTGCGGCATGCGAAAACGGAAGGAAAAAACTGGCTTGCACAGTTGGAAGAAAATGACAGAGAACGAACGGGAATTAAAAATCTGCGGATTAAGTACAATAAAGTATTCGGTTATTATTTTGAAGTGACAAATTCCTATAAAGAACTTGTTCCCGAAGACTACATAAGAAAGCAGACGCTGGCAAATGCAGAACGCTATACGACGCCGAGATTGAAGGAATTGGAGGATACCATTTTAAATGCGGAAGACAAGCTTTATACGTTAGAGTATGAGGTGTTTTGCAAGATCAGAGACTCTATTTCTCTGGAAATAGAGCGTATCCAGAAAACGGCCAAGGCAGTTGCAAAATTGGATGTATTTGCGGCGTTGTCCGTTGTCGCAGAGCAGAATCATTATGTACGTCCGGCTCTGAATGAAAAGGGCGTGATTCATATTAAGGATGGGAGACATCCGGTAGTAGAACATATGCTTTCAGAAGATATGTTTATTGGAAACGACACCTATCTGGATAATGCAAAACATTGTATTGCTATTATCACAGGGCCTAATATGGCGGGAAAATCTACGTATATGCGTCAGACGGCGCTGATTGTGCTCCTGGCGCAGATCGGGTCTTTTGTTCCGGCTAAAAGCGCGGATATTGGTATTGTGGACCGTATTTTTACCCGCGTGGGGGCGTCGGATGATCTTGCCAGCGGACAGAGTACTTTTATGGTGGAAATGAATGAGGTCGCGAATATTCTCAGAAACGCTACGTCAGACAGCCTGATCGTTCTGGACGAGATTGGCAGGGGGACTTCTACGTTTGACGGTCTCAGTATCGCATGGGCGGTGGTAGAACATATCAGCAACAGAAAACTGCTTGGCGCAAAGACTTTATTTGCAACCCACTATCACGAACTGACGGAACTGGAAGGAAAAATGAGCAATGTAAATAATTATTGCATCGCCGTAAAAGAAAAGGGAGAAGATATTGTATTTTTACGAAAGATCGTAAAAGGCGGCGCGGATAAAAGCTATGGCATACAGGTGGCAAAACTTGCCGGCGTGCCGGATATGGTCATTGACAGAGCAAAGGAAATTGTAGAACAGCTGAGCGATAATGATATAACGGAAAAGGTGCAGAGTATTGTCATAGATGTGAAAAATGAAAACAGAACGCCTGTAAAGAAACTGGATGAAGTAGATTTAAAACAGATGTCTTTATTCGATACGGTGAAAGACGAAGATGTCCTGGAAGAATTAAATCATATTGATATTTCTAATTTAACGCCGCTTGATGCCTTAAATACGCTGTATCGCTTACAGAATAAATTAAAGAACCGTTGGAAAGGATAAAGTGTCTGCGAAGCAGGCAGATAGGAGTAGGAATGCTTGAAATTCAGCTTTTAGATCATGATACGATCGACAAGATCGCGGCGGGAGAGGTGGTAGAGCGTCCCTCCAGCGTAGTAAAGGAATTGGTGGAAAATGCGATGGATGCCGGTGCGGATGCAGTGACTGTAGAGATTAAGGAAGGCGGGATTTCCATGATCCGGGTGACAGATAACGGCTGCGGCATTGATCAGACGCAGGTGGAGCATGCTTTTATCAGGCATGCAACAAGTAAAATAAGAAAATTGTCTGATCTGGAAACCGTATCCAGTCTTGGATTCCGGGGAGAAGCGTTATCCAGTATTGCGGCAGTGGCGAAAGTGGAAATGATCACAAAAACGAAAGAAGCGCTTATGGGAACCCGCTGCCTTCTGGAAGGCGCGGTAAAAAAGGAATGTGAAGAGATAGGCGCGCCGGACGGCACGACTGTGATTGTAAGAAATCTTTTTTTTAATACGCCGGTGCGGCGTAAATTTTTGAAGCAGCCGGCGACGGAAGGGGGATATGTTTCCGATCTCATGGAACATATGGCGCTTTCCAAACCGACAGTTTCTTTTAAATACATTGTGAACGGACAGATCAAATTTCACACGACGGGAAGCGGAGATTTAAAGGAAATTATATACCGGATCTATGGAAGAGATATTGCAGGGGAGTTGATAGAGATTTCCCATGAAGAGGAAGGAATGGAAATCCGGGGATTTCTTGGAAAGCCTGCAATCAACAGGGCAAACCGTAATTATGAAAATTATTTTGTAAATGACAGGTTTATCAAAAGCGGATTAATTGCAAAGGCAATTGAAGAAGGGTATAAGGGATATTTAATGCAGCATAAATATCCGTTTACCGTTTTGCATTTTAAAGTGGATACCAGAATGGTGGATGTGAATGTCCATCCGACTAAAATGGATATACGTTTCACAAACGGGGCCGTTTTTTTTGACTTTACAGCGGGGGCAATTGCGACAGCGCTTGCAAAAAGAGAGATGATTCCAGAAGTCGTACTGGAAGAGCGGACACAAGATATTGTGCCTGTAAAAACGGAAGTTCCGGAGCCTTTTGAAGTGAAAAGACGAAAAGAAGCGAAAGCGGCGGAGAGCATGGAGTATCATGTAAAAGAACAGAAAATGCAAGACTTCATGCAAAATCCGGTATGGAGCCGTGTCGTAGAAGAGAAAAAAAGTGAAATATTTGACGAGAATGAAAATTTGCCTGCAAATCTTAGCCTGGAAGAAACGGAAAATAGTATGCAAAAACCGGTTCAGCTGGAACTGTTTGAGGGAAAAATATTGTCGGAAGAGGCAAGGGGCAGCTACCATATCTTGGGGCAGATTTTCGATACTTATTGGCTGATTTCTTTTAAGGATAAGCTTCTGTTTATGGATCAGCATGCAGCGCATGAAAAAGTAAAATATGAACATATGATGACAGCGCTGCAAAAAAAAGAAGTGACTTCTCAATTATTGAATCCGCCGGTTATAGTAACTATGAGCGGAAAACAGGAGAGTCTGTACAGAGAGTACGAAGAGATTTTCAGCAGACTTGGATTTGAAATAGAACATTTTGGCGGGAATGAATATGCGCTCAGAGCGGTTCCCACTGATTTATACGGATGTAACGAAAAACAACTGTTTGAAGAAGTGATGGATGAGTTAATGCTTGGGCCTGTCAGAGCAACCCCCGGCGCTGTAGAAGAAAAAATAGCTTCTATGTCCTGCAAGGCGGCGGTAAAGGGGAACAGCAGCATGAGTTTTCAAGAAGCAGAGGCTTTGATCGACCAGCTGTTGTTATTGGAGAATCCGTATCACTGTCCGCATGGAAGGCCTACCATGTTTTCCATGAGTAAATATGAGATTGAAAAGAAATTTAAAAGAATCGTTTGAAAGTAAACTTTCGCACAGGGAGGTATCTATATGGCAATGAAACTGCCTCTTATCGTTTTGACGGGGCCTACTGCGGTAGGAAAAACAAATCTCTCTGTCAGGCTGGCAAAAGCGCTCTCGGGAGAAATTATTTCAGCGGATTCCATGCAGGTTTATAAACATATGGATATCGGTTCAGCCAAAATAAAGCCGGGGGAAATGCAGGGAGTAAAACATCATATGCTGGATGTATTAGCGCCGGATGAAGAATTTAATGTGGTCATTTTCAAGGAAATGGTCAAAAAATGTATCAGGGATATTACCGACAGAGGGAAACTTCCCATTTTGACGGGAGGAACCGGTTTTTATATCCAGGCGGTATTATACGATATTGATTTTTCTGAAAATGAAGCAAATACAGGGATAAGAGAGGAACTGGAAGAACTTGGGGAGAAAGAGGGCGCGGACTATCTGCATGACAGATTAAGGCAGGTGGATGAGGCGTCGGCAGCCGTCATCCACGCAAATAATAAAAAAAGAGTTATAAGGGCGCTGGAATATTATTATCTTACGGGAGAAAAAATTTCAGAGCATAATGAAAGAGAACGAAAAAAAGAATCTGCATATGACTCCTGCTATTTTGTCTTAAATGATGACAGGGAAAATTTATATAAAAGAATCGACAGACGGGTGGATACTATGCTGGAAGAGGGGCTTGTGGAAGAAGTAAAGAAACTGAAAGAGGCAGGCTGCACCAGAGATCTTGTATCCATGCAGGGACTTGGCTATAAAGAGATTTTAAGTTATTTAGAAGGGGAAATCAGTTTAGAAGAGGCGGTTTATCTGATTAAACGGGATACAAGGCACTTTGCAAAACGTCAGATCACATGGTTTAAACGGGAAAAGGATGTAATCTGGGTAGAAAAAAATGCTTTTGCATATGATGAAGAGAAAATACTTGCTTATATTTTAGAACGATGGGAAAATAGAAAGGATTGTATTTTTTGCTAAAAAATGTTATATTTTATAAGTTCGTAAGTTTTGAAGAAATGGAGAGAGGGCATGAATACGGAAACGGGAAATTTGTACAGGAAAATGGGAATATGCGATGCAGTATATGCTTTTGGAGAAGAAATTCTTTCAGGACTTACGGAGCGCTTTAGTAAAATAGATGAAACAGCGGAGTATAACCAGCTGAAAGTGTTAAATGCCATGCAGGAGGCAAAGGTGAGCGAGGCCTGTCTTCTTGGAACGACCGGTTATGGATATGGAGATATTGGAAGAGATACTTTGGAGCAAGTATACGCAAAAATTTTTCATACAGAGGATGCGCTTGTGCGCCCACAGATCACTTGTGGGACACACGCCCTTGCCCTTGCTTTAATGAGCAATCTGCGTCCGGGAGATGAACTGCTTTCTCCGGTTGGAAAACCGTATGATACACTGGAAGAAGTGATTGGAATCCGTCCATCCAAAGGTTCTTTAAAAGAGTACGGCATTTCTTACAGACAGGTGGAACTGCTTGCGGATGGAAATTTTGACTATGAAGCAATTGGAAGGGCGGTCAGTGAAAAGACAAAGCTTGTAACGATCCAGCGTTCTAAAGGATACCAGACAAGACCGACTTTTTCAGTAGAAAAAATCGGAGAACTGATCGCATTTATTAAAAATATCAGACCGGATATTATATGCATGGTAGATAACTGTTATGGAGAATTTGTGGAGAAAATGGAACCTTCTGACGTGAGAGCGGATATGGTGGTCGGTTCTCTGATCAAAAATCCGGGCGGCGGTCTTGCGCCGATCGGCGGGTATATTGCCGGCAGAAAAGAATGTGTGGAAAACGCGGCGTACCGTCTGACTTCTCCGGGACTTGGAAAAGAAGTAGGCGCTTCCTTGGGAGTGCTGGGTTCTTTTTATCAGGGGCTGTTTTTAGCGCCGAATGTGACGGCAGGAGCGCTGAAAGGCGCCATATTTGCAGCGAATATTTATGAAAAGCTGGGATACCGTGTCATTCCGAATTCCACCGAATCCAGACATGATATTATTCAGGCAGTGGAATTTCAGAATAAAGAAGCGGTGATTGCTTTCTGTAAAGGGATTCAGGCGGCGGCGCCGGTAGACGGATTTGTTGACCCACAACCCTGGGCAATGCCCGGATACGATAGTGAAGTGATTATGGCGGCAGGCGCCTTTGTATCCGGTTCCTCCATTGAGCTGTCCGCAGATGCGCCGATAAAACCGCCTTTTGCCGTATATTTTCAGGGAGGACTTACTTGGCATCATGCAAAATTCGGAATTTTAAAGACGGTGCAGTCTTTGAAAGAAAGTGGAATTTTGTCGGATAAATTGTAAGAATTTTTATATACATTGCAAGGTATTTATGTTAAACTGGAGGAGTGTTATGCGAAAAAACAATTGGGCATGTTTTTTATTGATTCTGGCCGGAATTGTGATTGGAGGATTCATTGGAAGCCTGTTTCCAAGCACATGGCTAAATTATGGACAAACCTTTGGACTGACAAATCCGCTGGTATTGGATTTGGGTATACTTTGCATTACATTTGCATTGACGATCAGGATCACGATCGCAAGTATTGTCGGTATCGTTATTGCATTGATTATTTATCGTTTTTTATAGGTTTATATAGAATTATACATTTTTTGTCTGCCCGGAGAGTGACGAAAGAGGTATAAATGGAAAAAAGATCAAACATCATCAGGAAGGAACTGCCTTATGAAAAATTTCTGAAATATGGACCGGAAAGTTTATCAGAGACTGAGCTTTTGGCAATCATATTAAGGACAGGCACGAAAGATTGTAACTCCGTGGAACTGGCGGGAAAGATACTTGATCTTGCCACTTCTCCTTATAAGGGACTTTTAGGACTGTATCATATTTCTGTTGAGGAGCTGATGCAGCTTCGCGGTATAGGAGAAGTAAAGGCTGTAAAAATAAAGTGCATTGCAGAACTTTCCATGAGGATGGCAAAAGCAAGGAAAGAACCGCTTGTAAAATTTGAATCTCCTAAGTCAGTGGCGGATTATTTCATGGAAGAACTCAGGCATGAGGAACGGGAAAAGGTTTTGTTGCTTTGTCTGGATAATAAGGCGCAGCTGATTTCCAGATTTGTGCTTTCGGTAGGAACGGCAAACGCGTCGCTGCTTTCTCCAAGGGAGGTCTTTAAGTATGCGCTGAGGGTGCAGGCGGTGCATATTATGGTGCTGCACAATCATCCCAGCGGTGATCCCATTCCAAGCAGACAGGATATGGAGATTACAAGAAGGCTTTATAAGACGGGAGAGTTAATGGAAATTCCGCTGATCGATCATATTATTATCGGAGACAAAAAATATACCAGTTTCAGAGAATCAGGGTTATTATAGAAAGGGGTTGTCATTTTGGCAAATAACGTATTTGGTATCGATCTTGGTACCAATAATATTAAAATCTATAACAGGACAGACGATCATATTATTGTGGAAAAGAATATGATAGCAATTGAGAACAAGGATACTCTGTTTGCTTATGGAAATTCTGCTTTTGAAATGTATGAGAAAGCGCCGAGTAATATTCGTATTTCTTATCCTCTCAGCAACGGCGTGATTGCGGATATTAAAAATATGGAGACACTGATCAAATATTTTGTGAATGATCTGTCAAAAGGAAATACGAAACCGGCAGACTATTATGTGGCTGTTCCGACTGACGTGACAGAGGTGGAAAAAAGAGCGTTTTATGATTTGATTAAGGATTCCAATGTAAAAGCAAAGAAAATTATGGTTGTGGAAAAGGCAGTTGCAGACGGACTTGGACTTGACATTGATGTAAAGAATTCTCAGGGCGTGCTTGTTGTAAACGTGGGGTATGATACAACGGAAATTTCCATATTATCTTTAGGCGGAATTGTACTGAGCAAGTTAATAAAAGTGGGCGGACTTAAATTTGACGATGCGATACGCGCTGCAGTGCGAAGGGAATACAGTCTTATTATCGGCGGTAAGACGGCGGAAAGTATAAAAATGAATTTAAAAGAGCTGGAAGAGGAAGGAAAAGGTGCGGTTGTTTATGGCAGAGATATTGTAACCGGACTTCCGGTAGAGCGGGAAATCCCCACCAACCTTGTTGATGATGCAATGAAAGAACATTTTAATTCCATTATTGATAATATTAAGGTGATTTTAGAGCGGACGCCGCCTGAACTTGCAGCAGATATTTATCGTCATGGTATTTATCTGACCGGCGGCGCTTCACAGGTAAACCATTTGGCACAGCTTGTAAGCAATGGGACCGGCCTGAAGGTGAATGTGGCTGAAGATCCGGTTACCAGTGTTGCAGTAGGACTTTCTAAGATTATTAAAGATGATAATTATAAGTCTGTAGCTTATGCGATTGAAGGGATGAGTAAATAAATGAGTCCGGTATTGAAGAGAAAAGGAGAGAAATTTACTTTACCGAGTAAATATCTCCTTTTTATTTTAACGATAGTGTGTCTTTTACTTGTAGTACTGACATTTAATACAAATATATTCAGCGGTCCGTTAGGAACTGCCGCCGGGTATGTGGTAGTTCCGTTTCAGAATGGGCTCAGCAGAATGGGGAGCTGGCTGAATGATCGAAAAGACGAGCTTGTTGAAATCCGGGATCTGATAGAAGAAAATGAAAAATTGAAACAGCAGATTGATGATCTGACAATAGAGATTACAGGACTACAGCAGGACAAATATGAATTGAATAATTTAAGGGAATTGTATCAGCTGGATTCCCAATATGATGAATATGATAAGGTCGGTGCAAGGATTATTGCGAGAGATGCCGGAAACTGGTATTCTTCGTTCGTGATTGATAAAGGATATGAGGATGGAATCGCAGAAAACATGAATGTAATGGCAGGAGCCGGACTTGTTGGAATTGTCGTGGATGTAGGACCTAACTGGGCAAAAGTAACTTCCATTATTTCGGATAATGTAAATGTAAGCGGAAAGGTACTTTCCACATCGGATGATCTTGTGGTATCAGGGAATCTGGAATTGATGAAAGAAGGCGTAATTTCTTTTATGCAATTGATAGACGAAGAAGACAAAGTGGTAGAAGGAGACAAAATTGTAACGTCTTCAATCAGCGATAAATACCTGCCGGGGATATTGATAGGATATATCAATCGTATATCCAACGATTCTAATAATCTGACCAAATCCGGATGGGTGACCCCCGCGGTTGATTTTGAACATTTAGAAGAAGTTTTAGTGATTACACAGCTAAAGCAGACAATTGAGGATGAATGAAATCCATAAAACGGCAGAAGGGAGGCGATGACAATGAGGCGCGGCATGATTACAGGTATTTTGATTTTAATATGTTTTGTACTGCAGTGCACCGTATTCAGAATTTTTGCGTTTGGCGGTATTGTGCCAAATCTGCTCATTGTACTTACGGCTTCTTTCGGTTTTATGCGTGGAGAGAAAACAGGGCTTATTATTGGTTTTTTTTGTGGACTTATGATTGATGTTTTCTTTTCGGATGTAATTGGTTTTTATGCACTTGTGTATATGTATATCGGTTATGCAAATGGAAAGTTTGCAAGGCAGTTTTATCCTGAGGATATTAAAATGCCGATGTTTTTGATTACATGCAGCGATTTTGGTTATGGATTGATCTGTTATCTGTTTTTGTTTTTGCTTCGGGGAAAACTGGATATTGGTTATTATATTCTGCATGTTGTAATCCCGGAAGTTGTATACACATTGATTGTTACCGTATTTTTATATCCGGTTATTTTAAAAATTAACTTTCATTTAGAAGCCAAAGAAAAAAGGAGCGCAAAGAAATTTGTTTAGTAGAATTAAAGACAGTCTTTCAGGGAATATCAATTTCAGAATTATTGTGTTATCAATGGTGTTTTTCTCCCTTGGCGCTGTGCTGGTTTACCGTATTTTTAAACTGCAGATTGTGAACGGAGAAGAATATCTGAATAATTTTCAGTTGAAAATACAAAAAGAAAGAACGGTGCCGGCTGCAAGAGGAAATATATATGACTGTAACGGAGAACTGCTTGCCTATAACGAACTTGCTTATTCTGTTACAATTGAAGACGTATATGAATCAGGAAGAAAGAAAAATGAAAAATTAAATGAAACGATATATCGTCTGATTCATATGATCGAAAAAAACGGCGACTCCGTCATTCATGATTTTGATATTATTATTGATCAGGACGGGGAATTTGCGTTTACAGTGGAGGGAACCAGACTGCTTCGGTTTCTTGCGGACGTTTATGGACATACGCATATAGAGGATTTGGAATACAGTGAAAAAACGGCAACAGCAGAAGAAGTCGTGAATTTTCTTGCGGATAGAAATAAATTTGGAATTGGAGACTACGAAGATCCCGATGACAGCCATACTTTTAAAGTTGGTATGGGTTATACAAAGGACGAACTGCTAAAGATCCTTATCATACGTTATGCCATGAATCTAAACAGCTACCAGAAGTATATTGCGACAACGGTAGCTACGGACGTCAGTAAGGAAACCGTTGCGGTTGTTTTGGAGAACAGCGATTCTTTAGACGGTGTTTCCATAGCGGAAGATACGGTAAGAAAATATGTGGACAGTGAGTATTTCTGCCATATTATCGGATACACTGGAAAGGTTTCCACAGATGAGTTGTCTGACCTGCAGGCGAAAGATATAGAAAATTCTCCGGGACCAGACGGTCAGCATGATTATACACAATCTGATATTGTGGGAAAATCAGGTATTGAGTCTTATATGGAACTGACGCTTCAGGGAATAAAGGGCAGTGAGACTGTTTATGTTGATAATATGGGAAAAGTAATTGATACAAGCGATTATGTAGAGGCGGCAGCAGGGAAGGATGTTTATCTGACGATAGATAAAAACCTTCAGGAAGCGGTTTATGATATTCTGGAACAGCGCATTGCAGGTATCTTGATTAATAAGATTGACAATATTAAAGAATTTATACCTACAGAAAATACAAAGAGTAATCAGATCAGAATACCGATCTATGATGTTTACATTGCGCTTTTTGAAAATAATGTAATTGATTTTTCTCATTTTACAGATCCGAATGCCGGTGAGACAGAAAAGCAGGTCAGTCAGCTGTTTGAAGAGTATAAATTAAATGTCCTGAATACCCTGCGGGAAGAACTGACGCAGATAAAAACGCCTTATCAGGATCTTAGTACAGAATATCAGGTATATCAAAGCTATATTACTACGATGTTGAGCGACAATGCAATTATATTAAGCAGTGAAATCGATGTATCCGATCCCACGTATAAAGCATGGAGGGAAGAAGAAACCATCAGTCTTTCTGAATATATCGAGTATGCAATTTCCCAGAACTGGATTGATGTGTCCAAACTGGAATTGTCAGGCAGATATTCTGATTCCATAGAAATATATGACAGAATCGTAGATTATATTATTGATAAAGTTGATAATAATTCTGATTTTTATAAAAAAATATACAAATATATGATTAAGTCAGATTTAATCAGCGGAAGGCAAGTGTGTATGCTGTTATGCGAGCAAAGTGCGGTCGAGGTAGAAGCAGAAGAAGAAGCAAAACTTTTTAATGGAACATTAAGTTCGTATAATTTTTTAATCAATCGAATTTCTAATTTGGATATTACGCCTGCACAGCTTGCGCTGGATCCTTATTCCGGTTCAGTGGTAATTACGGATATTAAGACAGGAAAGGTACTTGCTATGGTATCCTATCCGGGATATGATAATAACCGGATGGCGAATGGCGTGGATGCGGACTATTATGCGCAGCTGTTAAATGATGAATCCAGACCACTGTTAAATTATGCGACGCAGCAAAGAACAGCGCCTGGTTCCACTTTTAAAATGGTTTCTGCTACAGCGGGACTTATGGAGGGAGTCATAGATACTACTACACCGATTTTATGTACGGGTATTTTTGATAAAATTACGCCTTTATCCCCAAGGTGCTGGGCGTATCCATCCAATCATGGAAGTCTGAATATGACTGGAGGGATTCAGCATTCCTGTAACTGCTTTTTTTATGAGGTGGGATATCGTCTGAGCACTTTGCCGGATGGCACGTATAATACGGAAGTGGGACTTAAAAAACTTTCAGAATATGCGGATATGTATGGACTGTCAGAGACTTCCGGCGTGGAGATTGACGAATATCTACCGCAGATTTCGACGCAGGACCCGGTGCGTTCAGCCATTGGACAGGGTAACAGTGGTTATACGACTGTCGGACTTGCGCGATACGTTACAGCAGTTGCCAACCGCGGAACGTGTTATAATCTTACATTAATAGACCATGTCGCTGACAGAAACGGTACAAATTTGTATGAAAATCAGGCGGAAGTAAGAAACAGGATTGAAATGCCGGATTCTTACTGGGATGCGATTCAGGAAGGAATGCGCAAGGTCGTGGAATCCAAAGCCTATTTTGCGGAAACAGCAGTTCATGCGGCTGGAAAAACAGGTACGGCGGAGGAAAAGAAGGGACGTGCAGCACATGCGGTCTTTGTCGCCTTTGCACCGTATGAAAATCCTGAAATTGCGATTGCAACCCGTGTGGCATATGGTTATACTTCTGATTATGCAGCGCAGATTACGAAAGAAGTCGTCAAATATTACTATGGCGGCGTAGAGGAAAGGGAAGAACTGCTTACAGGCACTGCGGCTGAAATTGAAGCAGTAAGCGGCGCCGGGGATTAAAAGCAGGGAGGATCAGAACGTGAAAAATACGGTTGTTTTGAAAAGTTATCAGAATGGTATTTCCATTTACCTGAATGATGAGGTTCCTTTCGATGACTTACTGGGAGAAATTGCCATAAAGTTTAAAGAATCCAGTCATTTTTTTAAGAATGCCAAAATGGCTTTGTCCATCGAAGGCAGGAAAGTAAACGAAGAAGAAGAAATGAAAATATTGGATATGATTGAACAAAGCTGTGATGTAAAGATTGTCTGTCTTGTCAGCAAGGATGAAGAGAAAAACCAACAGTTTGTTAAGGCAATGGACCGGCTGAAAGATTGTATGGATACTGAAAACAGTGGTCAGTTTTACAAAGGTACTTTAAAGAACCATCAGGTATTAGAGACAGAATCCAGTATCGTTGTTTTGGGAGACGTTTATCCCGGTTCAGCAATTATTTCAACAAAAGATATTATAGTACTGGGTGGGCTTTATGGCGAGGCCTATGCCGGAGGAAATGGAGATAAAAATCGTTTTATTGCTGCGCTTGAAATGGCACCGGAAAGATTAATCATCGGTGATTTCAAATATAAAAATAAAGAAAACAAAAGCAGGTGGGGAATTAAACCAAAAGTACAACCGAAAGTTGCCTATGTAAAAGATGACAGGGTAATTATTGAACCGATTACAAAAGAATTACTGGACGAGATTTCATAGATCTGTTCAGGGAATAATCTGAACTTTTGGAAAGGAGCAATAGTAAATGAGTGAAGTAATTGTCGTCACATCAGGAAAAGGAGGAGTAGGTAAAACAACAACCAGCGCAAATGTAGGGACAGGCCTTGCGGCAATGGGAAAGAAAGTAGTTTTGATAGACACAGACATCGGACTCAGGAATCTGGATGTTGTTATGGGGCTGGAAAACAGGATCGTTTACAACCTTGTAGACGTTGTAGACGGAAACTGCCGGGTAAAACAGGCGCTTATAAAGGACAAGCGTCATCCCAGTCTGTATCTGCTTCCGTCTGCACAGACAAAAGATAAGACAGCAGTCCATGAGGAACAGATGATAAAGATTATAGAATACTTAAAGCAGAGTTTTGACTACATAATTCTGGACTGTCCTGCCGGAATCGAACAGGGATTTAAAAACGCAATTGCAGGCGCTGACAGAGCGCTTGTCGTTACGACACCGGAGGTATCGGCAATCAGAGACGCTGACAGGATTATTGGACTTTTAGAAGCAAATGAGTTCAGTAAAATTGATCTTATCATTAACAGACTCAGGGTAGATATGGTGCGCAGAGGAGATATGATGTCTTCAGCGGATGTAATCGACATATTATCCATTCCTTTAATCGGCATTGTTCCGGATGATGAAAATGTAGTAATTGCAACTAATCAGGGCGAACCACTCGTGGGCAATAATACACTTGCAGGAAAAGCATATCAGAATATATGTTGCCGCGTACTTGGAGAAGAGGTTCCTTTTATGGAGTTTGAGAAAGGAATTTCTTTTTGGACAAGGGTAACCGGAATTTTTCATAAGAATTAAGGAGGCGGCAAAATGATAATAAGCAGATTCTTTTACAGGAAAAGCTCCAGGCAGGTAGCGAAAGACCGCCTGAAAATACTTTTGATTTCCGACAGGGCAAATTGTTCTCCTGAAATGATGGAAATGATAAAAACAGATATTGCGAAAGTAATTTCAAAGTATATGAAAATAGATACGCAGAGCATGGAGATTCAAATTACGAAAACAGGGAGCAAAGGAAGGAATATGAAAAATCCGGCGCTGTATGCTAATATTCCTATTCTGGATATCAAACAATAAAGAGAAATTTCTGAAAACAATTGCCTTTTAAACAGGGCGGAAAGGAGTAAAACGTGCACAAACAATACCGGATACGCGACTACGACATTAAATTAATCATCATGGTAATAGGTCTTGCGCTTATTGGAGTCATGGCGATTGGAAGCGCCAAGGAAGATTTGCAGACCAGACAGCTTATGGGAGTGATTGCAGGTGTTTTTTTGATGATTGTCATATCCTTTCTGGATTATAATGTGATCCTGAAATTATACTGGCTTATGTATGCCGCCAATCTGGTATTGCTTGCACTGGTTAAGCTTTCGGGACTTGGTGATGATTCTAACGGTTCACAAAGATGGCTGAATTTATTTGGATTTCGGTTTCAGCCGTCAGAAAGTGCGAAAATAATATTGATTTTATTTTTCGCACAGTTTATTATGATACATAGGGAACATTTAAATACGTTTAAGTATACCATGCTGTGTATCATATTATTTATTCCGCCGCTTTTGCTAATTTATCTGCAGCCGGATATGTCGACAAGTATTGTGGTCATGCTGTTGTTCTGCGTTATTATGTTTATTGGAGGGATCAGTTATAAGCTTGTGATTGGGGCATTGGCTGTGGCGGTTCCGACAATTGTGACTGCATTTTTGCTTGTTTTACAGCCGGAAGAGGCAAATGTTCTGATTAATATGGAAATCATTAAGCCTTATCACAGGCTGCGCGTTTTAGCATGGCTTCATCCGGAGGAGTATGCAAATTCCATTGCGTATCAGACTGTTAATTCTATGACAGCAATTGGTTCCGGACAGTTAATGGGGAAAGGTTATAATACCAATGTGATCAGTTCTGTAAAAAACGGAAATTTTATTTCTGAGGCACAGACAGATTTTATTTTTGCTGTAATAGGAGAAGAGTTTGGATTTGTAGGCGGTTGCGTTGTGATAGGGTTGATTATACTTATTGCATTAGAATGTATGCTGATCGCTAAAAAATCAAAAGATCTTGCAGGGACGATCATCGCTTCTGGTATGGCGGCATGGGTTGGGTTCCAGGGGTTTATAAATATTTCAGTTGCAACGGGATTAATTCCAAATACCGGTATTCCTCTGCCTTTTGTCAGTTATGGTCTGACATCTTTACTAAGTTTGTTTATGGGGATGGGATTTGTTTTAAATGTCCGGCTGCAGGGGAAAAATTTTAAATAAGAGAGGGTTTTGCTATGAATATTGCGTTAATTGCTCATGATGCCAAGAAAAAATTAATGCAGAATTTTTGTATTGCTTATAGGGGAATTTTAAGCAAAAATGAGTTGTATGCGACAGGAACCACCGGAAGATTGATCGAAGAAGTTACCAATTTAAGTATTCATAAGTATTTGGCAGGTCACTTAGGGGGAGAACAGCAGATTGGCGCCCAGATCGAGCATAATCAAATTGACCTGGTCATTTTTTTAAGAGATCCGCTGAATGCAAAGTTTCATGAACCGGATGTAAACAATGTGGTGAAGCTTTGTGATATGCACAACATTCCGCTTGCAACGAATCTGGCTTCAGCAGAGTTACTTATCAAATCATTGGACAGAGGAGATTTAGAGTGGCGTGAGATGTATAAGTAAGATGAAAAAGTGTATCATTTTGGCGCTTGTATGTGTGCTGCTTACGGGATGTGGAAATGTCTCCTATACGTTTGCATATGATCCGGACTGCTCCGTCAGCAGTTTTCGGATTGTAAATTCCCAGTCACATGATACATCGGAACCTTTTGCTTCCGATTTATGCGTAATTCAAAGTGATATTTTAAATGATGAAATAGATATGACTGATATTAGTTCAGCAGCATTGTTTGATGTGAATAACTCCAAGGTACTATATGCCAAAAATGTATATGAGAAGTTATATCCGGCAAGTCTGACCAAAGTAATGACAGCTTTGGTTGCACTGAAAAACGGGAAAATGGAAGATACATTGACTGCTTCCCAAAATGTGGTTATTAATGAACCTGGAGCAACGCTTTGCGGTGTTAAGCCTGGAGATACTATGACATTGTCTCAGGCGCTTCATGCACTTCTTATTTATTCGGGGAATGATGTTGCTGTTATGATAGCAGAGCATATTGGCGGCTCTGTTGAGGGATTTACGGATATGATGAATAAAGAAGCGAAGGCATTAGGCGCTACGAACAGTAATTTTGTAAATCCGCATGGGCTTTCCGATGATAATCACTATGTGACAGCGTATGATATGTATTTGATCTTTAATGAAGCGATTAAATATGATATGTTTACAGAAATTATACATATGGCTTCTTATGATACAACTTATTATGATTCTTCAGGGAATCCGAAAGAATTGTCAATAGGGACATCAAACCGTTATTTAAACGGAAATTGTCCGATGCCTGAAAATGTAACAGTCATAGGAGGAAAGACAGGAACGACAAATGCCGCAAGAAGTTGTCTGATTCTACTGGCAAAAGATACTTTTGGAAATTCTTATATTTCGATTATCATGCGTGCAGAGACAAGAGATATTTTATATGAAGGAATGTCCGATCTGCTGGGGCTGATTTATTAGGTGATGAATAAGGAAATAGTTGTTGTTTTTTAGAAGGATATAAATTATAATAGTTATAAGATTATATAAAGATTTTCGTGTGTACTTTGTATATCAAAATTTACGGTAGGAGGGCTCACCAATGGTTCAATTAATTGTAGGCAGAAAGGGTAAAGGGAAGACAAAGCAGTTACTGGATAAAGTAAACAGCTCGGTTTTGGAAACATCAGGAAATATCGTATATCTTGATAAAAGTGGAAAGCATATGTATGAGCTGAATAATAAAGTAAGGCTGATTGATGTATCGGAATACATGGTTACAAACAGTGATGAATTTTTAGGGTTTGTCAGCGGAATATTGTCACAGGACAGAGATTTGGAGCAGATGTATCTTGACAGTTTCTTAAAAGTAGCATGTTTGGAAGGAAAAGATATGGTTCCGATTATTGAGAAACTTGCAAAATACAGTGAGCAGTTTAAGGTTGATTTTATACTCAGTGTTTCTCTTGATGAGGCGGAGCTGCCGGAAACACTTAAATCAATGATAGTTGTTTCTCTTTAATGATAATGGTGTGGTTTTGCAGACAGTTGAGCAAATTTTAAAAGCCTCGGATGCCTTCCGGGGTTTTTTTAGGGCGTAAATTATGCAATATGAAAATATAAAATGGAGGCTGCATTTTGGCACAGAGAAACACATCCAATCATAAAATAACCAAATATAGGAAACCACTGAACCTTAATATTGGTATGATAATTTTCGGTATTGTATTTGTTTATATCATTATTGGTGTAGTTACATATTTAACCGCGGAACATATTGTGGGTTATGAAGTAGTACAGGGCTCTATTTCTACCAATAACGTATATAAAGGGATCGCTTTGCGGGAAGAGAGTATATTTTACAGCAATAGTGCAGGATATATCAATTATTATGCCAGAGAAGGTGAAAGAGTAGCCTGTAATAATCTGGTCTATACAGTGGATGAAACAGGACGGCTGTCTGATTATATTAATTCTGCCGCTCTGGGTGAGAACGCGCTTTCGGATGAAGATCTTTCTGAGTTAAAATCAGAAATTGTGGAATTTTCCAATCTATTTTCAAAAGATAATTTTTCAACGGTATATGATTTTAAATACAGTGTAAAAGGTACAGTGCTTAAACTTGCTAATATAACCATGCTCGAAAATGCAGGAAATCTGAGCAGCGAGAGTTCTTCTCTGATTTCTTATGGCATGTCAAGTGATGCGGGAATTGTAATATATTCTACTGACGGGTTTGAAGACAGAACGCCGGAGAGTCTGACAGCAGAAGATTTTGAAGCAAAAGAATATACCAAAAATCAGCTTGTCAGTAATGAACTTGTGGCTTTAAATGATGCGGTTTATAAACTTGCTACGAATGAAAATTGGATGATTGTAATACAAACGGATGAGAAAAAAGCAAAAGAGTTATTGGAGAAAGAGTATGTGAAAATCCGTTTTTTAAAAAATCAGGATATTTCATGGGCGAAAGTCAGTACCTGTCAGGGAGCAGATGGTTCTACACTTGTAGGCCTCAGTTTTTCTAATTCAATGGTCTCTTTCTGCACTGATCGATTTATAGATATAGAATTGGTACTGGATGAAGATAAGGGGTTGAAGATACCAAATTCTGCAATTGTTGAGAAACAATTTTTCCTGATACCGGAAGACTATGTCATACAGGGAGGAAATAATGATTCTTATGGTGTGATGAAAGAGAGTTTTCTGGAAGATGGAACACAGACAACAGAATTCGTTGAGACCAATGTTTATAATGTGAAAGATGGGGAATATTATCTGGATGATTCTGTATTAAGGATTGGTGACAGACTGATTAAGCCGGATTCTACAGAAACTTGTGTGATCAGTAAACAGGGCTCTTTGATCGGTGTTTATAATATTAATAAAGGTTACGCTGATTTTAAGCAGATAGTGATTTTGGATCAGAATGAAGAATATGCAGTTGTCCAGTCTAATACCAATTACGGGTTAAATGTATATGACCATATTGTATTGGATGCAGCAACAGTGAACGAAGATGATTTTATTTATGAATAAAGAGGTGGCAGAATTGATCAGTGAAAACATACGTCAGGTAGAAGATAATATCAAAAGTGCATGCAAAAGAGCAGGACGGAATGAGAATGAAGTTACTTTAATCGCAGTAAGCAAAACAAAGCCGGCATCCATGTTGAAAGAAGCGTATGATTCCGGATGCCGCCATTTTGGGGAAAATAAAGTGCAGGAGCTTATAGACAAATATGAAGTTCTGCCTAAAGATATTAAGTGGCATATGATCGGTCATCTTCAGACAAATAAAGTAAAATACATTGTAGATAAAGTATATCTGATTCACAGCGTGGATTCATTGAGGCTTGCAGAACAGATAAACAGAGAGGCCTTAAAAAGAAAGATCAGAGTTTCTATTTTGATTGAAGTGAATATTGCAGATGAGGAAACTAAATACGGTGTTAAAATAGAGGAAGCAGAAGCGCTTATAATTGAAATTTCCAAACTTCCTGCAATTTCGATAAAGGGGCTTATGACAGTAGCACCATATGTAGAAAATTCAGAAGAAAACAGACAATACTTTGTGAAATTACGGCAATTATCTGTTGACATAATGAATAAAAACATTGATAATGTTTCTATGGATATATTATCAATGGGTATGAC
>CANSUS010000039.1 GCA_947650155.1 uncultured Lachnospiraceae bacterium
CGAGGTTTTCTTTTATTCAATTGGCGTTATTTCTGAATTACAGGAATGCTCCTATTCTTCCTTTCCGTTTGTCATCTTATATACGATCACACTCAAAATACCTGTTACAATAAACAGAAGGACGGATAAAGCTCCTGCCATGCCGTAATTCTTGCTGAACAAGTGCCTGTTCAGATACATGATGAGCGTCATGGTGGAACGCATCGGATCACCAGTTCCACTTGTCAGAATCTGCGGTACATCGAACATCTGGAGACCACCGATTAAAGATGTAATCATGACATATACCATAATCGGACGCAGCAATGGTAACGTAATCTTAAAAAATACCTGCGAAGAAGTCGCGCCGTCCACTTCCGCCGCTTCAAAAAGCGCCGTATCCACACCCATCATTCCTGCCATCAGAAGGATTGTGGTATTACCAAACCACATGAGAAAATTCATAAACGCTATTAATGTTCTTGTACTCCATACATTAGACAAAAACTTATAAGGCTGATCTAAAATTCCCATCTGAACTAATATGGAATTGATTGGACCGCTGTCTGAAAACAAAGTAAAGAATAACATGGCAAACGCAGAAGCCATGATCAGATTCGGCAGATAAATAACCGTCTTAAAAAATCTCTGTCCTTTCAGTCTCAAACTCGGATTGGAAAACCATGCGCCAAGCAACAGGGATACGAGAATCTGGGGAACAAATCCCATTACCCACATAATCAGTGTATTCTGCGTATACGTCCACAGATCCTTATTACTCAGTATGGAAACATAATTTTTGAAACCAATAAAATTCGGTCCTATCTGTGTTAAACCGGAACGATAGTTCTCATAAAAACTGTTTACAACAGTCGTAATCAATGGAATAAACTGAAAAACCAGATAAACTACAATAAAGGGAATCAGAAAAATATATCCCCATTTATTATAACTTACTACTTTTCCCCGCTTTCCTCTCTTCATTTTATGTATCCTCCCTTTTCTTCTTCGTTTCACAGTCAGCTGACCGTCAGACAGCAATTTCGATTCAGCTACAGAGCTCGCAGCAGTCCTTTTCTTCTACATTTCAGATTATAAAGCCTGCTGCCGGCTCTATATACCGGATTCTGTCTGCCCTTCACATCTATATAAAGTTTGTTCAGCCGCTATGTCGGTTTTACATAATACGTGCCTGCCCGACTGTACCAGGCAGGCACGATCTTTCTTAATATGTCAGTTCAGGATATTTCTCTACTACCGCTTTGTAGAATAAATCAAGTGCGCCGTCCAGATCCGTATTACCGTCAAAGTAATTCTTCATTGCATTCTGGAACTCTTCATTACATCCCTGATCATAAATGGAAAGGTTGCTCAAATCGAGGGATTCCACACCTGCACAGTACATGGCAAGCGGATTCTGTCCGCCTAAAATCTTGCTGGAATAGCTTGCATCTTCTGCCATTGCATTCATAGCCGGTTTGTTGTTTACGAAATCATCATCTTTTACAACAATGCCCTTCATGATTTCTTCATTGGTTGTCAACTGAAGCATAATATCTTTTATCAGGCTTGCATTGTCTGTTCCTGCTGCCGCACAAATCCATGTACCGCCCCAGAAGAAGCCCTGCGGTCCTTCCGTTGCTGCCCAGCCGCCCAGATTGCCGATGCTTCCTTCTTTGTCTGCAGCCATACTGAAGTTTACAAGCCATGCCGGTCCAAAGTATGCAAATACTTTGCCGTCCGGATAGAAGCCTTTTGACCAGTCGTCGCTCCAGAGCGTATGGGTTCCGATCTCCCCTGCATCTACCAATGCCTTGGAATCTTCCACCCATTTCATGATGTTGGCGTCAATGTTGATCTTTCCGTCAACCACCCATTTAGAGGTTACATTGTTGGAATACACACGATAAGTATCGTTTGCAGAAGAAGCAATCTGATAGCCTGCATCTTTTAATGTCTTAGCCGTTTCATTAAAAGTATCCCAGTCTTTGACATAATTCTGGATCTCAGAAGGTTCATCTGTTCCAAATACTTCTTTTGCCACCTCACGGCTGTAGAACATAACGCCCGGGCATCCCTGCCATGAAACGCCTTTTAACACTCCGTTGGAATCCGTAACAATATCTTTTGTATACTGATACTGGTTTGCAAGGTCTGACTCTGTAATTCCAAGATCCGCTACCGGCATGGTATATTCCGTATCCACATATTTCAAAGCATAATCGGCTTCAATCAGGAACAGGTCGATCTTGTCGTCTGTTGCTGCATCCGCCTGTTTTAACAAAGTTTCATCCAAGTTGTTCTGATAAGCATTATCTGCATTTGGCGTAATATTCCATACTACAGAAACATCACCGATCGTTCCGTGTGTAGTATCCACTTCCGTATACCCCGGGTAATGATCCCTTACACGGCGGTAAAACTCATCATTCCAGCAGTAAATATTGAGTACTTTTCCTTCGCCTTCTCCAACAGCCGGCGCTTCTGCATCATCTGCTGCAGGTGTCTCTTCATTTCCTGCTGCCGGTGCATCCGCTTCCGTATTCCCCGCTGACGATGTACTTTCAGCAGGTGTCTGTCCTCCTGTCTGTTCTTCTGTTGTTCCGCCGCATCCGGTTAACATACCTGTTACCATAGTTGCCGCAAGCAGCACGCTTAATAGTTTTCTCTTCATATGGTTCCTCCCTTAGAGTAAAATAGAAATAATAAGTTATGCATTTATATATATGAAATTTATATATGAAGAAAATGAAAAATTCATTTTCCAAATGCCATTTCATTTTCAGACCGAAATCTCTCCCACAGTCCTTCCTTCAAATACCTCTCCCTCAATGACGATTGTCTGTACAACCGTAGTTTTAGGATGTTCTATCAATTTAATTAAATTTTCTGCTGCCGCTGCTCCTAACCGCTCTGTATCCTGTCTGAGCGTAGTAAGCAGTGGTTCCAAATGTCTTCCAATCCGAATACCATCATATCCGGCTACTGAAATGTCCTGGGGGATATTCAGGCCTTTGTCTTTAATTGCATTGATTCCTCCAAAACTTGCAAAGTCATCCGGATAAAGAATACAAGTCGGCGGTTCAGGCAAATCCAACAATTCCAATGTTTTTATGAATGTTGCCTTTGTATCCCTGTAAGCCGCTTCCTGTACATATTCATCGGGAATTTCCAACCCAAGTTCTTCCGCCGTTTTATAAAACGAAGATAACCTGCTTTGTGTTACCGCCGAATCTGCACCATGTATATAAGCAACCCGCCTGTGACCTTTGTTATATACGAAAGTAAGTAAATCTTTCATGCCTTTTACATTATCAGAAATAATACCCATTCTGTTATGAAATAAATGATCAATTGTCACAACCGGTATATTACTTCTGACCAGCTCCATGACCTCCGGTGCATAAAAATCAACACAGGCAATTGCTACTCCGTCAAATCCCCGGTATCTGGCATGTTCTAAATAAGACATCCGGTTCTTTCTTGTCGTACAGCAGTTGATAAAAGTCATATCATATCCATGCTGCTCTATCGTCTGCTTAAAACTATCTAACACATAAGAAAAGTAATCATGCTTCAAACCGCTTTGCGCTTCATCCGTAAAAAGCACCCCTATATTGTAAGTTCGATGCGTCTTTAATGCCTTGGATGCCGAATTAGGAACATACCCCATCTCCTTCGCTATTTGTCTGATGCGCTTTTTTGTTTCTTCTCCAATATCCTTATGATCATTCAGTGCTTTACTAACTGTCGCTACTGATACTCCACAGGCTATCGAAATGTCTTTCATTGATACCATGCTAGTTTATCTCCCGCCTTGTAGAAGTAAATTTAAACAAGATTGATTGATTTTTATTTAGTAATTTTTAATTCACTTAATCGTTTTCGTAAATTGACTATATTACAAATTAGACATTTATGCAAGTTCTTTTTAGATATTTTTTATAATTTGGTGGTTTTTACAGATTTTTCGTCGGTAAATTTGTACACTTTTAAAAATAGATTTTAAATTTCTCATTAATTAATAATCTTTAATTTAATCAATTATTTAATTATTTTAACTTTTCGTAAACAATTTTCGTAATTTTACTTTATTTCAATTATTTAAGATTCAATTTTTTTGATGCTTTTTCTGATTTTAAAAATCAGTTTTTTCCGCATATATCTTGTGTTTTTAAGCAATTTCATGTATAATAAAAATCAATGGGAAATCATTTTGTCAATTGCCCAGTTTTACTTAATCGTTTTCTATTTTTAGCCAATCCGGCTATAAACTTACTTAATTATTAACCAAAAATGGAGGGAAACAATGAAATTTGGACATTTCGATGACAGTAACAAAGAATATGTAATTACTACCCCGAAAACACCGCTCCCCTGGATCAATTACCTTGGATGCAATGAATTTTTCAGTTTGATTTCCAATACCTGCGGCGGATATACTTTTTATAAAGACGCAAAGCTTCTGCGCCTCACCAGATACCGCTATAATGACGTTCCCGGAGATGTAAACGGCAAATACTTCTATATGAAAGACGGAGATTGTATCTGGAATCCGGGTTGGCAGCCGACCAAGACGGAACTGGATTCTTATGAATGCCGTCACGGTATCGGCTACAGCCGTTTTACTTCTTCTAAAAATGAAGTGAAAGCCTCTGTGCTTACCTTCGTTCCCATGAACGACAACTGCGAAATCAGCCAGCTCAAACTGACTAACACCTCCTCTTCCAAAAAAGAGATTACTTTATTCTCCTATGTGGAGTGGTGTCTCTGGAATGCGGACGACGATATGAAAAACTTCCAGCGTAACTTAAGCATCGGTGAGGTGGAAGTAGTTGGTTCTGCCATTTATCACAAAACAGAATACAGAGAACGCCGCAATCACTATGCGGTATATTCCGTAAATACAAAAGTGGACGGTTTTGATACAAGCCGTGACGAATTCCTGGGGGCATACCGCGGCGCCGACCTGCCGCTCGCAGTCGAAAACGGCGCCTGCACCAACTCTATGGCAAGCGGATGGTCACCCATTGCTTCGCATCAGATCAACGTAGCTTTAGAGCCGGGAGAAACCAAATCCTTTGTTTTTGTTCTCGGTTACATAGAAAATCCTGAAGATGACAAATGGGAATCCTACGGCGTCATTAACAAAAAACCGGCGGAAGAAATGCTTGCCAAATATCAGACTGACGCAGACGTGGAAAAAGCTTTTGACGAATTGCATCAATATTGGGACGGACTGCTTTCAAAATATACCGTAAAATCTTCTAATGATAAAGTAGACCGTATGGTAAATATCTGGAATCAGTATCAGTGTATGGTAACCTTCAATATGTCCCGCTCCGCTTCCTACTATGAATCCGGTATCGGCAGGGGCATGGGCTTTAGAGATTCCTGTCAGGATCTGCTTGGTTTTGTACACTTAATTCCCGACAGAGCAAGAGAGAGGATTATTGATATTGCCTCCACACAATTCCAGGACGGAAGCGCTTATCACCAGTATCAGCCTCTTACCAAGAAGGGCAATTCCGACATTGGAAGCGGCTTTAATGACGACCCGCTTTGGCTGATTGCAGGAACCAGCGCTTACGTAAGAGAAACCGGAGATACTTCTATCTTAACGGAAAATGTACCGTTTGATAATGATATGTCCGTAGCGGCGCCGCTGATGGAACATTTAAAGCGGTCTCTGGATTACATCATCAATCATAAAGGACCTCATAATCTGCCTCTGATCGGACGTGCCGACTGGAATGACTGTCTGAATTTAAATTGCTTTTCCGAACATCCGGGAGAATCCTTCCAGACCTTTGGTCCCAGTGAAGGTCCTGTAGCAGAATCTGTATTCATTGCCGGCATGTTTGTAAAATACGGCGAAGAATATGCACAGCTCGCTGAACTTATGAATATGCCCGAAGAAGCAGAAAGGGCAAGAAAAGAAGTCATTGCCATGAACGAAGCGATCTTAAAAGACGGCTGGGACGGCGAATGGTTTGTACGCGCTTATGATGCATACAGTAAAAAGATCGGTTCCAAAGAATGTGAAGAAGGACAGATTTATATTGAGCCTCAGGGCTTCTGCGTACTTGCCGGAGTCGGCGTCAAAGAAGGTCTTGCAGAAAAAGCGTTAAATTCCGTAAAGGAAAGACTGGATACTAAATACGGCGTTATGATTTTACAGCCCGCTTATACAAGATATCATTTAGAGCTTGGAGAAGTTTCCTCTTATCCGCCCGGATATAAAGAAAATGCAGGAATCTTCTGTCATAACAATCCCTGGGTATCTATTGCAGAAACCGTAATCGGCAGAGGCGACAGAGCATTTGAGATCTACCAGAAAACCTGTCCTGCCTATGTAGAAGAAATCAGTGAAATCCACAGAACTGAGCCTTATGTTTATTCCCAGATGGTAGCCGGAAGAGATGCCAAGTTCCACGGCGAAGCAAAGAACAGTTGGCTGACCGGTACGGCTGCATGGACATTTGTTAATATTTCACAGTATATTTTAGGCGTTTATCCTACTCATACGGGACTTTCCATCAATCCCTGCATACCGAAAGGATTCGGCGATTTCACACTGACAAGGAAATTCCGCGAAGGAACTTACACAATCAAAGTGGAAAACCCCGGAAATGTGGAGAAAGGAATTAAGAGTATTACCGTTGACGGTAATCCGATCGATGGATGCGTGATCCCTTACGAAAAAGGCAAAACAAATTATGATGTAGTTGTTACGATGGGCTAAGACCGGATCTTACCCGCCGATACGGATACAAAAGAGGCAGAATCACTTTGGATTCTGTCTCTTTGTATCTTTTACATGACTTTTTATGGCAGATCGGATATAATAGTTGCAGAAACCTAAGCAACGGAGGGATAGATATGGGAAAGATGACGGTATATCATGGCAGTTACATGTCTGTAGAACATCCTGAAATCATTCAAGGCAGAAATACCAAAGATTTCGGAACAGGCTTTTACTGTACCATAATTCGTGAGCAGGCCGTACGTTGGGCAAAACGTTATAATACTCCCACAGTCTGTACTTACACCGTCTGCATGAATACAAACCTGAAAATTCTGGAATTTAAAGAAATGACTGAAGAATGGCTTGATTTTATCATTGCCTGCCGGCATGGAGAACCGCATGATAACGATATTGTGATTGGCGCTATGGCAAATGACCAAATATACAATTTTATCGCCGATTATATAGATGGTATCATTACCCGGGAGCAATTTTGGGTAATGGCAAAATTTAAATACCCCACACATCAGATTAATTTCTGCACTTCTTCTGCTTTGAAATGCCTACAGTTTATATCCAGCGAGGAGGTAGATTCCTATGACCGGACGTGAGGATCGGAAAGAAAATGATTTATTTTATACTTGCAGCCTGATCGAATATATAGCAAGAAAGACCAAAAATACAAGAGCCGATATTGTAAATACACTGGGAAAAGCTTCCATATCTAAAATTTATGATCTGGCCGATGTGTACCACAGTGATAACATTGACCGCGTCAGCGACGATTTTATCCTGTCCGCTCATATTTCCACAGGACGTTTCGACAATGTCGCAGCCGCTAAATATGCCCTGCCGAGCCACTGGGATATTGGGAAAGTATATAAAAGGCTTATTTTAGGCATTGCCAAAGAAAAACAGCTTAGTATCATAGATGCTTTATTTGCTGCCTATAACTCCTTTGTAAGTTCCAAAATCGATGATTATAACAGCAGTTTCTATTACGAAATACCTCAAAATATCCTGAATGCTTTTCTGGATGGAAAAATTGAATAACCAAAAGCCTGAATTACTCCTTCATAGAAGACTGCCATCCATTATTTTCACGAATCAGTTCTTCTTCACAAACATTTACCAAAAGTACATCTTTCTCCGCCTGTGTATTACCCTGTGAGAAAATACCCGCATCATTAAAATAGCAGTACAGTGTCCGGAGCAGTCTTTCCCGGGTAATCCGGTAATCCAGCCATAAGTCTTTAAAATTATGGAGCGACAGATACGCATTGTCCGCCGTCACCGCCGCGCCAAGAAATGCAAGCAATGCTTTCACTTCTATTGCGCCGTCCGCAAACACGGAAATTACAGGAATCAGTATTCCCAATAAAATAGAAATTGTCATGCAGCGATAGTATTTACGCTTACATTCTCTGCTCTTGCTGCTGTACCACTTCATTTGTGGAATTACTCTGCCGTTGATATAATTTCTTATTTTTTCGCTTTGCACCTGTTCAACCATATCTGTCAGAGACGAATCCCTTGACTCTTTATTTTCTGTGCTTTTTTCCATGTCCATATCACTTTCCTCCCTGCCAGGTCTCCTTCAAAAATAATGATTCGGAAGCTGTTACCGCCTGATAAAGTTCCAAGCCTGTTTCTGCAAATTCCGCCCGCATCTCAGGTATCATATCATATCCGGCAGACTGCAATTCCAATACAAGTGTCCGAAACTGCCTTTCATAAACAAGCCGTTCCTCCAATGACATAACCTCCTTTGTGTGTAAAGGCATTTCTTCCAGCGCTGACAGCAATGCCTCATATGCTTCTTCATCCCATATATGTACCTGTGGAGTTTCTCCCTGTTTACTCCAAAACAACTCGATACATTGTTTTAAGTATTCCATAAATTTCTCATATTCTTCATCGCTGCAATATTTTTTCGCAAGCGTCAAATATCGGGTCGGATACCCCTCGGCGCTTTCCGTCAGCAATTCATATTCTCTAACATTAATGCAATTCATCAACTCCGCTTCCCATGCATAAAAATCTGCAATACTCTCATCCTCTTGAAACATCAGACCATTTAGAAAGAGATAAAAAAGAAAATCCGCCTTCCCTTTACTGCTCCATCCATCGATAATTTCTCCCACCCCTTCCATCGTCTGACAAGTCTGAATCAGGTCCTGTGGAAAACGTCCATGTTCAATACTCTTAAATGTAACAAAGGCATAGATTATCATCACCATAGCAAATAAGGGACAGAATATACAAAATGCGGCTATCCCCAGCTTATTTTTACGCTTTTGCACCTTTAATCCATACTTTGTACAGACTCCCTCCAAAGCCTCTTTCATCTTATCTTCCAGTGGCACAATCCATGCTTCCATCCGCGATATGCTAAGCGGTCTGTATACAGGCTGTTTTTTTTCATCAAAATAAAGAAATCCCCATATACTCCCTTTATTTTTCCGCTTTTTTATTTCCAACGAATCAATACTGTCTATTCCCCGTCGTTTTAATATGTCCCTGATACGTTCCCAGTCAGATGCCGATTCAAAGTTCGGCAGTATAAACGCCAATTTACTTAAATCAAGATTTTCAAGACAATACTGGAGTTCCCACAAAACGCCATCCGTCTTCCCCAGGCGCAAAACCACCAGCTCCGCCTTTTGTGCCAGCTGCGCAGCCTTCTCCTTCCATGCATCAGTCGGAATCGTAATACGTGCCGCACCATCCGGCAAATATTTTTTCCCAGGACGTCCGATACATAACACTGGAGCAATATCATCCAGTACAGAAACCAAAGCCTCCTCTTCACTGATTCCCGGACGCAAAAACATATTTATTTTCTTCTCTGTAAGTTTGTCGTCTCCAAAGGGACGGAGGTAAAGGATTGACGGGGAATTCTCATCGACGGCTTTTCTTTCTTCCGGCCGTTTCCGCTGATTTATATTCCGAAAAATCAGCATGGACAGCATTAAAAGTACCGCCAAAATCGGAATTATAATTACCCCGCTTACAATCTCTCCTAACAGTTCGTAAGTATACATTGTATATGCGTCTGTCCCTTCCAAAGCCCATTGTTCGATTTCCACATCAGGCAGGTAAAGCTGATTCATACCTATCCCGATTATCTCAAACAGGGAAAAGATGCCGAGCAGTAAAAACGGTATGGATAATAGTTTCACTTTTCTTCTCTTAGTTCTCCATCGCTCTGCATTTTCCCTTTGGTATACAGTGGAAATTCTGTAATCAAACAAAGGGGTCAGCAATCCCAAAAACGGAATCACCACATACAGCCAATGGATATTGCTGATCTCTGCTTCTATCCAAATTTCATCCGCAACATCTCCATTAACCGTCACAGAGGAAGAAACCGTCCTTGCAAGGAGCAGCTTATTTGAAAAAGTAACTATATAGTCTTTCTTTGGCAGCTGTATGTTAACAGGCTTCCAGCTCATTATTCTCTTACGGCAGACAAGCTGCGACTCTTTGGTAAAAATACTGACTGTAATCGGCATAAAATATCCGTAAAACTGTTTTTTTCGGACAATATTCAAATTCAGCATATTCAAAACAATCTATCCCCCAATTCAGGACAATACTTATTATATTCTGTATTATTTTCACCTTCAGACTTATCCTGTCACCGTATACTGCATCATCTCATAATGAAGTCTGCTGCCTTCCATGATTTCCTCCGGCAGCAGCGCCCTTGCCACAAGTTTACATTCTTCCTCCGGCAGATCTGTCCTTTTCAGATAAGCATAGTCTCCATCAATGCGTTCCACTGCATAATCACAAATCAACATTTTCTTCCCTCCTATCCTATCTCCACTCGCTCTCATATCTTTTGCAAAATCATTTCTGACAGTGAAATATACTTCCATTTCTTTTATAATAAGCTATCATGATTGCCATTGTAAATACCAGATACATAAGGATGGATAAAATGGAAGCGTCGATTCCAAACATACCTCCCGTCAAATACAAATCATTGGATTTCAAACGAAATGACATCAGAGCGTTATCGCTTGGCTGCTCCGAAATAGAGATAAGCGTGGTTATCACATTCCAAAATGCGTGCGCAGTCACACTGAACCATATTGTTCCACTCATATAAGTCAAAACTGAAAAGTATATACCAACAACACTCCCCGCTATCACTACAACAACAGAATCCCAAAAGGAAAAACCTGCGCCAACAATATGTAGAACGCCAAAACTCAAAGAAGGAAGCAGCACTGCGGTAAACACATTCCATCGTTTTTCAACTGCTGTCATAACAACTCCGCGAAAAACAAATTCTTCTGCAACAGCAGTCCCAATTCCAATTACAAAA
The DNA here is from genome assembly GCA_947650155.1 of uncultured Lachnospiraceae bacterium. Classification (GTDB taxonomy): domain Bacteria; phylum Bacillota; class Clostridia; order Lachnospirales; family Lachnospiraceae; genus RGIG3002. The sequence continues at coordinate 11,064 of CANSUS010000039.1, forward strand.
ACACTTTTTACTAATGTTTTCATCATTTGATACCCTGTTAATTCATGCAAAGAAAAATCCCCTTCTAAAAACAAAATTGCTGCTATACAAACACATAGCGGCAATCCGGCGGCCGTTAATATCCATACTGGCTTTATATAAAATTTTTTAATACGGAATTCCTCCATGCTGCTTTTTAAACCTTTTTCGACCAAAATTCTGATTCCAGCATATATTAATCCTGTCTCTAACAATCCGTATACAATAAAAAAACATATATCAGGCATTACTATTTCCAGCAGCGATGTAAATTGTACCACAATCATCCATATAACGCTTAACATCGCCAGTAATAATTTACCCATTGAAAATCGTTCCGACATTTTCATTCTCCAATCTTTATTCTAATTAAAATAGTCACATTTTCTCCTTTATTAAAGGCAGACTGACCTCTATCATAAATCTGTTTTCCTCCAGCTTTGCATCGACTTTCCCTCCAAGCGCTTCCGTAAAACGTTTCACAATAGCAAGGCCAAGCCCCGTCGTTTTTAAACTTCTGGACTGATCTGTTGTATAAAACCGGTCAAAGATCTTGTCTATATCTTCTTTCTCTATGCTGTCTGTCAGGTTAGAAATGCGCATCCTCACCCATTCTCCCTCTTTTACGATAGCAAATTGATAATCTCCCGTTCCATGCACCATTGCATTTCTGACCAGATTCTCTATTATGCGTACAAAAGCATGTCTGTCCGCCCGTATTTTACAGGTTTCTTTTTCCAGATATACTTTCGGCTCGCATCCCTTTTTCACGAAGTCATCATAAAACAGAGAAACCGTTTCGGCAAATACATTCACGGCATTTATTTCTTCTAATTCCATCTCCATTTCGTTTGCTTCAATGCGTGCATATTCAAACAACTGGTTCAGCATATCCGAAACATGATTCAGCCGCTTTTCGACAATTTGTAAGTATACTTCTCTTTTCTCCTCTGTCACATTATTCTTTTGCAGCATTTGAAGATAGCCCTTTGCAGATGTAAGCGGGGTACGAATATCGTGGGATATGCTGGTAATGCTTTCTTTGTATATTTTGTTTTCTCTGATCAGCGCCCTTTTTTCATCCCGGCAGGATACAATCACATGATTTATTGCTGTAATCAGTTCCTCTGTCTTTCCTGCCGATACAACTGAAGTAAGCTGATAATTGGTATCCACGCTTTCTAACAAAGATAGTTCTTCCCGCATGTGTCTGATTTGCTTTCGATAGCACCACAAACGAGCGGACATGATGCCCGCCGCTGTTATTAGTATCAACGCTATAATGCATATTCCGATCCACCATTGTATCTGCATGCATATTCCCCATTCTATTTTATGTCCGCTTTGTTAAAGTGAAATATTCCGGCTCCTGCCGTTATTACAATCCACGCTGCGGATACGATAAGTACATGTAAAATAAATTTCACATCCATATCTTTAATTGGACAGTCACTCATTAAACTCACACACCAATATGCCGAAACTTTAAAATCTGACCGCGGAAGAATAAGCTGCACCAGATAATCCAAGCCCATTGCCACCACCGTCGAAAATGTAGCAATAGCAAAGTTAATCGCTATTCCTGCCCCTAAAGTTCTGCACAGTTCACTGACCGTAACAATTACTCCACAAAATGCAATACAAATAATCAGTTGTATTCCTGCATATCTGAGTAAATCCATAAAAAATGTCCCGCCAGCCACCTGCCCTTCGCCAACGAAGCACCCAACAATCACGGTAACCACCGTCATGAGAATCATAAAAAAAACTGCTGTCACAATGGAAAAAAAGTATTTTGAAAGAAAAATTTTCCATCGTGCATACCCTTTTCCAACCACATTTTTTATTACGCCGTTTGAATATTCTCCAATCACAAAAATAGAAATAAATACCGCTATAATAAAAACTGTAAAATTGGCATACATCTGCTGCAGCACGTCCAATGAAGTAATCTTTTCCAAAACAGGCGTACTGGACTCCTGCATTTCCTCTTCTGATACCACCACTCCTGCAGCACCGTTTTCCATTTCTCCGCTCTGAATTTTAGAAGCGGTAATCAACATTCCATAGACAAATATCACAGATATAACCGCTACAAGGCAGGATATATAAAATGCCTTGCTCTTTATTAATTTATAACATTCACCCTTCAGTAAATTAAACATTCTCTCCGCCTCCCAGTAATTCCATAAAATAGCCTTCCAGATCCTGCCCCGCAAGATAACTCTCCTTAATGTTTACCCCTCCCAGAATCAATTCTTTATTGATTTGTTCCGTCTGATCCAACTGCTCAAAAATACGCATTGTATTTTTTTCAGGAATATCAAATCCGGCGATATGAAATTTTTCTTCCAGAATATTGGCGGCAAGTTCCGTCTGGTCTACGACGATCTTATAGCAGCGTCGGCACCTGTCATTCAGTTCCTTTGCGTCAAATTCTTCGATCAAAGCGCCTTCCCTGATAATACCATAATAAGTGGCTATTTTAGAAAGTTCCCCCAGAATATGGCTCGATATCAATATTGTAATTTGTCTTTCTCTGTTTAATTTTAATAGAAGTTCTCTGATTTCAATAATTCCTTCGGGATCAAGTCCGTTGATCGGTTCATCCAGAATCAGAAAATCCGGATTCCGAAACAGGGCAATTCCGATTCCCAGCCTTTGTTTCATTCCCATAGAAAAGTTTTTTACTTTTTTCTTTCCCGTTTCCGCTAATCCTACAAACTCCAGCATCCTTTCCACAGCATGCTTATCCGTAATTCCAAACTGCCGCCTCACTACTTCCAGATTTTCTTTTGCCGTCATATTGGCAAAAAGTCCGGGACTTTCAATCAGACTTCCTATCCTGATCCGCGCGCTCTCCAGTTCTTTAGATCCAAACAATTCGATCTCTCCCATTGTCGGTGCGGCAAGCCCCGCCACTATCCTCATGAAAGTCGTTTTTCCTGCGCCGTTCTTTCCGATAAATCCATAGATAGCGCCCTTTTCTACATGCATGCTGACCTGATCTACCGCTTTATGCTTTCCATATACTTTTGTAACGTCTTTCGTTTTCAATACATATTCCATTGCGTTTCCCACTGTCTGTAACAGTTCCTTCTTCCTTTCTCTGTTTTTTACACGTCTTTCGTGCTATATGATAATCATATCAGCCGCCATTTTAGAAACATTAGGAAAAGTATAAAGAAATCATAAAGTTTTTTTATTTCATTTTAAATCCGATCCCCCACACCGTTTCAATATAATTTTCTTCTTTTTTATCTTCGCTATTTTCTGTCTTATATTACTGATGTGGACATTAACGGCATTATCCTCGCCTAAAAATTCTTCGTTCCATACCGATTCATATATATTACTCTTTGTAAAAACCTTACCCGGATTTTTCATCATCAGTTCCAGAATCAAAAATTCCCTCCTTGTAAGTCGGATCTCTTCACCCGATACCGTAACCTTAAAGTCCTCCGGTTCCATTACAATATCCTTATATTGTAATTTTTTCTTTTCCGCTTCTGCGCCTTCTCTCTGGCCGTCCCGGACATACGCAGCGCGGCGGAGCACCGCTTCCAGTCTTGCCAGCAGTTCTTCCGTATCAAAGGGCTTGGTAATATAATCATCTGCTCCTGCACGAAGCATAGCAACCCTTGTTTTCGTTTCTTCTTTTGCAGAAGAAATAAGAACCGGAATGAACGGGTATTCTTTTTTAATTTTTTCCAAAAGTTCTTCCCCGTTCATTCCCGGCAGCATCAGATCCAGAATCATGGCACGCGGCTGCTTCTTTTCAATATAAAGCAGACTTTCCGTACCTGAAAAAGCCTGAGCAGTCTCATATCCGTTCTGCTCAAGCAATTCTTTTAACATCTGACTAATGTCATTATCATCCTCTACGATTAAAATATAATCCTCCAACTCATTTACTCCTTCTGAGCCTGTAAGATTTCCTGTTCCATCGTCGTTTCCGTCTCTGTTTCTTCCACAGGCCGCCATGCTTTTCCAAATTTCACGTCTTTAAACAGCGCGGTAAGTCCGGTAATCTGTTTTAAACGAAGCACCTCGTCTTTATCCATGCCCAGATGCTTGGCGATCCATGCATCAGAACGCCCCAGTTCATGCAGTTCTTTCACAATGTTACTCATCAGATCCACATCATGGCTTCCTCTTGCGCGATTGTGCCGGATTGTACTGGCCATTCTTTGATCAATCGGCTTATTGATAACAGAGACAGGCAGCATTCCCTTTTCTCTTTCATAAATATCCTGATACTCTATCATAATCCTGTAGCGGTGAAATCCGTCCACGATGATATAGATATCTTTTTCTTTACTATAATAACATACAATAGGCATCGTGTAACCATCCGCTTTAATACTTTCATATAAGAGTTTCATTTCAGGCGGCGCTACCATATTAGGATTATAGGTATTGGGTTTAATCTTTTCAACCGGAACCGAAATAATATTATATACCGGGCTTTTATATTCCATGTTTTCTCCCATCTGCCTTTTTTGCAAGGCTCTTTTGCCGAAGCGGACTTTAGCTGCTTTATGTACGAAGAACTATCCTTCAAGCACAATGTCTTCTACGCTTTTATACTTGCGGCGGATCATGTTAATATGATCCTGCTGTTGTTTATTCATTCCAAATCCCATAAAGCGGCAGAGATGATCGTTTTTCAGAATACAGTAGCACATTCTCTTCCAGCTTGGGATATCTTTTGTAGATTTAATGTCATCCGTATCGTCCGGGATATTCCCGACAAAAACTACTCTTGATTTTTTATTCAGCGTATAATTAGATACTCCGTTTCTTCGGATATGGTATCCGTGATCCTCCAGTTCCGCTATCGTTTCCTCATCCAGCCCTCCCCCTGTTTTATGCCAGAATTCGATAGAAGTATTAAACTTTTTTACATAATTATTGCGCAGTCTTGCCGGAAGCGTATCTAACAAAAACATCGTATAGGATTTCCATGTATGCCCTTCCGGTAATGTTACATTCCGATATCCCATCGCTTTCGTTTTTCCATAGATACTGGCAAAATTAGCCCCCTGTACTCTGCCCACCAGCTTTACCCATATTTCAGGATCGATGACACGGTATAAATTAAGAGCATCCTTGGAATAGTCGTTAAAAGGGGACGCCACTCTCATTTGTGACACTTTTAACCCCGCCATATGATAGAGATCATAAAGATGATTATAGTCATAATCAAACAGATAATTTGCATGCCATATGTCTTCAGAAGACCAGTCATACAAGGGAGAGGCACACCACACATCTTTAAACGTCTGACTGATCCAGCATTCGCCCTTATATCCATATTTTTTATTTAAAAATCCGCTGTATCGCTGCAGGGACTCGTCTGCACGCATTCCTAAAAGACAGACCGTTTTTTTATTATTATGAATCTTTCTGTACCAACGTCCAAATTGTTTTGCAAGATCTTCCTGATGCATCCGGTAATGGTATGTAGTAATCGGATTATTTTCCAGATTAATCACATACTCTTTTCGCGGCATGTCACGCACCCAACTCTCCGTTTTGGTATCGTCCCAGGGATACCAATACATCTGATAACTGCTAAGAGCCGTTCTGGTCGCCATCGGGAGACACACCCAATAGGGCTCCACATCCTCCTTAATCCTCTCAAAAGTTCTTTCCACATATTCTGTTGTCACCGTATACTGTGCCTCAAAATCCTGATGAAACACACCGATTTTTTTCTGCGGATACCGTTCCTTTTGAAAATCCATTACCATATTTAACAGAAGTCCGCTGTCTTTTCCTCCCGAAAAAGAAACATATATATTATCAAATTCTTCAAAAATGAATTGCATTCGCTCTTTAAACGCAGCATACACGTCTTTTTCCATATATTCCCTTATCAAATTTTATCAACTCCGCTCGTAAAAATTTCCATAATTTGGTAATTATCCTTTCTTAGATAATTTAACACAGAAAACGAGTGAATACAATAAAATACGACAATAAAAAGGATGCGGTACAATGATGAATCATCATTATATCGCATCCTTTTTTTTAAAAACGTTAATATGCTTTTCCCCAATAAACCATCTTCTTTGCAGGTTTTCCACAGCATACGCATGTATCACCAATCTTCTCCTGCTCAAAGGGCATGCATCTGCTTGTCACTGCAAGTTTTTCTTTTATCTCATCTTCACATGCCTGTTCTCCGCACCACATTGCCTTTACAAATCCGGTTTTCTCTTCAAAAATTTTAACAAACTCTTCAAAGTCTGCCGCCGTATAAGTATGCGCCTCTCTGTGTGCTCTTGCTCTTTCCAGCATATCCGTCTGCATAGTTTCCAATACTTCCGCGGCTTTGCTCTCCAGTTCCGAAAAACTTACTTCGATTTTTTCTCTTGTATCCCGACGGCATATAATGCATTTTCCCGCTTCTATATCCTTGGGGCCGATCTCCACACGAATGGGAATTCCTCTCATCTCCTGTTCCGAGAATTTCCACCCCGGGCTCTTATCCGTACTGTCCACTTTCACCCGGAAGTTATGAAGCATTCCTGCAAGTTCCTCTGCTTTCTCCAATACTCCTTCTTTATGCTGCTGAATCGGAATAATCATAATTTGCGTAGGCGCGATTCTGGGCGGAAGCACCAGTCCTGAATCATCACCATGCACCATAATAATTCCTCCGATCAGACGGGTAGACAGTCCCCACGAAGTCTGATGAACATATTTTAACGTATTGTCTTTATCCGTATACTGGATCTCAAACGCCTTTGCAAATCCATCGCCAAAGTTATGGCTTGTACCGGATTGCAGCGCCTTTCCGTCATGCATTAACGCCTCAATCGTATAAGTCGCCTCCGCGCCTGCAAATTTTTCCTTCTCTGTTTTTCTTCCTTTAATTACCGGTATTGCAAGATACTCTTCGCAGAATTTTGCATAAATATTTAACATTCTGATTGTTCTTTCTTCCGCTTCCTCTGCAGTGGCATGCACCGTATGTCCTTCCTGCCATAAGAATTCTCTTGAACGCAGAAAAGGTCTGGTTTCCTTTTCCCAGCGAACTACCGAACACCACTGATTATATACTTTGGGAAGATCACGATAGGAATGCACCTCATTTTTATAAAAATCGCAAAAAAGCGTTTCTGAAGTAGGTCTGACGCAAAGCCTTTCCTGTAAAGGATTCAGGCCTCCATGCGTTACCCAGGCTACCTCTGGCGCAAATCCTTCCACATGATCTTTCTCTTTTTGCAAAAGACTCTCCGGAATAAACATGGGAAGATATACATTTTCCACTCCGTTTTCTTTAAACATACTATCTAACTGTTTCTGAATATTTTCCCAAAGAGCATACCCCGCAGGCTTAATAACCATACATCCTTTTACGCTTGTATAGTCAATCAATTCCGCCTTTTTAACTACGTCGGTATACCACTGCGCAAAGTCAGTTTCCATTGAAGTAATCGCTTCCACTAACTTTTTATCTGCCATTTTCAAACCTCCTTTAGTTTTTTGTAGATGTCACCTAAGCATTTTCCCGGCAAACGTGCGTCCGGCGGCGTACACAAAAAACCGCCGAGCTCTCTATCCCTGTAAGGGACCGAAATCTCGGCGGTACCACCCTAATTGGCGCTTAAACACCCATCTTAAAACCCGTTAACGCCGGCATACGTTGTATTTTCATACAAAGCTCTAAGGCAGGTTCCAAATACGATCCATAAAAACCTCACACCTACGGTTTTCTCTCTGAAATGTTTCCTATTTGTACTAGTCCTCTTCATCGCTAATTTTATATAGTTTCGATTGTAGAAGAAAGGAATCTGTTTGTCAATTGTTTTTCTTGTTAAATCTCTGATTTTAATCTCTGATTTTAATCTCTGATTTTAATCTCTGATTTTAATCTCTGATCTTATTCTGTTGCTTCAATAGATTTAACAAATGAATCCAAAGTAGATGCCATATCATCAGTAGCTGTTATAATAATGCAGAACATAACATCACCAACTTTATATATGTAGTACTGCTGTGAAAGCCCTTGAACGCCGCCTGTAATTGCAATAGAAATACCGCTGAAGTCTTTTCCGCCGATTTTAACAGTTCCTAAATCTGTTGTATCTGTTGTAAGACCCATAGCGCCATACTGTGTATCAACCTGAGATTTCATGCTCTCTAAATATACTTTTGCACTTACGGCTCTTCCGACTGTCTCTTTCATGTCTTCCGCAATAATCTGAATTGCAGAACCATCCTCTGCCTGAACAACCGCTTCATAAGTAATACCTGTAACAGGTGTTCCCCCGATGGATGAAAATCCTTCCGGCATTGTTGCTTTAATTCCAACTGATGTATTAGTATAAGTAGTTCCGTCAAAAGTTCCTGCTTCAAAAGTAGCGCTGTTGCCACAAGCTGTTGCCATGATCATCATGCCCACTGCCATTAAAACTGCCATAATTTTCTTTTTCATATTCATTCTCTCCATTTCTGTGCGTCCCTCAGCACATTACATCATTTAAATTTAATGATTCACTTCCCTTTTTCTACCACTATATTATTATATTGCAATTTTTATATCTGTCAAATCTTTTTTTATTTAATTTTATTTTATTTTTTTATTTCTTCACATCCAATACGCGCTGCATATAACACTGATGAACTTACGTTCCCGCCTCTCTGAGAAGTTTTTCCCCAAATCCTAACAGAATAAATACAACCGGAGTGCAGATAACCTGTTGAAAACTGACCATATTATGCGCGGTATAGGAGAGAATGCATACCGCCGAAACCAATATCATTTTTTGTTTTTTCCCTGCTTTGACCTGCTGAAAAATTGCAGACAAAAAGATTGCCGCATAGGAAAAAAATCCTAATATTCCTGAATTTACCAGCACAGTCAGCCACTCATTATGCGCATTTGTAAGTCTTGCGTCGCCAAAAACGTGATAAAGCCTCTCCGCAATCTGCCAATTATTATATGCAAAAAGGTAAAAACAGTCTGTCCCAACTCCAACAATTTTATTGAAAACCGGCATCGCTGCAAACGCTTCCAACCCGGCTCTCCATGTTGCTCCTCTGTAATTCCCCCATTCATCGTCCAAAGTAAATATTTCCGCAATCCGTGAAGTTTCTTCCGTAGTGCCGAAAAAATTGAAATAAATGGCAAGTATCCCTACTGTCAGAATTACCGCAAACAATATTCCGGCAATGGTTTTTTTCATCCAAAGAATACTTTCCACAGAATGTTCCCTCTTTTTTAATCCAACATACGCTATTGCATAAAGGCACAGCATTACAATGAAAGTACTGAATGCGACGACAGGTTTCGTCAATCCGGCCTCAATCACATTTTCATAGTTTAAATTCCGGGGAAATGCAATCTGGATTACGCTTACTGCCAAAAGACTGACAGCAAATAATATTCCCAGTTCTATCCATCTTAATAACGCCTCATTATTTTCAAAGGACAGAAAAAACAGCGCCAGAAAAACAACGCCTAACGCTAAAAATCCGCTGCTGCTGCCCTGCACAATGCCTGTCATATTTCCAAGGAGGATATACGATATAAGCGCCGCCTTTTTCCAAAATACTTTTTCACTCCCCGTCCAATATAATACAATGCCTATCGGAAATACGACCATCCAGTAACTGCAAAACCAGTTAATATTTCCTAACATGGAAATAAATACCGGGCTGCTTCCTTCCATTTCAATCGGATATATGGAAAAACGATTAAGAAATCCAAGAAGAAATATTATGGAAGAAACTGCAAGAAATACCCCATACCAGCTTTTTATGCTTTCGCTGAATCTGGATACCGTAAAGTAGATCATAACGAATATAAGCTGAGACATCAGTCCCATATACCACCCTTCAGTCCCCCATAAAGCTTCCTGTTTCCATTCACAGAACAGGTATGATATCAAAACCGCCAGACCATAAAAAAAGACTGCCTTGTCCGTCCATGACAGTTTGACCTTTTCTTTTGCTTTAATCCAATATATAAGCAGCATAAATACCGCCGGGCATATTAAAGCTGCAAATATCATTCCGGACATTCTGAAAAATTTATACTTACTTATCCCAATTTCCACATATCCCTGTGGTGCATAAAACGGAAACGCAGCGATCATAAGCAGCAAATATGCGCCTAAAACAATCTTCATATATTTTTGTGCTGCTTCTTTCATCTTTCTCAATCCGTTTCGTTTGTTCCGCATTTGTTTTCCCATCTGCAACTCCCTGTTATACACACTTTTATATATTAAATTCCTGAAAGATTCTTCCTTCCGGTTTCACTGAAAATTCCAGTTTTTTCTTTGTTTTCGGATGCAGCAGTTCTAACCGGCAGGCACACAACGCCACATGATCCACTCCCAGTTCCAGAGATTTTTGTATGGATTTTTCCGTTCCATATTTTTTATCACCCAGAATAGGATATCCTGCACCTGACAATTGTACCCGGATCTGATGATGTCTTCCTGTTAAAAGCGTTATCTCTAATAATGCAATATTTTTTTGCAGATTCATATCCAGCGTCTTTGCCCGAAGTATTGCTTTCTTTGCACCGGACTCTCCCATATTGGTTATTTCAGATCTATTGGTCTCAGCCTTTTTTTTCAGATAATCCACAAGCTCTCTGCTCTCTGAAAATCCCTCCCCCAATACAACTGCATCATACTGTTTATGCAAAAGATTTCCCGTCAGTTGTCTGCTCAGCTCCTTTGCCGCAAACGGTGTCTTTGCAAACACAAGGATCCCTTCTACCGGTTGGTCCAAACGGTGAACCACTCCAAGGTAAGGATTACTCTCAAGGTAATTTTTTATTTCACTTACCATATCTTTTTGTCGTGTTTGTCCTGTTTGAGTCGCAATCCCTGCAGGCTTGTGACAGACAATGATTTCTTTATCTTCATATAAGATTCTTTCTTTCATAGAGGTATCTGTTTCAATTTCTCCTTATATCATCGTATACGAAGTATTATATCATCCTTCAGCTGTACCTTAAAGTATTTTATAGGATTGCTAAAATCACAAAGGAGAGCCCTGCGGCTCCCCCTATGCTATACTTTAAACCGATATCCAACTCCCCATATTGTTTCTATATATTGAGGCTTAGCAGTATCAAATTCAATTTTTTCCCGTATCTTTTTAATATGGACGGTAACTGTTGCAATGTCCCCAATAGAATCCATATCCCAGATTTCTCTGAACAATTCCTCTTTCGTATATACATGATTCGGGTTCTCTGCAAGGAACGTAAGCAGATCAAACTCCTTTGTCGTAAACCCTTTCTCCTCTCCGTCTATATACACACGCCTTGCTGTCTTGTCAATGCGGATGCCCCGGATTTCCACGATATCATTATTTTTCTGATTTGTTCCTACCAACCGGTCATAACGTGCCATATGGGCTTTCACTCTTGCTACAAGCTCGCTTGGGCTGAACGGTTTCGTCATATAATCATCGGCGCCCAGTCCCAGACCCCTGATTTTATCAATGTCATCTTTCTTGGCTGAAACCATTAAAATCGGCACATTTTTTTCTTCTCTTATTCTTTTACAGACTTCAAATCCGTCCATCCCCGGCAGCATCAAATCCAAAATGATCAGATCAAATTCTCCGTTCAATGCTGTCTCAAGTCCCACATCACCGGCGTTTTCAATCGTCACTTCAAAATCACTTAATTCCAAATAGTCTTTTTCCAAGTCCGCAATTGCTTCTTCATCTTCAATGATCAATATTTTGCTCATTTTGTGGTTATGCCCCTTTCTTCCTATAAGATATACGGTTTTTAATTCAAATCTGTCTTTATTGCTGCATCACATATTTTCTTAATACAAAATGCATACAGGTACCTTCTCCTTCTTTACTGGTTGCCCAAATATATCCTCCATGATCCTCCACGATCTTTTTTACAATAGATAGTCCTATGCCGCTGCCTCCCTGAGAAGAATTTCTGGAAGAATCTGTACGATAAAAACGTTCAAAAATATTAGGCAGGTCTTTCGCTGCAATTCCTTTTCCATTATCTTCTATTTCTACCCTTATGGAATCCAGTTCATCCAAAATACGAATATCAATCACACCATGTCTTTTATCCAGATATTTTACGCTGTTCCCAATGATGTTATTAATGACCCTCTTCATCTGCTCAGGGTCCGCAATAATAAAGGTATCGGAACTTGTAAGATTGGAATAATTCAATTCAATGTTCTTGGATTCCAGATCCAGTCCAACCTCTTCCACACAGTCCCTGAAGTAATCTGTTACATTAATCCTGTGGAAATTATAAGGTATACGATTGGAATTAATTCCGGAATAAATCGTAAGTTCATTGATCAGACGATCCATATCGTTTGCTTTATTATAGATCGTCTTAATATATTTATCCATTTTTTCAGGCGTATCCGCCACACCGTCCATAATTCCTTCCACATAACCTTTAATTGCCGTGATAGGCGTCTTTAAGTCATGTGAAATATTACTCACTAATTCCCTGTTCTGCTTTTCCTGTTGAAAATTCTCTTCCGTAGATTCCTTCAAACGAAGACGCATTTCCTCATAGTTTCGATAAAGTTCTCCGATTTCGCCCTTATTATCTTCCGAAAGACGATATTCCAAGTTACCTTCTGCAATATTCTGCATTGCCAGATTTAATTCATTTACCGGGAGAAAAACTCCTTTATGAATCCATCTTGTCAGTAAAATACTGGTAAATACTAAAATCACTACAATAGCAATTAACATATCAATCAGAAGTGTTTTGGATATAATATTGCGGATATGTGTCACAATAAAGAGACTTCCTTCAGCACCATCCGAAAAACGGAAGTCTATCTGCTTAACAAGCCTCTGGACATCATTAAAGTAATAGATCTTATCCGTTTCTTCATTACTGCTTCCGTACATTGGAAGTCTTTCAAAAATGATTTCTGCCGTTTCCTCCCCTGCAAAATACATTCCGTCATCTTTTCTTACAATAATATAAGAAAACTTTTTCGCAATCCTGTCGTTAACTTCTTCCAAATACGTAATGTCTTCTGCCTTTTCCGGTTCATTCTCAATCTGCGCACTCAATTGTAAATAAAGTTCTTCCGTTATCTTCCCATAAGACTGAATATTACCTGAAAGCATAGAATAGTCTATTTCTTTAATATCCAGCTTTGCCTGTTTTGGATACAGAAGATACCCTCCAATACATAGAAAGGCAAGTGCAGTCAGTACAAGCGGCAGAATAATAATTGTCGCAAATGTAATCTGTAGTCTTGTCCTGAATTTCACTTTAACTCCCATCTGCCTGCTTCAGCAGGCATACAAATCAAGATCGTGAATTATTATATTTCACGCTTACCTTTATTCATCTGCTCTGCAGATGTTTAAATCCATAAAATATCTGCGCTTATTATAGCATAGATGAAAAAAATGTTTCTAAAAATATGTAAATTTTCTTATAAAAAATTTATAAAAATTTTAAAACCCCGGATTTTTTGCCAGTCAGTGTATATTTTTAATGATTCCCGTCAAAAATTTTAAAAAATTATATTGACATATCATAAATATTTGATATACTCAAATCAGTAACCATTACTAATTTGTGAAGGAGAAGAAATGGCACTGAAATATAGCAGACAGCGCGAGGTCATTAAGGACTTTCTTAAAACCCGCAAAGACCATCCCACTGCTGACATTGTTTATACGAATGTTCGGATGCAATATCCGAATATCAGTCTCGGTACTGTATACCGGAATTTAACTTTGTTAGCCGATATTGGTGAAATTCAGCGTCTGCGTGTAGGCGACGGCGTAGACCATTTCGACGCTGATATATCTCCCCATTATCATTTTGTATGTACAGAATGTGGTAGTGTAGTTGACCTCGTCATGGATAATATTGATGATATTGTTGATATTGCCGGTATGAATTTTGATGGTAAAATTACTGGTCACGTTACTTATTTTTATGGTATTTGCGGTAACTGCTCAAAAGATACTTTATCTTAAGCAGACAGATTTGTTACAATTATTTTAGTAAGTTCCAGGATAGCCTTCAGGCTTATCTAATTTTATAAGAAAAGGAGAATATAAATATGAAATTTGTATGTCAGGTATGTGGTTATGTTCATGAAGGAGATTCTGCACCGGAGAAATGCCCCCAGTGTAATGCACCGGCTTCTAAATTTACTGCACAGGGTGCAGATAAAACATGGGCAGCTGAGCATGTTGTAGGTGTCGCTCAGGGTGTAAGCGAAGATATTATGGCAGATTTAAGAGCAAACTTTAACGGAGAATGTACAGAAGTTGGTATGTACCTTGCTATGGCAAGAGTAGCCCACAGAGAAGGTTATCCTGAAATCGGTCTGTACTGGGAAAAAGCTGCTTATGAAGAAGCTGAGCATGCTGCAAAATTTGCAGAACTTCTGGGAGAAGTTGTTTCTGATTCTACAAAGAAAAACCTTGAAATGCGTGTGGAAGCTGAGAATGGAGCTACAGCCGGTAAATTTGATCTCGCAAAACGTGCTAAAGCCGCTAACCTTGATGCAATTCATGATACAGTTCATGAAATGGCACGCGATGAGGCAAGACACGGCAAGGCATTTGAGGGACTTCTTAAGAGATACTTTGGCTAAGAACTATATAGTTCTTCCGCCGTTTTAAAAAGAAAGGGTATGACAGTAAAATCTGACATACCCTTTCTTTTTTTCAACGAATATGGCTCTAGCCTTCAACATATCGTTTCTCTTCTTTTATATTTTAATATTATAATTAAGAATACAATTTTGGTCAGGACTATACCATTTACGACTTAAGCAGGCTTTGCCCATATTGATGTTTTACCTGACACTGCTTTCTATTTTAAATACATTCAGGCCATCTTTTAATTCTTTTGATAATACTGATAAGTCGCTCACTCTCTGTCTCATTTCTTCCATCATTTCTTCCTGTACCTTGGCATTATTTGACACGCCTTCTGTGTTTTCCAACACATTATCTGCAATAGAAGATATTGTATTAATCGCGCCATATAAGCTGCCTGTGCTTCCGGTTACTTCTTCCGTAACGGATGACACGCTTGTCATTTCTTCTGATACCTGAGAGATCTTCTGGATGATTCCTGCAAAACTCTCCTTTGTCTCCGATGCAAGATTAATGCCTTCTTCTACGGAATGATTGCCTTCTTCCATCAACGACACACATCCGTCAATGCAATTTTGTATTTCTGTAATAATCTTTGCAATCTCTTCGGTAGCTTTTCGAGATTCCTCTGCCAGATTTCCTACTTCCCCTGCTACTACTGCAAAACCTCTTCCCTGTTCACCTGCCCTGGCCGCCTCGATAGACGCATTTAATGCCAAAAGATTGGTCTGGGCAGCGATTTCAGAAATTAATTGTACTACATTTTGAATGGTATTTGACATTCTTGATAATTCCTGAATCTGTGTAAAAGTATCAGATACTTTTTGTTCAATTTTTGACATCTGTGCAACTACAACATTTAGCTTGTCTGCACCCAGTTTAGCCTCTTGTGCCGTAGCTACTGACGCTGTACTGATATTGGAAATGTTCTGTGCGATGTTCTCCATCCCTTTAGAAATTTCCTGCGTCATTTGAGAATTTGATCTTGCCAGTTCACTTTGTTCTCCGGTTCTCACTACCGCATTTTCCGATATTTTAACAATATCTGTTGCCTTTTCCTGTGTATTTCCAACACTGTTATTTAAAGTTTCCGATATAAGCATTAATTTTGCAGCATGATTATCAGTCTCAGCAATTAGTTTACTTAAGTTGATCTTCATATTCTGCATGGCATTCGCCATGTTTCCAACTTCGTCTCCCCTGCTTAAGAACTTTCTGCGAATATTTACCGTAAAGTCGCCCATTCCCATAGCGTCACAAATTTTCACGATTTCATTGATCGCTTTAAATTCATAATTACAGTACAATACCATTAATCCCCCGCTGATTACAAGCATAATCAGCGTGACAACAATTGCAATCGTCCTGATCTTGTCCACAATAGTATCCACAGTATAATTATAGATACCCACATCCATAGAGCCCCACAAAACATCATCTACATAAATTGGATACATCACATCATACGTCCATGCATTCTGTACATCAGCCCAAAATTGGCTTGTCATTACCTCTCCCTTTTGAGCAGCCGGTACTGAATAACCTGTGTCATCCAAATAAGATTTTCCTATTTTCTCTGTATCGGAATGTGCAACGGCAGTGACAGATGTATCAATCACTACTACATATGCAAAATGTTCGTTCTCTGCGACACATTCTTCTACAAAAGACTGTAATTCCTGTGTATCTCCGCCCTTTTCCAAAATAATGCTGACCTGTTTCGCAAGCTGCGTATCTTCTTTAATAAATTGTGCAACCATGTTCTCGGCAATCAGATCTTCCATAAAATGAAGCGAAGTAAATACCATTGCTGCAAAGCTTACAATAAATAACAGAATTGCTACCATTGTAATTTTTGCTTTCAATGAAATTTTTGTTTTATCCATTATATCTCCCCCTCTTTCTTCTTTTGTTTAAATTCTCTTTAAACGTATTATAAATGGATGATTTATGGTAACATATCATGCCTTTACAAATCAAGTACTTTGCGAAAAAATACGAAAATAAATTCTTATTCACTCTTTTTTCCAAATATATCTAACAAATTTCCCGGCATTTCTCTCATATTCATTTTTATCTACAAGTACACAGGTTTTTAACAGTTCAAAATCACTCTCCTTTAGAATATCTGACGCTTTTACATTGGGATTATCCTGTGGAATCTCCCTGAAACCATTTATCCACAATATCCCGTCTGTTTCAAGATGTCTGAGCAATTCTCCATACCAAACAGCCGGAAACTTATAATGATTTATAATGACTGCATCATAGATTCCCTTTATCCCTGTCATACCCTCTTTGGCAAAATCATGTAATACTGTTTTTATGCATAATTCTTCCTTACATGCGAAATACTGCAGTCTTTCTATTGCTTCAGTACTAAAATCAACGCCGCATACCTCGAATCCTGATTTTGCTAAATAGATTGCATTCCGCCCGTCTCCGCACGCAATATCCAATACGGTTTTCTTTGACCTGAAAAAAGGAATATCGTCTTCCAGACACTTCTCGTATGCTAAAAGTTTTTGCTCTCTGTGCTTAAACCTTTCGTTCCACCATGCAGAATCGCCCATATAATTCATGATCTGTCATTCCCGCCCTTTCACTTACCGCCTTCCCATATTCCTGTTATGCTTCTCCCTTTCGTTAATCATAAATATAGGTATCACAGCTTATGCCTTTATCAGTATTAAACAGGGATTTCAGTACCATTGCCGTGCTGTCACAATCGTCAGCCTCAAAATAAAGTGATGAATATTCCACAAAAATCTTACTTATTATCGCCTCTGCAAAAATTTTAAAGTGAGTTTCATTTTTACTGAAAACATATGCAATTTCATTTCCCTCTATAAAGGCAAAATGTATCATATCCTCCTTTATTTTCTCATAAAATACACATTTGGGAAAATTACAAATAAACGTATTATAATCCGCAGTTAACGGATTGACTGTTTTGTGCGTTTCCTTATATCTCGCATACATTAATTTACAGCACTCGTCATAATCTTTTTCTCCTGCACGGGCATGGGAAAGATCTGCCCGCCGAATGGTTCCGGCATATTTTTTCGCTGTTGCTTCTATCTCATAGCACTTTCTCTTTAAATGAAAACCGCCTGAAATAAGAAAATCTATCAAGTCTGTACGATCAGAATAAACCATAATTTGTAAAGGTTTTCCAATTTTATTACGCAATTGAGAAAACACTTCTTTGCTGACCGCATTGTCAAACAGGAAATGATCTATTCTTAAATATTGATTCTGCATATGATAAGTATTCGTATACAATTCTATTTTTCCAATCAGTGCACAATCCTCAAATACAGATACAAAGTTTTGTTCTATCTCAAGTGAAACCATTTTTACCCCTGTCTAAATAACCTATTCTCCCAAATCCAAAGTCGTGGGCGACACCTCATCAAAAACGATCATTCCGTCAAAAGATTCCTCCAACATAATTTCGCTTGTGCAAAATATCGCTGTTGTCACAGGAACACTGACATTTAATGTGGTTAGTCTCAATTTACCGGATAGAATTTCATTCCATCCGTCGTCACCCGAAACCTTATCAAAATCAATATAATAGCAGGTTCCACCAATTTCTTCTGTCAATTTGTTCAGTGCATTTTCATTTTCTACTGTTTTCACGTCAAAATCAAAATCATTTTGAGAATTAAAAGTAGTAGTCCTGGCATCCGTTCCGATTGCAAAATAGCCCTCTCCCAGCTTATCTGCCAATATTTTTCCAAGGCACTCATACGCTGCAACACTGGTTTTACCAACATGTCCGTTATGCCCATTGATAAAAAGAAGGCTTCCATCCCCATGATCTATATACCACTGCACCTTTTCTGCCATATGACTGTCACGCACAGCATTATATTTCATGTCGGATTTACGGATATCACAGCATTCATACAGGCTATAGGCACATTCCCTTGCAAAGTCAAAAGTCTCTTCTCCGCATACTTTCACAATGCTTTCTCTTGCCCTGTCCATATCTGCCAGCAGTGCCTCTGCATCCGTCATCCCCTGTAAAAACGCATTTTCGTCTATATCAAACATATCCTCATCATTTAAAAAAGAAAATATATCTTTATATTTGTCGTTTAAATCCGGTGCAGCCTGATCCAATACCTGAAATAAATATTCCTTGCTGTCATCTGCCCACTGCATATCCATTCCATAAAAATGTAAATCCTGCCCTTCTTCAGCAGTTTCATTATAGCTGCGCATCCAACTTAGCAACGCTTCCATTTCTTTTGTTCGATAAATTGTGAATCCAATCTTTGCTGTCGCTTCCTTTGCCGTGCCCTCTCCGCCATGAATATACTCGTCTACTTTAATCGCGCTCCCAAAGTCCCCTTCTATTATAAAAGATCTGCATCCGTTATTTTGTACCAACGCCTGAAATACTTCTGCTTTCATTTCCTGATATTCTTTCACACCGTGGCTTGCCTCGCCAAGTCCCACTACTTGTACCTGCTCAGGAACAGTAATGCCGCTGAGATCCGTATCTGTCATTTCCATGTCAATATTTTCTGCGCTGCCGCATCCCACAAGCATCGTGATGCAGCAGAAAAATGCCAATATATTATTAATCTTCTTTTTCATCTTTATACCCATCTGCGTGCTTTATATGCTCTCTGATCTCTGTTTCATGTTGGACACAATATTCATAACTGTTTTTCATAAAATCAATTATCTTCTGGCTGTGATACATTTCATCCAAAGTCTCCAAAATCAGTTTGTCGTCTACTTTCATATCAAAAAAATAAGGATAAATACAACCGCCTTCCTCCCTTGGAAAATAAGGATTAATGGAACGAAGTCGGGGATCTTTCATAATGGATTCCACTACCATCTCACTTAAAATCCATTTCATGGACGGACTCTCATATTCATCATAGCTGTCGCCAAATGTTTTGTTCCATACATAGAACCAGACAAAGTGAATCATTTCATGAATTGCCGTTCCAATTGCACCCCTCTCGCTGTTTTGATAAAAAACATCAAAAGTATGCTCCTCTAAAAAGCGCGGTTCAATAGGATTCATGGAAATATTGCACCTCATATCGTTAAACAGACCCGAACAATCGATTGCAAACGCCTCTGATAAAGCACTGGTAATCTGTTCTCTGCAATTCTCCCAATGCTCTGTATATCGTGCAGCTTTCTCATTCAAAGTGTCTTCCAGATCAGAATAAACCTTCTCCAAAACCTCTTCCAGATACTTTTTTCTGTCAGGAAAAGGAAGAGAATCTGCGTATTGCTTGTCCAATTGCGGATAAATATGATAAAGCGGTTCTGACCAAAAAGATGAGGTATCCTCTGTCTGAAATGCCATAATTCCTTCAATCATATATGCAAAACCGGGATTTATAACTGTTAATTTCATAATATGCTCCTCTCTGCATGCTTTATTTAATCCTGACTACAATTAGCCGCATCAATAGCAATCACTAAAAGCAGCCCGTCCAATTCATCTGCCGGATTTCCAAAATCCAACACATAGGTATCACCCCAATGAAAGAGTTCCTTTGAAATGTGAATCGCCAAACTGCATCCGCTGTATACGTCATAGTCCCAACCGAGAAAGTCTCCTTCTACGCGCCAGCCATTATAGTCAATTTCATACATGGGCTTAAAAAATGTAAATTGTTTCTGGATTGTTCCCTTTACCATCCCTTCTGTTTCTATCTCAAAAGCAGGAAGAAAAGTCAAAAGCTTCTCCCGTATCACTCCAATTTCTCTATTATTTTGATCAAAAACATGCAGCTGATGCCCCAATGCAAAGAATTCAGCCTTGACAAAATATTTTGCATTTCCTTCTTCATCATACACATCATAGGAATCTGTCCATGAAAATACACGCTGCTTAATTAATAACTTCATAATCCAATATACCTCCAACCCCAAAAACTGCCTTCTTCCCCATTCGCTTATCACTGATGCCAGTATTTTTCTATACTCTCCTCTGCTTTTTCCCGCGATACCTGCAGTTTTTTCATGACGCGTTCCACCGTTTCCTGCTTTGTACTCCCCAGTTCCATGCTCGTTTCTATCAGTGACTTGATCCCTTGTTCTATTCCTTGCTCTATCCCTTTCTCCAGCCACTCTTCCCGTTCGCTTTTTAAATGCTGTTCCTCATTATATTCAAATATACTC
>CANSUS010000040.1 GCA_947650155.1 uncultured Lachnospiraceae bacterium
CAAGCGGCTAAAATACAAGCTTTTTTGTGCAAAATAAATAAGAAAGTATAGAGAGAAAAATAATTATGGAAGTAAAAATAAAGAAACTAAAAGAAAATGCAGTAATTCCAACAAGAGGAAGTAAAGAAGCTGCTGGGTACGATTTATATGCCTGTTGTGACGATGTCGTTATAATTGAATCTCATAAAACAGAGAAGATAGGAACTGGTTTAGTGATGCAACCTCCAAAGGGATATTTTGGAGCAATATTTGCTAGAAGTGGTTTAGCAACAAAAAATGGACTGAGACCTGCAAATTGTGTTGGTGTGTGTGATGAAGACTATACAGGAGAATATATTGTAGCATTACATAATGACACTAATTATCCACAAGTAATAAATCCAAGAGACAGAATTGCACAGCTAGTATTTCTTCCATATATTAATGTGGATTTTTGTGAAGTTAATGAATTAGATAATACAGAACGTGGAAATGATGGATTTGGGAGTACTGGAAGATAATGTATAGAAAACTACAGAAAGGATGTGACCATTATATGCAGCAAGATAATACTTCTTGCTGCAAAATGTATGGAAAATAAAGAAGTATTATTGAAGTATGCTGTTGATAATGGTATGATTGATTTATCATACGTGCAAGAGCAAATTGAAATGAATAAAAGAAAAGAATTATTAAAAAAACACCCATATAAGATTTGGGAGGGAAAGGATGGTAAATGGAGAACATATCTGCCGGACGAAGAGAAAGGACGGATTCTTAAGAAACGATCTACCGAAAATGCAATTAAAGACATGATAGTAGAATATTATTTGCAAGAAGCAAAAAATGAATCAAAATGTGAGAAAGAGAAAAAAAGAAATGAAAATCGTTTTAGTTCATGTTTTGAGGCATGGAAAAATAAACAAATTGCTTATGGAATTTCTGGTAATACAGTCTATAAATATGAATATGATTATAAACGTTTTTTTAAAGGAACAGATTTTGAAGAAATGGATGTAAGAAATATTACAGAAGAAGACATAACCATATTTATTATTTCCAGAATCAAAGAACTCGATTTAAAGGAAAAGGCAGGAAAAGCTCTTTGGGGATACATTTCTGGCGTATTTAAAAGTTTGAGGATTAATAAAAGAATAATAGATGATCCGTGTCAATATATTGACACAAAACAATTTTTTAAATTTTATAATAAAGAAGTAAAACCTCAGAACGACAGAGTATTAAATGAATATGAGATAGAAATGATTATGGAAAGAATTAAATTAGATCATCAAGAAAAATCGTGGTATATGCCCTCGTATGCTGTTGAATTGGCAATATATACAGGAATGAGAGCAGGTGAACTTGCAGGACTGAAATGGGAAAATGTTTTTATTGATGAAAGAGTAATTGTAATTTCTAAATCAGAAAAATATAATGGAACAAATAAAGAATATTATCTATCATCTACAAAAACATACAAGTCAAGAAAATTTCCAATTTCAAACGAAATAATGAGTTTGCTCATAAGTATCATAAATGTACAAGATAAATATGGATGCTATAATGGATTTGTATTTTCCACATCGGTCGGAAATGTACATTGCAGAACTATATCTGATTGTATGAGAAATAAATGCATTCAAATAGGAATGAAACATACAAAAGGAATGAATGCAGTCAGGCGAACAGTTAATAGTAGAATAAGATGTGCAGGAATTTCTGCTACAGTTGCTGCTTCATTACTTGGTCACACTGAAGAGGTTAATAATTTAAATTATACTTATGATATAACTGGAATGGACTATAAAATGGAAATTGTCGAAAAGATGAATAAAGAAATGACGATAAAAAAATGATTACCTTTTTGATTACCTTTATTTTTTGACTATGAAAAACATTGATTTTACACGGGTTTAGCGATTATCGTATGGGTTCAAGTCCCATCGCCGGCAGTAAAAGCACAGAATCAAAACGTAATGTTGAAGGTTCTGTGCTTTTTTGCTATAGTGAATTGCAGAACAGAAATAAAACACAATAAAGAAGGATGGGCGGATGAACATTTTAATTTTATCCTGCAATACTGGAGAGGGGCACAATGCGGCAGCACGGGCAATAGCAGAAAATGCAGAAAAAATGGGTCACGAGGCAAATCTTGTGGATATGATGAGTCTGGCAGGAAAACGGGTGTCAAGGATTGTAGGAGGCGGATATATTAATATAGCAAAAAATACGCCTTTGTTATTTGGAGCGGTTTATCAACTCGGAAAATTATTGAGTTCACCGAAAAGAAAATCTCCCGTGTATTTTGCCAATGCGTTGATGGCGAAATATCTGGCGGCATATTTGGAAGAGCATCCGGCGGATATCATTATTACACCGCATTTGTATCCGGCGGAGACGATTACGTATATGAAAAGAAAAGGCATGATCTCAATTAAGGCGATAGCGGTCGCGACTGATTATACCTGTATTCCGTTTTGGGAAGAGACGGAATGTGATTATTATATTGTTCCACATGAAGATTGTGTGAATGAATTTGTAAAAAGAGGGATACCGGAAGAAAAGATTTTACCTTACGGGATACCGGTAAGTGAAGGTTTTGAAGTAAAAGTAAATAAAGAGCGGGTAAGAAGGAAACTGAAACTTCCGGTTTTGGGAAAGTTATACCTGATTATGGGCGGCAGCATGGGATTTGGAAAAATTAAGCTGTTTTCAATGGAATTGGCGGCATGTATAGAAAAAGAAGATTATATTGTGGTGGTATGTGGAAACAATGAGCCGCTTAGAAAAAGTATGCAGAAGAAGTTTGAGGAAAATGACAGAGTGCGGATTATTGGGTTTACAAAACATGTTTCAGATTATATGAGTGCGGCGGATGTCATATATACAAAACCGGGAGGATTATCCTCGACGGAGGCGCTTATGAAAAATCTTCCTATTGTCCATACGGCGCCTATTCCCGGATGTGAGAGTAAAAATCGCATTTTTTTCAAAAAACGGGGAATTTCAGTTTCCGCATCGGAAATATTAGTGCAGATCCATAAAGGACGTGAACTGGTTAAAAATAAAAATAAACGGGAAGTCATGCTAAAAAAACAACAGAAAAATATGCATTATCATGCAGCAGTAAAAATCATAGAGCTGGCTGAACGGTGTACGGATTTAAAGATGGGATAGGCAGGGAGAAAATATGGCGTATATTTTTTTTGCAGCTGCAGGATACTTATCAGGAAGTGTAATGTTTGCTTATTTATTTCCCAAATATATAAAAGGAATTGATATCAGGGAATTGAGCCTTGATAAAAACCCTGGTACTGCAAATGCATTTCTGCTTGCAGGAGTTCCAATTGGGATTATAGTTATTGTCTGCGAACTTTTAAAAGGCGCCCTCCCGGTTTATGTTGCAGCCAGATTTTTAAATCGTGAATCACCTTTATTTGCGCTTGTAATGGCATCGCCTGCTTTGGGACATGCCTGCTCCATATTTCATAATGGAAAGGGTGGAAAAGCAATTGCTGTGTCTTTCGGAATTGCAATAGGACTATATCCTGATACAACGATGCTGCTTTTACTAATTTTCTTTTTTCTTTTATTTTCGCTTTGCTTTGTAATCAGACCCCATCTGCTCAGGGCGATACTTACTTTTATGTGTGTCGGAATCAGTGGTTGTTTTTTTATAAAGAATCGGGCAGAGGCGGCAGGAATCCTGATTGTTTCCCTTATTGTAATCGTGAAGCATATGGAAACTTATCATGGAGAGAAGGCGGAAATCTGGTTTTTTCGTAGAAAAATAAAATAGCGGACGAAAAAGTCTGTCTTTTTTAATATGGTATTATATGCTATAATAACCGAAGAATACATAAGAGGGGCAGGAAGTAAGGATGAAGAAGAGAAAACAAAATGATTTACGGGTATTTTTGGGAGGACTGGCAATGCTGGCAGCAGGACTTTACTGGTTTATGAGTAAAGTTACAGTAACGAGCAGCTTTTTTAGCGGAGGTCTGCATCTGGGGGGATTTTCTGTTAATACCGGATTGATAGTCGTTCCTTTTATTGCATCAATTATCTGGCTTTTCGTAAATCCCGATTCTTTTTTGGCTAAAATATGTGTGGTACTCAGTGTAATACTGATCATTGCTGCAGTAATAATGAATACCAGCATTTATTTAAGGCCAACTTCTCTTTATGAATATTTATTGATGCTTGTATTTATTTTTGGCGGTGGTGCAATGGTGTTAAAGGTTTTATGCGATCCCAAATATAAAGACAAGGATAAAGACAAATAGTCTGCCTGGATACAGGTACAGAGGATGCATATGGAATGTAAAGAAACAGAAAAGCTGATCAGAAAGTTTATAGATGATGAATTAGATTACGGAGAAAGTATAGAATTCATGGAACATATACATGAATGTGAGAACTGCAGGGAAGAATTGGCAATACAATTTCTCGTAACGGAAGGAATGGCAAATTTGGAACAGGGATCTGTATTTGATCTGCAGGGTGAACTGAATGAGCGTTTGAATAATATGGAAAGAAAGATCAGAATTAATGAAAATTTAAGGTATCTGTCTTATGTGGCAGAGTTTTTTGCGATTATCCTGATTATCATATTTTTGGTGTTGGTGTTTGTAAAATGAGTGAAAAATTAGTATTAATTGATGGAAACAGCATACTTAACAGAGCTTTTTATGGAGTTCCCGATCTGACAAATTCCAAGGGGCTTCATACAAATGCGGTTTATGGATTTTTAAATATTTTATTTAAGATATTAGAGGAAGAAAAAGCAGATTACTTGATGGTGGCTTTCGATGTAAAGGCACCTACTTTTCGTCATGAGCTTTTCAAAGAATATAAGGGAACAAGGAAGCCGATGCCGGAAGAACTGCGTGAACAGGTGCCGGTGATGAAGGAAGTTCTGCATGCTATGGGCATTGTAACAATAGAAAAGGCAGGGTTTGAAGCAGACGATATTCTGGGTACGCTTGCGAAGCGGGGAGAAAGCAGTGGTATGGAAGTTTCTCTTGTTTCCGGCGATCGGGATTTATTGCAGATTGCCACAGAACATATTAAGATCAGAATTCCAAAAACAAAGGGCGGAAGGACGGAAGTTGAGGATTATTATGCAGCGGATGTACTTGCGGCCTATAAGGTTACGCCGGAGCAGTTTATTGATCTGAAAGCATTGATGGGGGATACGGCAGATAATATTCCGGGAGTTCCCAAAGTGGGAGAAAAAACGGCAACAGAGCTTATGGTGACATATGGATCGATAGAGAATATTTATGCGCATATAGAAGAAATTACCAAAAAAAGTATTCAGGCGTCTTTACGGGAAAATAAAGAGCTTGCAGACTTAAGTAAAGTGCTTGCCGCCATAAAAACAGACTGTGAACTCGAAGTTTCTTTTGAAAACGCCCGGCTAAAAAATTTTTATACACAAGACGCTTATGAATGGTTTAAAAAATTGGAATTTAAAGCTTTTTTGTCCCGATTTGAAGAAAAAGGAGAGGACAGGAATCAGGAGACTGCGGACAGTTTTAAAGAGATAACGGAGCTCTCAGAAGCGGAGAAAGTATTTGAAGAGGCAGCAAAAGCCAAAAGAGCAGCATTTCAGGTATTTTGTGATGAAAAAGCACAGGGAGGATTTATTGGAATAGCTCTTTCTTATGCGGAAGATAAGACGGTTCTGTTAAAGAAGGAAGGATTTTTAACAGAAGAATATTTAAAAGATAAACTTTATGCACTGTCAGAAAAGACGGAACTTGCAGCTTTTGATATTAAAAAGCAGTATGCGTATATAGAAAGAGAAAAAACGGACAGTTATTTTGACGTACTGATTGGGGCCTATCTTATAAATCCATTAAAGAGTGATTATGAAGTAGAGGATATTGCATCAGAACATTTAAACTTATTGTTAAAAAGCAGGCAGGAACTGTTTGGAAAGGAAAATCTTCAAAAGGCATCAGAAAAGCAGGCAGAATTTCTAAAGTATGCATGTTTTCATACATTTGTAATCTGGAAAGCTTCGGCAGTCATTGAGGAAAAATTAAAAGAATCGGGAATGTATCTTCTTTTCAGGCAGATAGAAATGCCGTTGTCGCTGGTCCTGTTTGATATGGAAAAAGAAGGGATTCTGGTTCGTCCTGAAGAATTAAAAAAGTATGGGGACAATCTTGCCAAAAAGCTTACAGAATTAGAAGAATCTATCTATTCGATGGCAGGGGAGCACTTTAATATTAATTCCCCGAAACAATTAGGAGAAATTTTATTTGATAAATTAAAGCTTCCGGGAGGAAAAAAGACAAAAACGGGGTATTCCACAGCAGCTGATGTACTGGAAAAGCTGGCGCAGGATCATCCGCTGGCGGCTGCCGTATTAGAATACAGGGGGCTTGCAAAATTAAAATCTACTTATGCGGACGGACTTGCAGCATTTATAGATGATAAAAACAGGATTCATTCCAATTTTAATCAGACGATCACAGCCACCGGACGTATCAGTTCTACAGAGCCGAACTTGCAGAATATTCCAATGCGCATGGAGTCAGGCAGACTGATTAGAAAAGTATTTGTTCCAAAGGATGGCTATTTGTTTATGGATGCAGATTATTCTCAGATAGAGCTTAGGGTGCTTGCCCATATGTCAGGGGATGAGCAGTTGATTGAGGCATATAAAATGGAGGAAGATATACACAGGATCACTGCCTCTAAAGTATTCCATACTCCGTTTGAAGAAGTGACTGATTTACAGAGGCGCAATGCCAAGGCGGTAAATTTCGGGATTGTTTATGGCATCAGTTCTTTTGGCTTAAGTCAGGATTTAAGCATTACCCGTAAAGAGGCAGCAGATTATATTGAACAATATTTTGCTACTTACCCTGATGTGAAAAAATTTCTGGAACGTCTGGTAAGCGAGGCAAAGGAAAAAGGGTATGTGACGACCATGTTTGGCAGAAGAAGGCCTGTGCCGGAGCTATCTTCCAGTAATTTTATGCAGAGATCTTTTGGAGAACGGGTTGCCATGAACTCACCAATTCAGGGAACAGCGGCAGATATTATTAAGATTGCAATGATACAGGTGTGGAAGAGATTGAAAGAAGAAGGTTTGAAATCTAAATTGATTTTGCAGGTTCATGATGAACTTCTGGTTGAAACTGCACCGGAAGAAGAGGAAAAGGTCCGTTGTATTCTGACACAGGAAATGCAGTCAGCGGCAGAACTTAAGGTAAAATTGGAGATCGACCTTCATACGGGAGGAGACTGGTATCAGGCAAAATAAGGGAGGCGGGCTTTATGCGTATTATCGGTGTTACAGGCGGCATTGGTTCGGGAAAAACAGAAGTCCTGTCCTATATCAGGGAAAAGTACAATTGTCGGATTCTTTTGGCGGATGAAGTCGGACATCTTGTGAAGCAGCCGGGGCAGCCTGGATATAAGGGAATGATAGAACTTTTGGGAAAAGAGATATTACTGCCTGACGGAAGAATCGACAGAGCAAAAACAGCTGATATCATATTTAAAGATGCAGGTTTGTTAAAAAAAGTGAATGATCTGCTGCATCCGGCAGTAGAGGATTATATTATTGCAGAAATAAACAAAGAAAAAGCATATAACAGAGTTCCCCTCTTTTTTGTAGAAACTGCACTTCTGTTAGACAGCAGAATCAGGCAGGAGGTAGAAGAGATCTGGTATATATATGCGGAGGAGCAGGTACGAAGGAAACGCCTGAAGGAGTCAAGAAATTATACGGACGAAAAAATAAATGAGATTATGTCTGTGCAGAGATCGGAAGAAGAATTTAAACGGACAGGCTGCGTTATCATATATAATAATGCGGATATAGAAGATACAAAGAAACAAATAGACGAAAAACTGGGGGATTACCTGTGGCAGAGTTAAATAAATATTTAAAGAAACTGGTATTTGGACTTGATATTGGGACAAGAAGCATTGTTGGTACAGTGGGATATTTGGAAAATGATATTTTTACTGTCCTTGCACAGCGGGTAAAAGAACATGAAACAAGAGCTATGCTGGACGGGCAGATTCACGATATAAAAAAAGTCGGGGCTGCAATTGCACAGGTAAAAAAGGAACTGGAAGAGACACTGTCTTTAGAATTGACAGATGTTTGTATTGCGGCGGCAGGGCGTGTGCTGAGAACGATTACAACGAATGTGGAACAGGAGTTTCTGACAGAAAAGTCTGTGACCGAAGAAGATGTGTATGCACTGGCATCGCTGGGGGTTGAAAAAGCCTATGAAGAGTTTTTAAAGACGAATGAAGATACAGATCTGAAATTTTATTGCGTCGGCTATTCTGTGATACATTATTATATGAACCATTATCAGATTGGAAATCTGGAAGGACACAAAGCAAAACTGATCGGCGCTGATATGATAGCAACCTTTTTGCCGGATGATGTGGTGGATGGCCTTTACAAAGCGGTAGAATATGCAGGGCTTCAGGTTGTAAATTTAACTTTAGAGCCGATTGCAGCGATTCAGGTTGCGATTCCGGAGATGTACCGGATGTTAAATATTGCGCTTGTAGATGTAGGAGCGGGGACTTCTGATATTTCTATTACGAAGGATGGGAGCATTGCAGCATATGGCATGATTCCAACGGCAGGAGACAGTCTGACGGAAACAATAGCAAGACATTGTCTTGTGGATTTTCAGACTGCGGAACTGATTAAGCGCAGTGCCTGTGAAATGGAGAGCATTTCTTATAAAGATATTATGGGAATTGAACAGATCATAACTTCAGAGGAAATATTAACAGTGTTAGAATCAGAGATTTCCAATATGACCAGACAAGTGTCTGACAAGATAAAGGAATTAAACGGCGGCAAGCCGGTGAGCGCGGTCTTTGTTGTCGGAGGAGGAGGCAAAATACCTACTTATACAGACAGGCTCGCACAGGAACTGGGGATTCAGGTACAGAGGGTTGCAATCCGCGGGGAAGAAGTTATGCAGAAAATTGAATTCTGCGAAGAAGAGGTGAAAAAAGATTCTCTGCTTGTTACGCCTATTGGCATCTGCTTAAGTTATTATGTCCAGAGCAATAATTTTATTTTTGTTACCTTTAATGAAGAAAGAATCAAATTATATGACAACAGCAAGCTGGCAGTGGTAGATGCGGCTATGCAGGCGGATTTCCCTAATGACGGACTGTTCCCAAAGAGGGGAAAAGAATTAACGTATACTGTAAATGGTACCGTCAGACTTTTGAGAGGAGAGCTTGGGGAGGCAGCACAGATTCTTGTAAATGGGAAAGAGGCGGATATTCATACAAAGATTGCCGCAAATGATATGATACAGGTCAAAGAGTCTACAGCAGGCAGACAGGCTTCTATGGAATTACAGCAGATTCCTGAATTTGCCGCTAAATTAAGTATTTTTGTGAATGAAAAACAAGTGGATCTGCCGGTTTTTGCAAGTGTAAATGGAAATCTGCAGTCAGGATTTTATGATATTCAGGACCATGATGACATTGTGATGTTAAACTATTATACAGTGGAACAGATCATTGAATTCATGGATGTTATTTTAGAACCGGAGATGAATATTTATGTAAACAATAAAGTGGCTGACAGGCAGACCAGAGTATATGAAAATTTTTCCGTGCTCTGGACGATGGAAGAATTAAATCTTTCGGAAGTCATTGAAGAGATAAAAGAGGCGGCAGAAAACAGAGATCTGTATGGGGATACTTTATATGAAGAAGAACCATTTGAAGAGACTGACTGGTATGGAGAATCGGAAATTTTCAAAGAAGATAAGACGGATTCAGATCAGGATATTGGAGCAGTACAGGAAGAAACGCAGAGTGTTTCTGACAGTGCAGCGGGGGCAGGGATAGAAATAACGGTTCTTGTAAATAAAAGTCCGATTACCTTAAAAGGAAAACAGACCTATATTTTTGTAGATATATTCGATTACATTGACATTGATTTGTCGAAACCGCAGGGCAGTACTATTGTTACGGAAATAAATGGCAGGACGGCGCAGTATATGGAAGAAATTTATGCCGGGGATGTCATAGAGGTATATTGGAGGAAATAAACGATGAGATTGTGCAGCATAGCAAGCGGCAGCAGCGGAAACTGCATCTATGTGGGGACGGATGCCACGCATATTCTTGTGGATGTGGGAATCAGTGGAAAGAGAACGGAGCAGGGATTAAATACTTTCGGAATCACATGCAGGGATTTGGACGGAATATTTATTACGCATGAGCATATGGATCATATCAGTGGGCTGGGAGTAATAGCAAGAAAGTACCAGATACCCATTTATGCCACAAAAGGTACGATAGCAGCAATTCAACAGACGGGCGCGCTTGGACAGATTGATGGAGAGTTATTTCAGGCGGTAAGCGCAGATGAAAAACTGATCTTAAAAGATATTACATTAAATCCTATGTCAATCTCTCATGATGCGGCGGAACCGGTGGCATACCGCATCAGTTATGGCAGGAAAAAGATCGCAGTAATTACGGATCTGGGTACCTATAATGATTATACCGTTGAGTGTTTAAAAGGAATGGATGCACTTTTACTGGAGGCAAACCATGATGTCAACATGCTGCAGGTAGGTCCGTATCCATACTATCTGAAACAGCGTATTTTGGGAAACAGGGGACACTTGTCCAATGAATTGTCAGGAAGGCTTTTAAGTGAACTTTTGCACGACAAAATGCAGGCAGTCGTGTTAGGGCATTTAAGTAAAGAGAATAATCTGCCTGAACTTGCGTATGAGACTGTCCGTCTGGAGATCACAATGGCGGATAATGAATATAAGGCGGCAGATTTTCCGATTACTGTGGCAAAACGCAGTGAGGTGTCACAGATCATACATATTGCATAAAAGACAGGGAGGATAGAAATGAAAAAAACAATTATTACAGTAGTAGGAAAAGATACAGTAGGAATTATTGCCAGGGTATGTACGTATCTTGCAGAAAATAAAATTAACATTCTGGATATTTCCCAGACAATTGTTCAGGGGTACTTCAATATGATGATGATAGTAGATACGAATGAAACTGAAAAAGCGTTTGGGGAAATCTCAGACGAACTTGAGAAGCTTGGACAGGAGATCGGCGTTATCATTAAATGTCAGAAGGAGGAGATCTTTGATCAGATGCACAGAATCTGACAGAGGGCGGGGGTTTCGTTTTACGGTGAGGATAGAAATGTGTGTAAAGCGCGCAGATAGGAGTAAAGGTTGAAAGAAAAGCGTTTTCAACTATTGAATTTGAGTGTCTGCTAAAGCAGACAGACGGGAGTAAATATGATTAATCTGTATGAAGTAACTGAAACAAATAAAATGATTGAGGAAGAAAATCTGGACGTCAGAACGATTACTTTGGGAATCAGTTTGTTAGACTGCATTGATTCAGATGTAAAGATTTTAAATGAAAAAATCTATCAAAAAATATATCATGCAGCAAAAGATCTGGTAAAGATTGGGGAGGAAATCTCAAAAGAATACGGGATTCCTATTGTGAATAAAAGGATTTCCGTTACGCCGATCGCCCTTGTAGGAGGCGCGGCCTGCAAAACGGAAGACGATTTTGTGGGGATTGCAAAGACGCTTGACAAGGTGGCGCATGAAGTAGGGGTGAATTTTATTGGCGGTTATTCCGCACTTGTATCAAAAGGGATGACGAAGGCGGACGAGCTTTTAATACGTTCCATTCCCAAAGCGTTATCTGTTACAGAAAGAGTATGCAGTTCGGTAAATGTGGGTTCCACAAAAACGGGAATTAATATGGATGCCGTGAAACTGATGGGAGAAATGATACTTAAGACAGCAGAATATACAAAAGAAGCAGATTCGCTGGGATGTGCCAAACTGGTGGTATTCTGCAATGCACCGGATGATAATCCTTTTATGGCAGGCGCTTTTCATGGGGTAACAGAGGCCGATAAAATCATTAATGTGGGCGTAAGCGGTCCGGGCGTGGTAAAAACAGCATTAGAGCAAGTGCGGGGCGAGAACTTTGAGATATTATGTGAGACGATCAAAAAGACGGCGTTTAAAGTGACAAGAGTGGGACAGCTCGTAGCAAAAGAAGCATCCAAAAGGCTGGGAGTGCCTTTTGGAATTGTAGATTTATCTTTGGCGCCGACGCCTGCAATCGGAGATTCGGTAGCTGATATTCTGTGTGAGATCGGACTGGAATATGCAGGGGCTCCGGGAACAACAGCAGCGCTTGCTTTATTAAACGATCAGGTGAAAAAAGGCGGTGTTATGGCGTCTTCTTACGTGGGGGGACTGAGCGGTGCGTTTATTCCTGTCAGTGAAGACCAGGGAATGATCGATGCTGTGACAGCAGGTGCGCTGACTTTGGAAAAGCTGGAAGCAATGACCTGTGTCTGCTCAGTAGGGCTGGATATGATCGCGATTCCCGGAGATACGAAGGCGGCTGCTATTTCCGGTATCATTGCGGATGAAATGGCTATTGGAATGGTAAATCAGAAAACGACGGCTGTGCGTCTGATACCTGTGATAGGAAAAGGAGTAGGAGAGACGGTAGAATTTGGGGGACTTTTAGGGTATGCGCCCATCATGCCGGTAAATCCGTTTTCCTGTGATGCGTTTATCAGCAGAGGCGGGAGGATTCCGGCGCCGATTCACAGTTTTAAAAATTAAATCAAAAAGGGGTGGATGTATGGATTTTAACGGGGTATATCACAGGGCAAATGATAATTTTTGTTATGCGCTGGATGAAGACAGGCTGATCATTAATATTAAAACAGGATATGATGTAAAAGCAGTCAATATTTATCAGGGCGATCCATTCAAATCGGGAATATTAGGCGGAGGAGAAGGTTGGGATGGAGAATGCGTAGAAATCGCTTTTAAGAAACGATTGAAAAATCAGATTTGGTGGACTACGACTTTAGAGCCGAAATACAAGCGGTTAAAATATTATTTTGAATTGATTACGGATACGGAAAAATGGTATTATTTTGAGGACGGATTTTTAAGCGAAACGCAGATGCACCTGGAAGGCAGGAGCAGACAATGCTTTGTCATGCCCTGGATGAATCGGAGCGATATTGCCAAAACGCCTGCATGGGTAAACGACACAGTCTGGTATCAGATTTTTCCGGAACGTTTCTGTAATGGGGATGAAAGTCTTAACCCTGAACATACCCTGCCCTGGAGGGAAGAGGGAAATGTAAGTAATTCCGAATTTTTTGGCGGGGATATTCCGGGGATACTTCAAAAGCTGGATTATTTAGTGGATCTTGGCATTTCCGGTATCTATCTGACTCCGGTTAATGAATCTCCGTCCAGCCATAAGTATGATACTACCGATTACTTTCAGATTGATCCGCACTTTGGGACGGAAGAAGATTTTAAAAATCTGGTAGAGAAGGCGCATGAAAAGGGAATCCGTATTATGGTGGACTGTGTATTCAACCACAGTGGAAAAGAGTTCGCACCCTGGCAGGACGTGATAAAAAACGGACCAAAATCCCGGTACTTTGACTGGTTTATGGTAAATGAATGGCCCTTTGAAAAAGGAGCGGCAAAGAAAAAGCAGTATTACACATTTGCTTTTTTTGATGAGATGCCTAAATTAAATACGAATAATGAAGAAGTCAGAAATTACTTTTTGGATGTTTGTACAAAATGGGTGGAAGAGTATAAAGTGGATGGGCTCAGGTTTGATGTGGCGAATGAGATTTCCCATACCTTTTGTAAAGAGTTAAGGAGCAGGATGAAGGCCATTAATCCTGATATTTATATTCTTGGGGAGATTTGGCATGACGCAATGGGATGGCTGCGGGGCGATGAATTTGATGCGGTTATGAATTATCCTCTGGGACAGAGCATTAAAGACTTTTGGATTGATAAATCTCTGACCGGTGAAGATTTTGAATATACCGTAAATCGCTGCTATACGGGATATATGCAGCAGACAAATGATGTGTTGTTTAATCTGCTGGATTCTCATGATACGAAAAGGTTACGTTCAGAAGTGCGGAGCCTGGATGAATTTTATCAGCAGCTGGCAGTCCTTTTTGCCATGCCGGGCAGTCCGTGTATTTATTATGGTACGGAGATTGCTATGGAGGGAGGCCATGATCCGGACTGCCGCAGGTGTATGCCCTGGGGCAAAATTGAGTCGGGAGAATATCATCACCGGATTGTGTTAGTCAGACAGCTGATACACTTAAGAAAAACCGAACCGCTTTTAAAGAGCAGAAATTTTCATTTTCCCGATACCTATGATAATCCGAGGGTTATTCATTTTACGAAGGTCGGATGGGTAGATAATTTTATTGATGTGATTATTAACTGCTCGGATGAGGAAATTTCGATTTCGGATGAAGGGGAGGTTTTATTTGAAAGATATCTGGAAAACGGAAGACTGTTAAAGAACGGAATATTATTTAGAAAAATAAACAGCTTAAATGAAAAAGCATAACAGAAATGGAGGAACAAAATGGCGGAGCAATTTGGCAGTACAAGAGATTATGTGGCTTCAGAAGAACTGATGGCAAGCGTTAATATTGCAGTAGCGCTGAAAAAGCCGTTATTGATTAAGGGAGAACCCGGTACAGGGAAGACTATGCTGGCACAGGCGGTTGCAAACTCTATGAATAAGAAGCTGATTATCTGGAATATCAAATCTACGACGAAAGCGCAGGAAGGGCTGTACACCTATGATACGATACAGCGGCTCTATGACGGGCAGTTTGGGGAAGAAGGAGTAGATGATATTGCAAGGTACATTAAGCTTGGAAAATTAGGGGAAGCTTTTGAAGCGGAAGAACAGGTTGTATTGTTGATCGATGAGATTGATAAAGCAGATCTGGAATTTCCAAACGACCTTCTTTGGGAAC
The DNA here is from genome assembly GCA_947650155.1 of uncultured Lachnospiraceae bacterium. Taxonomy (GTDB): domain Bacteria; phylum Bacillota; class Clostridia; order Lachnospirales; family Lachnospiraceae; genus RGIG3002. Next base: position 14,855 of record CANSUS010000040.1, read on the forward strand.
TGGATCAGATGGAATTTTATATTCACGAAACAAAGAGAACTGTCAAAGCAAAACACAGACCCATTGTAATTATTACCTCCAACGCGGAGAAGGAACTGCCGGATGCATTCCTCAGAAGATGTATTTTTCATTACATTGACTTTCCAAATAAAGAATTGATGGAAGAGATTGTAAAGACGCATTTTCCAAATGTGGAAGAGAATCTTATGAAAAATGCAATGGAAGTATTTTACTGGATCAGAGATATCAGGGACGTGCGGAAAAAACCAAGTACTTCTGAATTAATAGACTGGATTAATGCACTGCAGATCGGCGGAATACCGGCGGACAGACTTAGGAAAGAACTGCCGTTTTTAGGAGTTATGGTTAAAAAGGATGAAGATCTGGACGCTGTGAAAAAAAGGGTTGATTAGCCTATGTTTAGTAAATTTTTTTATACATTAAAAGAGTTTGGTTTGGAGATAACGCTCAGCGAATGGCTTACTTTACAGGAAGCCCTGAATAAGGGATTATGCGAAAGCAGTCTTACGGCCTTTTATTATATGGCAAGGGCAATTCTTGTAAAGAGTGAAACAGAATATGATAAATTTGATATGGCTTTTGAACGGGATTTTAAAGCGGTGCAGCATGAACCTGAACTCACGAAGCAAATGTTAAGATGGCTGGACAAGTCGGATGAAGAACCGGATGAGCGGCTGAGTAATGAAGAAAGATATTGGCTGAGTAATGAGGAAACGCTGATTGAAAAAGAGGATATAGAGCAAAAATTCAAAGAGCGTTTGAAAGATCAGGACAGCGAACATAACGGAGGAAGTTATTGGATTGGTACAATGGGCAAGACTTCCTTTGGAAATACGGGAGGAAACGTGGGCGGTGTGCGCGTAGGCGGCAAGACCGGATTCCAGTCGGCATTTGCTGTTGTCGGCGAAAGAAAGTACCGGGATTTCAGAGATGATAAGGTACTGGATAACCGCCAGTTTCAGATGGCTCTCAGGAAACTTCGTCAGTTTTCCACGAAATTGGATATTCCCAAAACAGAACTGGACATTGACCAGACAATTGATAAAACCTGTAATAATGGCGGGTGTCTGCAGATCGTGATGGAGAAGCCAAGGAAAAATGCAGTGAAACTTTTACTGTTAATGGATTCAGGAGGAACCATGATTCCTTACAGTACACTTTTGACGGAATTATTTCAGTCAGTGCATAAGTCAAATCATTATAAGGATGTAAAAACTTATTTTTTTCATAATTGTATTTATTCTCATTTGTATAAAACGCCGGAGTGCGAAAATGGGGACTGGATCGAGACAGAATGGATGTTTCGTAATCTGGACAGCGATTATAAAGTGATCATTGTGGGAGATGCCGCGATGGCGCCGGAAGAGCTGTATTCGGACAGCGGAAATTACAGAGGGCCGAATAACGGACTTTCAGGAGAAGAATGGCTGTTACAGCTAAAACGCCACTATAAAAAGGTGGTCTGGCTCAATCCCAAAATGGCGCCGGGACATGCTCCCTGGAGAGAAGCCGAAACAGCAATAAAATCCATTTTCCCTATGTATAAACTTACAGTTGACGGTTTGAATCAGGCAATGGCAAAATTAATGGTCAATAAGTAACCTTGAGATAAATTTGGTTACAAAAATTAGAATTTTCATTACAATTTGCTTCAAATCAGATAAATTGTGCCGATATTATCTATAGTTATAAGAAATGTGAAGGATCACAGGTAGCGATTCAGACAGGAAGGAACTTATATGAGTCGATACAGGAAAAGGGCGCTGTCATCGAAGGAACGAGGTAAGCAGTTTCGGGTGACAGTGCCTTTTTGTATAAAACGATAGAAACGAGGATGACGGGACAATGCTTCGAATAGGCATATGTGAGGACGGGGTACAAATCGAGGATTGTATTGAAGAGATCCTGAAACTGAAAAAGGAAGAGTATCAGGTAAACAGCTTTTCCTCAAAAAGAGAATTACTTGATGCAAAAGAAAAACCGGATATTCTGTTTTTTACAATGGACAAAAGAAAATTTGACAGGATTCTGAAAAAAACTTCCGAACAGAAAACAAAGAAAGGACAGGTTCCGCTGCTCGTAAAGACAGGAACAAGTTATCACAGCATTCCGGTAGGAACGATTCTATATGCGGAAAATAACGGACGTAAGATTATTCTGCATACAGAGGAAGGAAGTCTTGAGTTTTATGGGAAAATGAATGACCTTGAGAGTGAACTTGGAAGAGGATTTTTCAGGTGTCACAGGGGATATCTGGTGTCCTTTTATTATGTGTCAGGTTATGACAGCGGGAATATCTTTTTGAAAAACGGAGAAAGTATTTATCTTGCTAAAAGAAAAAGTACGGAGTTTGCAAAAGCATACAGAGAGTATTTGAGGCAGACTTCTTCATGACAAAAATATGGTAATTTATTGCATGGCGCTTCAAAAAAGCAAAATCTGACCGATATAAAAAATAAGATGAAAGGGAATGGGGGCATTTTTATGAAAATATCGAGAAATAATATCGCTTTTACAGCTATAAGATCGAAAATGATCAGAAGCAGAAAAGTGAAATCAAATGGAGCATTTTATAATTCTTCTAAAACAAATAACAGTGCAAGAGCAAAAGCGGCTACTCTCGCACAGAAAAAAGCAGCGATGGCAAATAGCGGAAGAAAAACAAGTACGGCTTCTTCTATGCTCGAATCAATGAAGTCAAATTATTCAACAATGAAAAGTGCGGCACAGGATGTACAGACTTCTCTGGGCCAGCTCATGTCTACAGAGAAGGAGTCCTTGTTTTCTGTAGCAGAGGAGAAAAAAGATACTTCATCCGTAGTAAAAGAAATCAGATCTTTTGTAGAGGACTACAATGAAATGATACGAAGAATGGGGGCGGAAGGCGGTACAGTAAATCAATTGTATATCAAACAGATGCATGGATTTGTTGTTTCTAATAAGAGCAGGCTGGAGAATATTGGCATTACAGAGGACAAGAATGGATTACTTACAGTGGACAGGACAAAGCTGCAGGAGGCAGACCTGGAAAACTTAAAAAGTGTCTTTCAGGGAGAAAACAGTTTTGCGGCTAAAGTGGCAGACAAGAGCAAAAGGGTAGAGGAGAATGCAGATACAAATTTAAATTCTATAAACAGTGCTACCTATAGTTCTTTATTATCTAATTATGGCGTGAGTGGAAGTAAATACAATTTCCGTGCTTAAAAGATGGAGAAATGGATTAATGGAAGGGCTGCATAGCAGGATGGAGGGTTACATAATGGGAATTTCAAGGGTTGGCTATTTTAACACTTTTTACAGTGAAAGTATGAATGCAGGAAAAGATGCGGCAAAGACGGGCGGATATTTTGCAAAATATGGAGAAACGTTGACCGCGGAGGATAAAGAGCAGGAAAAAGACGGCCTTCATGTAAAGCAGGAGAATGTAAAGCAGGGAAAAACAGAGGTCATAAAGGGAAGCCGGTTAAGGGATCATTTAAGTGGCGAAGATCAGAAAGCGCCATATTATCATTTGTCGGATAATGGAATCATAAATTATAACGGAGTAACCTTTGTCTGTGATACGGAACATAATCAACTTCATTTAGGAGATACGTCTAATCCTAAAAACTGTCTTACGATATCTTTATCAGGAGGTGGTTCTCTTGTTGTAAACCGAGACAATATTGACCAGCTTGCAAAAGCGATCTCTATGTTCTCACCGGAGGATGTGAATCTGATTATGAGAGCGCTTCATACGGATGCAAAAGCACAGCAGATGCTTGAAGAAATAGAAGATGAAGAATGTTCGGTTGGGGAAAAGATTACGGAAGGATCGGAAGATACCGGCAGCGGGGCAGCGGCTGAAAGCAGTGAAACTTCTTCTGTAACGGATGATACAGAAGAAGCAGAAGGCTGGCAGTCAACCGCTTATCAGAGTATGACTTATTCTTATGATGAAAAGAATGATTGACAAATGAGTAAACTGGCGTTACAATCTTGACATAAAGTAAAGGCTATGAAGAGAAAAAGTAGTAACAAGTGAAAGGAACAGAAAGCAGCCGGAGGATGAGAGGCGCGTCGGAAACTGGTTATGAATACATCTTGGAGCTGCACACCGAACAGGATATAAGTAGGATGTGACGGGGCGTGTGTCCGTTATTGCACAGGAGTATCGTTTCGACTGTACTTGCCAAGGCAGATTATGTGAGTAATCTGTGAATAAAGGTGGTAACACGGGAATTATTCCCCGTCCTTTAAATAAAAAGGACGGGGTTTTTTGTCGTATACGATATCAGTATTTTCACAGGAAAAAGGAGAATAAAAACATGACAGTATTTGACGAACTGAGAGCGAGAGGGCTTCTTGCACAACTTACGGATGAAGAAGAAATTAAAGAACTGATTAATCAGGGAAAGGCAACTTTTTATATTGGTTTTGATCCAACGGCGGACAGTCTTCATGTAGGACATTTTATGGCGTTATGTCTGATGAAAAGGCTGCAGATGGCAGGAAATAAACCGATTGCATTGATCGGAGGAGGGACTGCCATGATAGGAGATCCGTCAGGGCGGACGGATATGCGTTCTATGATGACAAAAGAGACGATAGACCACAACTGTGAGTGTTTTAAAAAGCAGATGAGCCGTTTTATTGATTTCTCAGAGGGGAAAGCTCTTTTGGTCAATAACGCAGACTGGCTGTTGGATTTGAATTATATTGAATTTATTCGGGATATCGGGGCTCACTTTTCTGTAAACAGGATGCTTTCAGCAGAGTGCTACAAACAGAGAATGGAAAAGGGACTCAGTTTTCTGGAATTTAACTACATGATTATGCAGAGCTATGATTTCTTATCCTTATACGAAAGATATGGATGTAATATGCAGTTCGGAGGGGATGACCAGTGGAGCAATATGCTCGGAGGGACAGAATTGATCCGCCGTAAGCTGGGAAAAGATGCTTATGCCATGACTATTACTTTGCTGTTAAATTCAGAAGGAAAGAAGATGGGGAAGACACAGAAAGGCGCTGTATGGCTTGATCCAAATAAGACAACACCTTTTGAGTTTTACCAGTACTGGAGAAACGTAGCGGATGAAGATGTGCTGAAATGTTTGAAAATGCTTACTTTTTTACCGTTAGAACAGATAGTGGAAATGGAGAAATGGGAAGGCAGTCAGCTGAATGAGGCAAAGGAGATTCTGGCATATGAGCTTACCAATCTGGTACATGGGGAAGAAGAAGCAGTAAAAGCAAGAGAAAGCGCAAGAGCCCTGTTCGGAGGTGGAAATGCAGCGGATATGCCGACAAGCGAGCTGAACGAGGAGGATTTTGAAGAGGGAAAGATTGACATTCTGGCAGTACTTGTAAAAAGTGGATTAACCGCTTCGCGTTCTGAAGCAAGACGTGCGGTAGAACAGGGAGGAGTAGTAGTATCTGACGAAAAGGTTACGGATATTAAAACATTTTATGAAAAGGATGCTTTTTCAGGCGACGGTATTGTAGTAAGGCGCGGAAAGAAAAACTTTAAAAAGATAGTACTCGGGTAACAGAGTGAGAGGTATGGTGGTTTTATGATTCAAAATGTAAATTCTTATTCATCTAATATATCAACTACAGAACATGATCTGAAAAACTGCGTGCACAAGCACAAAGGCGGTTTTTTGGATACAGGAATGGATCTTAAGATGTCTGCCGCAAAGCAGGGGCAGGAGAATTTACGCACAGAAAAACTGCCGGCATTTGATCTGTTTACAGGCGGCATAAAAAAAGTACTTGGAAAAGGAATCGGTTTTTTAAAAGGAATCTGGAATGAACAAAGCGACGGCGGACAAAATACAAGTGCGGCAGGCAGAACAGCAGAAAATGTGGACAGATCAAACGGAAAAATAAATCATATAGGAGGAAATCTTACATCAGCAATGGAAAACGTTGCGGATGTAAAGAATCCTAAACAGATTTCTGTGACAGCAGAGCGGGAAACAGGAAGGCTGGCAGGCGCGATTCCGGCGTTGAAAGTTAAAACCGGGCAGGCAAGAGAGCGATTTGAAGCTAAAAAGGATGCGTTTCTAAAGCGAATGAAAGAAACGGCAAAAAACAGGAGAGGATTTTTTAAAGACAGCAGGGAAGAAAAACCGGGACAGCAGGAAAAACAGATGGAATGGTTTGAGATGAAAAACAATCATTTATTGGATTCTTATAACAAAAACGGCGAATATACAAATCTTTTAGACAGATCGAGCGGGTATAGCGGCAATCCAATGAAAGATAATTATTCGTCAAAAGCATAAAATCCTTTCTAAGTGGAAAGGATTTTATGCTTTAAGAAAAAATTAAAGAAAATAATAATTGTATGTTAAAATATAAGTGATTAAATAAATACAAAGGATGGGAGCAGATATGGCAAACATTTTAGTGTGCGATGACGATAAAGAAATTGTTGAGGCAATAGAAATATATTTATTACAGGAAGGCTACCATATTTTCAAGGCATATGACGGGGAGCAGGCAATAGAAATATTAAAAAAAGAAGAAATTCATTTGTTGATTATAGATGTGATGATGCCGAAACTGGACGGCATACATGCAACATTGAAGATTAGAGAATACAGCAGTATTCCCATTATTATTTTATCTGCAAAATCAGAAGATGCGGATAAGATTTTGGGTCTCAATATCGGTGCGGACGATTATGTAACAAAACCTTTTAATCCGCTGGAACTTGTGGCAAGGGTAAAGTCGCATCTTAGAAGATATACGAGCCTGGGGAATTTGAATTCAGATAATAATTCTCTCTATACGGTAGGCGGTCTGTGCATTAACGATGAAACAAAAGAAGTTACTGTGGACGGCGAGACTGTAAGGCTGACGCCGATAGAGTACAATATCCTTCTGCTTCTTGTAAAGAATCAGGGCCGAGTATTTTCGATCAATCAGATTTATGAAAGCATCTGGAACGAGGATGCAATCGGTGCAGATAACACTGTTGCAGTGCATATCAGACATATCAGGGAAAAGATTGAGATTAATCCGAGAGAACCAAGATACTTAAAAGTTGTATGGGGCGTTGGATATAAGATTGAGAAACAATCCGATTGAGAAACAATCCGATTCAAAAATAAAAAGAGAGTATTTTCATGAAGCAAAGAAATGTATTGGGAAAAGGAAATAAAATATTTTTATTTATTTTACAGCAGATTATTGCGGTGATTGTGGCGATCAGCATTACGACCATTGTAATCAACGGTACTTTGCAGATGGGAAGTTACAGCATATTTTTAAATCCGTTTGAGTATGACATGGCATTTGAAGAGAGCGATATTTATCAGATACTGCTGCAGAGGGGGATTCAGGATGCCGTCAGAATGAGTGTGATAAGAAGTCAGTTAGAGACAGATGGTGAATTTGACGGCAATAAAGAGATTGACGTGACTGCTTATGTAAACCGTGCAGAGCAATTATCCGGCAAGTACGTGACCGCTTCCTATCGTTTGGAAGAATTGTTGAAATGGGGAAAATATGGGTTTGAATATACAGGGAAAGTTTTTGATTCTGTAGAAGCGATGGATGCTTTCCTTGCGGATGAGACTACTTATACACAGTATGAAGGAACTTATACAACAGGGTTTCATCCGGTACAGGAAGAATTAAGAGAATCCTATGAAAACCAGTGGAGAGTGACAAAGGAAATGGAAGATGCAGCCGGAGAGTTGGCACAGGCAGGTGAATATGTTGAAGTAACAGGTGATGACGGAGAGATTTTGTATATTATTCAGGGAGATTTTGGCGTAATTGTCAGTGATGAAAATGGCAATATAGTAGAAAGTTTTGAGAATCAGAATGCAGATATATCGAAATATTTTGCCGTTGAAGCAGAAGGCCGGACCGCAGTAACAGAGTCGGTCGAAGAAGACGATTTATACCATACGATCCTGACGAACCGTTATCTGACGGTGGATAGAAAGACGCCGGAAGAACTTGTGTCCTCCTGGGATGAATATTATCAGTTATGCAATAATATTTACGAAGCAGCGGACAGCCTTTATCATAATTATCGGGAATATCTGAATTATGAAAAGTCATACAGCATGGAAAATTCCAATCTTCTTTATTGTATGATTATGATGGTGGATGGAGAAAATGTCTGCTTTACAAATGTAACGCTGCCGGATTTAAATATTGCTGCTATTAATGAGTATTTCAGCGGATTTGCAAAAAATATTTATTATTCTCCTTATGATATGGAATACCGCACAACAACAGAAGTGTCGGAGGACTATTTTTTAAGTCTCATGAACAAATATAATTATACCTATACGGAAAATACAAAAATCTGGATTGCGGTGGATGACAGATATCCGGCGGAGGATGCCTTTGCAAAAGCAAAATATACTTTTGAAAATCTACTGCCGTCATGGTGGAAATATGCAGCATGTATTGTGGGAGGAATTGCCGCATGGATGATTCTCCTGATTCTCCTGTCAGTTTATACGGGAAGAAGAATCGTAATAGAGGGGGATGAAGAGACAGAAAATATTGTGGAAGTCTTTCCGACCAGATTTGAAATGCTTCCAACAGAGATCTGGGTTATGATTTGCGGCATAGCGGCAGGGATAGCGGCTGTGATGGTTGTATTCAGCTATGATATGCTGAAATGGAAAGAATTAAGCAATCAGGTTATTTTAAATATGGCAATTATTGAAACGCTGATAGCAAGCAGCACTGGATGTATGATTTTTTACAGTTTTATACGAAGATGCAAAGTGAATAATTTATGGAAGGGAAGCTTTTCCTATTGCATTTTGAAATGGTTCCATAAACATATTTTGCTGAAGATGGCGGAGGCGGTTAAAATAGTTTATAGAAATATGCCGGTGGCGCTTCGGACACTGATACCATACGGAAGTCTGATGCTTACGAATGCCGTAGGGCTGCTGATTGCATTTATGGGAGGAAATTTTTATATTGTCATGCTGTTGTGTGTATTAGATGCAGCAGTGGGATGGATGATGTTTAAAAAGGGCATTGATAATAAAAAAATAGTGGATGGTATTGGTGAAATACGAAACGGTGATTTGAATTATCAGGTTGATACGGAAAAAATGTATGGTGAAAATAAGATTTTGGCAGAGGCAGTAAACAGCATTGGAGATGGGATCAGGCAGGCGGTGGAAACAAGCATGAAGGATGAAAAACTGAAAGCGGATCTGATTACAAATGTGTCGCATGATATTAAAACACCATTAACTTCCATTATTAATTACGTGGACTTGTTAAAAAGGGAAAAGATTGAGGATGAGAAAATTAAAAGTTATATTCAGGTTTTGGATTCCAAATCTCAAAGATTAAAACAGCTTACGGACGATTTAGTAGAAGCATCCAAAATTTCTTCAGGAAATATTACGCTTCATATAGAAAAGATTAATATTGTGGAATTGCTGAATCAGGCAATTGGTGAGTTCTCTGAAAAATTCGAGACAAAAGACCTGCAGATAGTAGCGTCTTTTGAAAAGAAGGTAATGTGCATTGAAGCAGACAGCAGGAGAATGTGGAGAGTAATTGAAAATCTTTTCAATAATATATTTAAGTATGCAATGACCGGAACCCGTGTTTATATTGATGGAAAGGCAGAAAATAAAAAAGTAATGCTGTCAATTAAGAATATATCGGCACAGCCTCTTAATATTGGTGCGGACGAACTAACGGAGAGATTTATAAGGGGTGATGTTTCAAGAAGTACAGAAGGAAGCGGACTTGGACTTTCTATCGCTAAAAATCTGACAGAAGCGCAAAAAGGGAAATTTGATATTTATCTGGATGGAGACTTATTTAAGGCAATCATCAGTTTCACGGAGGCAGAGATAGAAAGGGAATAAAAAAGAAGGGGTTAACCCTTCTTTTTTACTGCAAGCATTTTTTCAATGGTAGAGAGCTCTTCTTCAGAGCTGTATTTTTTGATTGTTTGAATCAGCAGACTTATTTCGTTTTCTTCAAAAGTTATATTTTTAGATTTTGCTTTCTTCATAATTGACATGAGAAAGGGAAACATTTCTTTTTGAGAAAGTCCTCTGCTTTCAAAAACAAGAGCCTGTAAAAACTCCAACTTTTCAGGAGCAATGTGGGCGACCGCAGGGTCATCCATCCACTTGGGGTGTTCCATTTTAATCCTCCTTATTTTGAAACATAGAAAATAGCGCCTGTTGTTCCGGTGACAAAAGCTGTGATAGCATATCGGGAGAAAAATTAAATATTCCATTACCTTCTCCGTCTCCCGCATCTGCAGCACCCATTCCTTCAGGAAATAATTCTTTCATCATTGACATGGCAGCTTCTATATCCTTGTACTGTTTTATCATATTCTGTATATTTTTAAACTGTATCAGATAAGAGCGTTCCTTTTCATTACAAAAAGGAGACAGTTCATCACATAATGCGCCGAAGTCAACAGGAGTGGAATCCTCGTCAGAACAGGACTTTAATGAATAAGGAGTGCCTTCCTGTAAAGACAGCGTATATTGTAATTCCAAATATTTAATATAAACTGCCAGGTGGTGCCGGAACTCTTTTTGAACATTTGGAAAAAGAATCTTTAACATTTGGATATGATTGGTTGTATAAAGTGTGTCAAATGCTGCGATTTTATCAGGTTGTTTTGGATTCATGGCATCTCCCTTCCTCTTTCATACCATTTTATGAAAAATGAGTATGGATTATGCAAACAACGGATGACACGCGACGCGCGCCATCCGTTGCCCATAGAAAGTGTAAGATGCACTAAAGATTAGCAGCAGGAATTTCCGCCACAGCAGCTGAGCAGAATGAGAATCCAGATGATGCTTTCACATCCACAACCGTTGTTTCCGCCGAAGAAGTTGCCAAAACCGCCGCCGCATCCGCAGCCGTTGTCACATCCATTATTTCCGCCACAGCAGAAAAGAAGGATCAGAATCCAAATCCAGCTTCCACATCCGTTATTGCTTGCTACGCTGTTGCATCCGCAGTTTGTTGCAGTTAAATCACTCATGATTTTCCTCCAAAATAATTTGTTTTATGGTATATCTTATGTACAGGGCATGTCAGTGTTTCTAAAAAAATTAAAATATGAACTTATTGTGAAAAATACTTGAATTTATTATTGGATATAGTAAAATAGAGAGTGTATAAAAATAAAAATTGGTAAAGTGTGTAGTTTTGTGCTATAATATGCTTTAAAGGAGAAGATTAATATGCCAATACCAACAGGCGGACGGGACGTTGCCGGAAGGCAGTTCAGGACGAAAGCCGATTATGAGGCTGCCTGCCGGGACCAAAAAAAGATAGAGCAGTTAAAACAACGTTATAAATTGGAGGATCCTGCACAGCTGTTAGAGCTGAACAATGAGCTTCAAAGCGGTAAGTATCATTTTGAAACGATGGTGGGGGATGACTTCGTTTATGAAATAGAGCAGACGGCCAAGCATACAAAAGTACCGACTGCAAAAGAGAAAAAGAAACAAAAAAAGATACAAAAGGCAGCAAAAAAGGGGAACCAAAAATCAAAAGCCAAAAAAGAACTGAAAGAATATGACAAGGAAATGCAGAAGGAAATCCTCAGACAGCTTGACCTGAGGGAAAAACGCAGAAAATGGACCGTCATTGTGTGCAGTCTGGCAGCGGTAATTTCTTTCGGGTATTTCGGGGTATATTATTATTTTGTTGACAGGACGACTTCAACCTATCAAAAGTGGGCGGATCTAAAGGAAGATAGTCCGGTCAGGCCCGGAATGTCATTGGAAGTTCAAGCAGAGGAGGAAACGGAAGAAGAAAGGGAAATTCTGGATGAATATAAAGTTTTATACAATAAAAACAAAAGTCTAATCGGATGGGTTAAAATTGACGATACAATAATTGATTATCCTGTCATGCAGACGGTAAATAACGAATATTATCTTACTCATAATCTGGAGCAGGAGTATGACAAGAACGGTTCCATTTTTATGGATAAAGACTGTGATGTGCTGAAACCCAGCACGAATCTTATTATATATGGACATCATATGAAGTCGGGAAAAATGTTCGGAGACCTCAATAAGTATAGTAATAAGAAGTATTACGAAGAGCATCCGCTGATTCAGTTCGATACGATTTATGAAAAAGGGACTTATGCGATTATGTACGTATTCCGGTCCAGAGTATATAATGAGAATGAGATTACATTTAAGTACTATCAGTTTATAGATGCCAACTCGGCAGAAGAATTCGATTCCTATATGGATGAGATGAGCGCATTGTCCTTCTATGATACAGGAGTGACAGCAGGCTACGGCGACAGGCTTTTGACTTTATCGACCTGTGACAGTTCGGAAAAGGATGGAAGGTTTGTGATAGTAGCAAAAAAAGTAAATTAAAAAATTTACGGTTAGAGGAGAGTTATGATGGCAAAAAAAGCATCAAAGAAAAAAGTAAACAGAAAATTAAGGAGAACGGTTCGTAAGACGCTGTCGGCGGTGTTTATGATTACGGCGCTTGTCGTTGCAGCGATACCGGTACAGGATAATGTATTGGCGAGCAGTACTACGACACCCGGGACCGGTGGTACGACTACAACGACACCGGCAGAAGAACCATATACTGACCCATATGATGTAACTGCTGCAGATTATAATGCAGCATTAGGTGTAGCACGGCCGACGGGTGGTACAGAACAGAAGGGGCAGACAATTGATTGGGATAATCAGTTCTTTAGAATTTCGGAAGCTTATAAGGTGGAAAACTCATCCAATGGGCTTGTTATTACCGGATTTAATGCAGATTATAAACCGTCTAATCAAAACAGCCTGACCATTTCATCTTATGTTACGGTTGGGTATATTTTAAAAGATATGGCGGTTACGGAACAGGAAATTACTGCGATGTACATGGATACAACAGTAACTCCTAATGTGCTGGATATAGGTAATGCCGGAATGATTGCAGAGCAGTATACTCGATATGCTAATGCATCAAAGGTGGATATCTCACAGGATTATTACGCTGTAGAAAATACGGAAATCAAAACGAATCCGGATGGCACCACTACAGAAGTGGGCTTGGGAACCTACAGAATTGACTTTTATAAATATGCAGATCGGGGGCCGGATTATGTGCCGGGTGGCCGCTACTTTGATAATAATACTGTGCATAGTTACGCAACAAAGGTTTATGCAGTTCAGCAGGGCGGCGGTCCCAGATCAAATGATTTTGGCTGGACGTTAGAAGAAGTAATTGAAGTAAATAATGATGGAAGCCTTACTCATAAATATGGTTTGCGAAATAGAGAAATAGGAAAACAATGGGCAGCAATTATGGAAGCGGATGAGGAACCGGATGATAAGCCGGATATACATACAGACCAGAATGGATTTAAAGTTTCCGAAAACCTTTTTGTCAGTGGAATCGCGGATAAAGCATTCGTAAAACAGTCAGAAGGCGGTGGAATGTATGCGGTATCTGCCGTAGTAGATCCCACGAATATCAGTAAAATTGTTTTACCCAGATCCATAAGGAATATTGGTAATTCCGCATTTGAAAACCTGACCAGTTTAAAGACTGTAGAACTAAAAGGAAAAACAAGGGTAGGAAACCGTGCTTTTGCAGGCTGCAGGGGATTATCAAATGTAGAAATGGTAAGTACGGATGTAATTGGTACAGAAGCGTTCAAAGACTGTACAGGTCTTACGAAATTAGTTTTTCCAAGCAGTGAAACAACAATAATAGAACCGGGGGCATTCGCAGGATGTACAGGTCTTGCAACAGTAGATATGTCAGAAGTGCGTCAGTCCCTTGAGATCAGGAGATATGCATTTTATAATTGCAATTCTTTAAATAGTGTGAAATTTTCACAGTATACGCAGCTTATTGCAGAAGGAGCTTTTGCACTTCACCCGGATAATCAGGGCGGCGCTTTAAGTGACATGGATTTTAGCGTAATCGAGATGCAGAACTTTAGATTTGGCGATCCAAATTCAGCAAGAGGTAATGATACAGGTGAAATGATGTTAGCGGGAAGAGGAAATCTGCTGACGTGTGAACTGCCCGGTACTTACGGCGCTAATCAAAATGTTACTCTGCCGGATGATTTCTTTAAAAACTGTTATATGCTGAAATCTGTGAAAGTAGCGGGAGCAATGGTGAATCTGACGGAAGCGGCATTTAAAAATGTGAAGACAGTTCGGAATGGGCTTTATATTGAAGGACCGTCTACATGGTCGCCCGGTTCTGATATTATGGCAATGGGATCTTTCTCGAATCCAAGAAAGACGGCACACGAGATCGGACTGGATTATAAATTTACGGAGACCACAGGCAGCCAGCAGGGAGCATATTTTGAAGCGGCGCAGGTGGATCAGGACGAAACTACTTTACGTGAAATAACAGATTATTATATGATACAATTGAACGGTGGAGATCCGAATGCGAAAGAAGGAGTGATGTCAAGGTATTTCCCGGAAAGAGCTGACCGGACCGATGAAACAAGCGCAATTGTTGGTGGAAAGAATCTTGTAATCAGAAGTACTTATGGTGACGGCATCAGGGTTACAGCGATTACGGACGGTTGTTTTGATCTTGTAAAAGATCGTGCCGAGACATTGACGGTAGGAGACGGTACAGTTTCTTCAATTAATGCGAATGCTTTTGAAGATTTTTCAGAACTTACAACAGTAGACCTTGGCGATTCTGTTACAGCTATTGGAGATCAGGCGTTTAAAGATTGTAATCAATTAAAAGATGTGACCTTCCGTACACAGGATAATGTGACGATTGGAGCTGAAAGTTTTACAAAAGATTACAGTAATCCGGCAACGGTTGACGGACTTACATTCCACGGTAAGATTGCGCCGAGTTTCACACCATTTACATGGGCAATGGCAGCTTCTAATGATTTGACGAATGCGGGTACAAGAATTTTATATGAAAATCTTTTCCCGACATATGTGGGTGCGCTTTATGACCGTGGATCTTCCAGTGCAGATAATCCGGTAGTGACTGCTGTTTACTATCCGCTTTATACCAGTCTGGATCAGGATAATAAGGCATATATTGAAGACCAGTTGGAATTATTAAAAAATAAGTTTCCAAATATGCCTGCTTATGATTACAGCATTATAAACAGGGTGGAGCATCCGGAAGCGCCTGACTGGCAAATGGTGGATCCGAATGATATTTCCCTTGCGCAGGCAACGAAGAATATTGAGATTCCGGCAGGGGTAACATCGATAGATACCAATGCTTTCTATCAGACTTATCTGGACCGCAATATTGCAAGTATTACGGCTTACTGGACAAGAAATGAAATTAAGGCTGCAGTTGATCAGAGACAGATGACATCGAGGGCGGCAATCAGATTTGCAAGTACAAATGCAGTAACTTCGACGATAACAAAGCCGACAGTATCTGGAAACTCGGCGGTGAATGCTGAGATAGAGGTCACATCTGTTCCAGGGTTATTCAGCGGATATTATGAGGATTATTTAGACTCTGATCCTGATAAAGCAATTTATGAAACCAATCCGAACGGAAATGACCGTGTGGAAACAATTAAGATGTCCACGGTATCTTCGCTTCCGAATTATGCATTTGACAGCTGTGAGCGTTTGAATACGGTTGACTTGGGAGCAGTACAGAATTTTGGGATTGCACCGTTCAGGGGCTGTACGCATATTGAAAATGTATCAGCAACAGGAAATGATTCAATTATTGTAGAAAATGATATTATTTACAGGGTTTATGAAGAAGGAAAATATGAACTGATTGAATGTCTGCCTACAAGAGGAAACGACGGAACCATGCAGGAAGTTTCCGTTGCCAATGACCCGAAACTGGCTAATGTAACGTCAATTAAGGAAGAGGCGTTTACGGGATGTGAATATATTCTTTCCGTAAATCTGACCGGATGTGACTTTATCAGGGAAATCCCGGCAAACTGCTTTGAAGGATGTACTTCGCTTAGAAGAGCAACGATGCCGGCGTCCATTAATGAGATCGGACCGGGAGCTTTTAAAGATCTGGATCCAATAGAGGTTACGATTCCGGCGAGAGAAGTACACATTGACAAAACTGCATTTAAACATGGTCCGGACAAAAACGGTAATATTTTACCGACGGTTATTCTGCGCAGTTATTCAGATACGGCAGTAGAACGTTATGCGGATACTAATAAGATTACATTTGTTCCTTATGATGAAAATAAACATTCCGTTGTTTTCTTAAATTGGGATTTTGAGGAATTGTACAGTACTTATGTTGATCACGGAATGTCGGTAGAGGATTGGCTTGACGAGCAGGAACTGCCGACAAGGGAAGGATATAAATTTACAGGATGGAAGAGCATTACGCCGGGAGCTTCATTAAGACATATTGATGCAGATACAACTTTTGTTGCGCAGTTTGAGGCAAATACTCCTAATGATCCGAATAATCCGGGAGGAAATGATCCAAGTAATCCGGGAGGAAATGATCCAAGTAATCCGGGAGGAAATGATCCAAGTAATCCG
>CANSUS010000041.1 GCA_947650155.1 uncultured Lachnospiraceae bacterium
CAATCTCATATTTTTTTGATTCACTGTTTTCTTTGATCTTACGGAGCATCTCTTCATTAATCTCCGCGATCAGATTTTCCAATCTTGGTACGCCCCCCTGTCTTGTCTTATAGGGTTTGCCATCTTTTCCGTTCATCGTACCAAAGCCGATATGTACCAGTTCTGTATCTTCTTTTACCAGTTTCGTCTTTCTTGCGCAGCGGAATATCTGTTCAAAATACAATTCCTGTCTCTTATCCGTCAAATAAATCAGCTCGTCCGGCTCATAATTCTCCATCCGGTCCAAAATCGTCGCAAGATCGGTAGTATGATACAATGCCGCGCCGTCAGATTTTAAAATCATACAGGGAGGGATCTCTTTTGTATCTGACTCTTCCTTTACTTCTACCACTAAAGCGCCTTCACTGATCTTTGCATATCCTTCATCCTTCATGCGCTGAACCATGCCGGGAATCAAATCATGTACATCAGACTCGCCCTTCCACAAATCAAAATCCACATTCAGATTGTCATAATTCCGCTTTAAATCCGGCAGTGACACATTCATAATATGCTTCCACAGCGCCCTATATCCCCTGACACCGTTTTGCAGCATGAATGTTGCATTCATAGCTGTTTCTTTATAGGCTGCATCCTCTTTTGACTTTCCGCTTGCCGTGGGATAAATTTCTTCCAATTCAGAAAGAGTAAACGGCGGCTCATCAGGATACTCTCCTTCATATTCTTCGTCAAAGTAAACAAGCTCAGGCCGTCTTTCCTTTAATTCCGTAATAACCAGTCCCATCTGCAGTCCCCAATCGCCAAGATGGATATCTCCCGTCACATCATGTCCTGCAAACCGACATATTCGCTTAATGCTTTCACCGATAATGGCGGAACGAAGATGTCCTACATGAAGCGGCTTTGCCACATTGGGACCGCCGTAATCAATCATGATCTTTTTGGGCTTTTTCGGCATGGCAAGTCCAAATTTCACATCCGCTGCCATTTTCTTTAAATATTCCGTTATAAATTCCTCTTTAATCTTTAAATTCAAAAATCCCGGCGCCACTGCAGTTACTTCCGAAAAAATTCTGCTTTCCGCCAGTGCTTTTTCTACTTCTTCCGCAATCATAATCGGCGCTTTTTTATATTTTTTAGCGCCTGCCATTGCACCGTTACATTGATATTCACATAAATCAGGACGATTAGATAAGGAAACCCTGCCAAGCTCTTTCTCATATCCTGCCTTCATAAATGCCTGCTGCATTTCTTCTGAGATCAAATCTAAAATCTTTTCCATGTAAATACAGACCTTTCCTATCTATCATTACATACTGAATGAAATTATTGTATCACACAATTTCACCGTGGGCAACGCAATTTTGCCATTTTTTTAAATTATATAGTTAATATTATAAACTTTCCAAAATATTACTTCTTGTTTTTTTCCTCAGCCAATGCACAGTTTCTTCGCATTTTTTCCTGTTTTTACGCAAAAACAAGCAAAGAAACTGTTTTTCTTTTTATGGCGGATGCATTTTTTTAGTTCCTTTTTCTTATTTTAGCCATTCGTTATTTTTCAACTATTTTATCAGACTCCCGGCGGGAGTATACACATCCACAATAATCCTGCCGGTACAGTTTGTACTCTTTTGACAGTTCTATAGAACGCTTATACCCGTCGCGCTTTTTAAAATCAGATACCAGCCACTTCACTCCATACTCTTTCTCCAGTCTTTCTCCGATCTCGTTTAACTTTATTGCATTTTTTAAAGGACTGATCGTAAGCGTAGTGGTAAAGTATTCAAAATTTCCTTCTGCCGCTGTCCGGGCGGTCTTTCCAAGCCGCATCTCATAACAGGCAAAGCAGCGTTTTCCTCCTTCCGGGCACTCTTCCATTCCCTTCGCCATTTCCAAAAATTCTTTCGGATCATACTCTCCTTCCAGAATCCGGATCGGATACCTTTTTTCCGCTGTCGTTTTCTCTTTGTCTTTTCCCTGTTCGTTATAAGACGCAATCAGCCGTTTCTGCTCTTTTACTCTTTTTTGATACTCCTCTTCCAACGAAATATTCGGATTATAGTAAAACACAGTTATTTGGAAGTACTGTCGCAGATATTCCAGCACATAACTGCTGCAGGGCGCGCAGCAGCTGTGCAGCAAAAGCCTTGGCGCCCGGTCCGTCCCCAGATTTTCCAATACTTTATCCAGTTCCTTCTGATAATTTCTTACCGCATTCATTGCTGTTTTTACGTTCTCCTTCCCTTTTATCAGCCTTTTTGTCATGGCGCTTTAACGGTGCATATTGTAAACCGTCACCCCATTAAATCGGGCGCCAGGTATTCTTCTTTGTACGGACTCATCCGGCTGTTTGTCACTCCGTAAACTGCAGCCGCCTCTATCCTGTATACCTGCTCATATCCTTCTTCATCCACAAGATATCCCACAATTTCAAAATCCTCCAGTCCGGTACGGTACATAACCGTCACAATATTTTCTCCCTGCCAGTCGTCGACCCACATCATAATGGCTCCCGGTTTGCAAAAAGCTGCCTCTTTTGCCTGGCTGAGCCCCTCATCCTCTTCTCCATTCATGCTCAGCCCGTCTACCGTCCCCATATTACTGGTCGTCCAGATATTTTTCCCGTACTCTTCCATCTCTCCGTCATTGTCCAGATCGCACTGAAATCCCAACGCCTCTTTGGAATTTTCCTCCACGGTCTGTTCCGCGCTTCCTTTCACATTTTTATAATCCTCTATTTCTTCTTTATAAAAAAGTGCCTGATTTACTGTATTCTGTGCCAGATCCTCATACTTTTTACCGCACTCTGTGACGTTGATTTCAAAGGAATTCGGAACCAGTCTCATAACCACCGTTTCCACTATTTTCCCATCATCATAACAGGAAATGGAAAAACCGTTATACTGCTTTTTATTATAGTCAAAATCCGTACGGCACAAATAATTTTTCCCTTCAAAAGAAATTACGGCAAACTCCTGAAGCACCGCCTCAAAACGGTCGCTTCCAATATAAGTTCCATCTTTGCAGCCCTTAAAAAAAACAAAATCTGCAAATCCGCCGCTGCCTCCGTAATAAGTCTGCCCTAAAATATCCGGGATTCCGTCATTATCCACGTCTGCTTCCACCATCAAAAAAGATTGTGCACTGATAAGCTCCATACGAAGATCTAAATTGGTATCGGCAAGTAAATACAATTCTTCTTTTGTCATTTCCCTGTCGGCAACCATCTCCTTCAGGCATTCATATTCCGTGCCGTTTTGCATGGATACCGTGATTTTCTCTACCAGCTCTTCCGGAATATATTTTTTCCCGGAATCGTAATTATGCCTGATGGCATAAGCTTCCTCCGGCACATATCCCTCATAGAAATCTGCATATAACGCCTGTACTTTTTCCTGACTTTCCTCCCAGTCTTCTGCACTGATAAATTCGTCAAAAAGTATTCTGT
Source organism: uncultured Lachnospiraceae bacterium (assembly GCA_947650155.1). Lineage (GTDB taxonomy): Bacteria > Bacillota > Clostridia > Lachnospirales > Lachnospiraceae > RGIG3002. The sequence goes on from CANSUS010000041.1 coordinate 3,452, forward strand.
CCTCAAAATAATCCGTGGCGGTAATCTGTACCCCCTCATCGCTTTCCGTATGGATGCATTCCCGTCTCTTTACCAGCTTATTCCCTTCCCACTGCCACAGAGTTTCCCTGTCGTCCACCAATTCAAAGCTGTGTTCTATATAAGAAATATCGTAATTCCAAATCGTCTCTGTCTCAGGAAACCATTTCATATAGTAGGTCCACGGACGTTCCTCTCCCTTCTCCAGTTCTTCCGCTTCATATTCCTTTTTTTCCCTGTTCCACAGGTAGAATCTGTCATAATCATGCAGATCAGGACAGCCGTCGAAATTCAGATCTTTAAAATCTTCCCGATCCACTACTCCCGTATTTTCAATCTGCTGGTAAACCTGATCATAATAACCATCTCTCCAAAAAGTCAGAGTTCTATTGTCTATATCGTTTTCATTATAAAGGCATAAAAAAGGAAAACCCGCCTCCGGCTCAACCTTCATATATGCTGTTGCATACATATCATAAAATTCTCCGCCTGAAATTTTTTCCCCGCTGTCTTTCCAACGAACTGTCCCCTGCTCCAGAAAAAGATACCGGAAACTGTAATCTCTTTCCGCCCGCATTCCTTCCACAAGGTACAAATCGTCTCCCCGCAGCAGAGCATAGTACTCAAACTGTCCGTTTTCTATCAGGAAAAACTGTTCTCTGCTTTCTTTATGATAATAACCGGCCCTTAAGTCTGCATCCGGAAACAGATCAAGCAGGGCGCTGATTATCGGCTCTCTTGTATCCGTTTCCTCATATTCCGCCTTGTAATGTAAAAACCGAAGTCTTGGCGCCAGCGGTGAAAAACCGTATTCCTGCCATTCCTGAGCGCCGTCCCATTCTACTGTCGTACCTTCCTTTTCGGATTCTCTGACTGTTACCGAAATTTCCGTTGGAAAAGAAATACTTAGATTCCCATAAGACATTCCCTGTTCTCCCACCTCTAGTTCTTCCTCTTCCAGCGTAAAAACAACAGGCGCTGCCTTTTCTTCCCGGTCTTTCACAGAGGCAGATTCCTGTGTAGGGGCATCTTCCTGATCCGTTACCCCTTCCGTACTTATTTCGGTTTCTTTCTCTTCCCGCTCCTTCGTTAACAGAGAATGAGGATCTGCATCTTTCATTCCACAACCGGTTACCATTCCCATACATAAAAGAAAAGCAAAAATTTTTTTACCGTTTATCTTATTTATTCTCATATCCGTCCCCTTATCCCATAACCGCGGAGGGTGCCCAAAAGTCATTTCCTGACTTTCCGGACACCCTCATGTACCCTTTCCCGGCTCGTTTCTACCGCGTTGCAATCTCCGCTATATCTACCAATGTCAGATCTTCCTGTTTTTCCGCATTCTCTAAGCTTGTCACCAGCGCTCTTGCCGTATCCATCGCCGTAATGCAGTTCACTCCCGTTTCTATTGCCGTTCTCCTGATCAAAAATCCATCTCTTGACTTATCACGCCCCTGCGTCGGCGTATCGATTACAAGATCGATCTTATGTCCCAGGATCAGATCCATGACAGTAGGCGATTCCTGCTGTATTTTATTGACTTTACGCGCTTTCACTCCCGCGTCTTTCAAAACCGCTGCCGTACTTCTCGTAGCATAAATGGTATAACCCAGTTTTTCAAATCTTCGCCCGATTTCCACAGCTTCTCCTTTATCCGCATCCTTTACGGTAATGATCATCTGTTTATATCTGGGAAGATCAATGCCGGCGCCTAAGAATGCTTTGTATAAAGCTTCATTAAAAGTCTTTGCAATTCCAAGACATTCTCCGGTAGATTTCATCTCCGGTCCTAAACTGATCTCTGCGCCGCGAATCTTCTCAAAGGAAAATACCGGCATTTTAATTGCCACATAATCTGCTTCCGGCTGAAGTCCCGGCTCGTATCCAAGCTCTCTGATTGTCTTGCCGATAATCACTTCCGTTGCAAGATCCACAATGGGAATCCCTGTAACTTTGCTGATATAGGGAACGGTTCTGGAGGAACGGGGATTCACCTCGATCACATATACTTCTTCTCCTACTGCAATAAACTGAATATTGATCAGTCCTTTTACATGCAGCGCTTTTGCCAGCCGCCTTGTATACTCTCCTATTGTTTCCTTGACTTTATCGCTGATCGTATGCGCCGGATAGACTGAAATGGAATCTCCTGAATGCACGCCGGTCCTTTCAATATGTTCCATAATACCCGGAATTAAAATATCGTTTCCGTCGCATACTGCATCCACTTCCAGTTCCTTTCCCTGCAGATACTTATCTACAAGAATCGGATGGTCCTGTGCAATCCGGTTTATAATCTCCATAAATTCTTCAATTTCTTCATCGGAAATGGCAATCTGCATTCCCTGTCCGCCAAGCACATAGGAAGGACGGACCAAAACCGGATAGCCAAGACGGTTTGCCACTTCTTTCGCTTCCTCCGCCGTATATACCGTACCGCCCGCTGCACGGGGAATTTGGGTCTCTTCCAAAATCCGGTCAAATAATTCCCTGTCCTCTGCCGCATCCACATCTTCCGCTTTTGTCCCCAGAATAGGAACGCCCATCTTCATCAGGCTTTCTGTCAGTTTAATCGCTGTCTGTCCGCCAAACTGCACGACAGCGCCATCCGGTTTTTCAATGTTTACAATATTCTCCACATCCTCCGGAGTCAATGGTTCAAAATACAGTTTATCCGCAATATCAAAGTCTGTACTTACCGTCTCAGGATTATTATTAATAATGATTGTCTCATAACCGGCTTTGGAAAAAGCCCATGTAGCATGCACCGAGCAATAGTCAAATTCTATTCCCTGCCCGATACGGATCGGTCCGGAACCAAGTACCAATACTTTTTTCTTTTGATCTGTCTTTACTGCCTCGCACTCGCTGCCAAAACAGGAATAATAGTAAGGCGTGCTTGCTTCAAACTCTGCCGCGCAGGTATCTACCATTTTAAAGGCCGCCGTAATGCCGTTTTCATAACGCAGCTTTTTAATTTCTTCTTCTGTTTTTTTCGTCAGCCTTGCGATCACATTATCCGGAAATTCAATTCGTTTTGCTTCTTTTAACAGCTCTATGGTAAGCGGCCCTTCCATAAGCGCCTGTTCCATTTCCACAAGAATCGCCAGCTTATCAATAAACCAATAATCAATCATTGTAATTTCATGAATCGTATCATAATCCATTCCTTTACGAAGCGCTTCGGCAATCACATAGATCCTCTGATCATCCACAATTTTCAGACGATCCTTTAATTCTTCCACACCAAGAGCTGAAAAATCATAACTTTGCAGACAGTCCACATGCTGCTCTAAGGAACGGATCGCTTTCATAAGCGCACCCTCAAAATTGGTACAGATGCTCATGACCTCTCCGGTTGCCTTCATTTGTGTAGTTAATGTCCTCTTTGCCGTAATAAACTTGTCAAACGGAAGCCTTGGCAGTTTTACCACACAATAATCCAGCGTAGGTTCAAAGCTTGCATAAGTCTTTCCTGTTATCGCATTTTTAATTTCATCTAAAGTATATCCCAGAGCAATTTTCGCCGCCACTTTTGCGATCGGATAACCGGTGGCTTTGGATGCAAGCGCCGAAGAACGGCTGACACGGGGATTGACTTCAATCACACAGTACTCAAAGCTGGTCGGATGCAGGGCAAACTGCACGTTACAGCCTCCCGTAATCTCCAGCTCACTGATAATATTTAACGCAGAACTTCTAAGCATCTGATATTCCTTATCACTTAAAGTCTGGGAAGGCGCTACAACAATACTGTCTCCGGTATGTACCCCGACCGGATCGATATTCTCCATATTACATACCGTAATACAGTTTCCTGCACTGTCACGCATCACCTCATATTCAATTTCCTTCCAGCCGGCAATGCAGCGTTCTACCAAAACCTGTCCCACTCGGGAAAGACGAAGCCCGTTTGCAAGAATGTCTTCCAGCTCTGTCTGATTATGAGCGATACCGCCGCCTGATCCGCCCAGCGTATAAGCCGGTCTGAGTACAACCGGATACCCGATTTTCTTCGCAAAGCTGACGCCGTCCTCTATATTTTCCACAACAAGAGAAGCTGCACAGGGCTCTCCGATCTTTTCCATTGTCTCTTTAAATTCAAGCCGGTCCTCCGCCTTTTTAATCGTTTTTGCCGTTGTTCCGAGAAGTGCTACATGATGGCTGTCTAAAAAGCCGGACTCTGCAAGTTCCATGCCAAGATTCAGTCCCGCCTGTCCGCCCAGAGTAGGCAGTACGCTGTCCGGTTTTTCTTTTTCAATAATTTGCTCTAACACTTTTAACGTAAGAGGTTCAATATATACTTTATCTGCAATCTCTTTATCAGTCATGATCGTCGCAGGATTAGAATTGACCAGTACGACTTCAATCCCTTCTTCTTTTAAGGAACGGCACGCCTGCGTACCCGCATAGTCAAATTCCGCCGCCTGACCAATGACAATAGGACCGGAACCAATTACTAATACTTTTTTTACATTTGGATTCTTTGGCATTTTATTTTCCCTCCTCGTCGTTTTGGCCTGCCTGCGCTTCACATGACTTCATCCCACATGATTTCATCATGGTAATGAATCTGTCAAACAGATAACCGGAATCCTGTGGTCCCGGGCAGCATTCCGGGTGAAACTGTACCGTAAAAATATTTTTGCCGATATATGAGAGTCCCTCGTTTGTCCCGTCATTTACATTGATAAAAGCAGGTACGGCAACTTCTTTATCCATGCCATCAGTATCCACCACATAACCATGATTCTGGGATGAAATATAAACCCTTCCGGTTTCCAGATCCTTTACGGGATGGTTGCCTCCTCTGTGTCCATATTTTAACTTATGCGTGTCAGCGCCTGTTGCAAGCGCCATAAGCTGGTGTCCTAAACAGATTGCAAAGATCGGCACATCCGATGCATACAATTTTTTGATCTGTGCTATGATCTCCACACACTCCTTTGGGTCTCCCGGTCCGTTGCTTAACATAATTCCGTCAGGCGCATCCTGTAAGATTTCCTCTGCCGTAGTCCACGCCGGATAAACCGTTACGTCACAACCTCTTGCCGCTAAGGATGCGGCAATATTTCTCTTTGCACCCAAATCCAAAAGCGCCACTTTTTTTCCTTTTCCATTCAACTCTTTTACAAGAGAGGGCTTCTTTTCCCTCTCTCCTCTTTCATAAGCTTCCCTGCAAAAGCTTGCGCTGCCTGAAAGGGCGCCGTTTTCTTCCAGGGATGAAGCTCCTTTGATTTCATATTTATTTTCACAGGATACTTTCTCAACTACTTTACCTGTAGTATAGGCTTTTAATCTTGGAAGTACTTCCTCTATAGTATCATACTCATTGGTGGTAATCATACCGTTCATGGTGCCCTTTTCTCTTAAGATCTTAGTAAGAGCCCGCGTATCAATTCCGGCAATTCCTGTAATACCGTTCTTTTCCAGGTATTCCTGAATGGTAACATCCTCACGGAAATTACTTGATATCCGGGACAATTCTCTGACAATGAATCCGTCCACCCACGGTTTTACTGATTCACAGTCGTCCATGCATACGCCGTAATTGCCAATCAGCGGATAAGTCATGCAGACAGCCTGTCCCGCATATGAGGGATCTGTCAGCACCTCCAGATATCCTGCCATTGAGGTATTAAAAACAATTTCACTTATGATTTCCTTATCGGCACCGATATGAGTACCCTCAAAAACAGTACCGTCTTCCAATAATAAAAATGCCTTCATGTAATCACCCGTTATCCTTTCGCATAATCGTTTTATTATAGCATACGATTTTTTCCTGTTCAACTGATAATTCAAAACTTATAACCCCTGCAGACTTATCATCCTTCTTTGATCTTCGTATAAAGTGTGTAACAGCAAAGTACATCCGCTTTTTTCAGCGCTTCGTTACTGTATGCCGTCCGTTCAAGCACCGAGAAGTATTCATATAATTCTTCTTTCGGTATCCTGTCAAGTTCTTTTAAAAGCGTTTCCTTATACCCTCTGTCATCCAATCCCCTCATTTTTAAAATCCCTTTTCTGCGCAAAAGCCGATTGATACGCTCTGTAATCTCTTCTATGGCTTTGCGGTAACTTTTCTGCATCCAGTCTGCTTTTTGTTTACGGCGCTGTTTTCTGTACCAGAATATGAAAACCGCTCCTGTAAAAAGAACTATACCGGGAAGAAGGAAAGAAAAATACCCTTCTTTTGCCTGCTTTTCCGACAAAGTCGCTTTTCCATCCAAAGTCTGGTCATTTTCCGAATGTTCCTGGCTGTTCTCTTTACTGCCTTGGCTGTTCTCTTTACTGCCCTGGCTGTTCTCCTTACTGCCTTGGCTGTTCTCCTTACTGCCTTGGCTGTTCTCTTTACTGCCATATTCTCCACTTCCATCCCCATCTTTGTCCTGGCTCTCCGGTTCTGCTTCCTTTGTTTCATCCGGCGTGTTCTGTCCGCTTTCCAGATTCTCTGTCTGCGTCTGTCCGGATTCCTCTTCTTCTATCCTTTCGTTTCTATCTTCTTTTGAACCATTATTGATCTGTGAACTGCCATAACTGTTTTCTTTGCTGTCATTCATGTCCCATAGGTCTTCATAAAATTCCACACTATAATTGTAATTCCCTGCCGTTTCATAAGCGCTGCCTTCTGTCATTTCCACAGGAACCCATCCCACATGCTCTATGAATACTTCTACCCAGGCATGTGCCGCATCATCTTTCACTACAGCCGAATACGTTACATTCGCACCCTCCCCTGTATCACCGCTTCGTACAAACTCATCCGGTCTTACTACATATCCGGAAACATAGCGGGCAGGAATTCCCATCTGTCTGAGCAGCAATGCGCCTGCACTGGCATAATGTTCACAAAATCCTTCTCCCGATTCAAAAAGAAAATACTCAACCACATCTTTTCCAAAGGGCAGTCTGTCAAGTTCAAGACTATAAGATGCTCTTTCAAACAATACTTCTCTGACAAGACATGCAGCATAAATCTCTCTTGTCTCTGCAAGACTTTGAGGAGCTGTTACGCTCCTGTAGTTTCGATTCAGCTCAAGCAGCAGCTCTCTCCCCAGTTCCCGAAGCTTTGAAAGCCCCACCGGGGTACGTAGATACTGCGAAAGATATTCCTGATACCAACTCTCAAGCTCTTTATTTTCTATATGCTCTAAATCTTTCACCCCTTCTTTCAAAAAATAATAGGGTAATATCAGCTCACCATAAAGACTGTCTGCATTTTCCCGGCAGACCATTGCATCCGCCGTAAAAAGCAGCGGCATCACCGTACGTCCGTCTTTGGAAATATGCTCTAAATCCGTCATATAAGGCAAATATGCATAATCGTCTTCCACATCTGAATAATTAATCTGAAAGGATGACCGGTAACTGACCAAAGGAAGGAGTTGTGATCTGTAAAAGAAATTCAGCACCTCCTTTCCAGCCTCTGCCCGATCTGCATAGGAAAGCCGGCCGGCGGCCGCATCATCAAACTCTGCCTGACTTCTGTTTGTCCAGTTTCCGTTACGATAGGTGTCTCCCACATATCCCCTGAGATACAGATTCTCTGCCGAACATCTGTCAGTAATAATAGAAAGCACTTCCTTTCCCTCATATCTGGGTGTTTTGTTAGAAACCTGTCCCGGACTTTGGACAAAGAAACTGCCTGGCGTATATTCTATAATCTGCCTTTCTAAAGCAAACTGATAAGAAAGCATCTCATCCTGCAGCGTAATCAGTTTTTCTGCCGTTTCTCTGCTGTACCTGTCCGTCAAAAAGAAACTGATGAAAACTGCAGCTGCAAGGAAAAACGACGCTTTTCCTTTCAATCCGGCCATCCTGCTCCCCATCCTGATCTGTCTGCCGTCAAAGGAAAGCAATGTAAAAAATCCGCCCGCAGTCATCACAAGGGACAGTTCCCCCGGCGCCTTTCCAGACAAAAGCTCTCCGCAGATTAAAAACAAAGGCGGCAGGGCCAGCAAAAAAATCTTTTTCAAATGAAAGAGCGACTCAACAAACCACCAAAGAAACAATAACGCCAAAAAATAAATTGCCGTCTGTTTTAACGCCGTCTCTTCCACCTCATGAAACGTAAAAATTTCCGAACCAAAATGCGCGTTAAATCTTCGTATCACCTCGTTTGCACATTGCTTTAACCCTGATATAACCGGATGCCGCAGAATCAGAAATCCCACAAAAAAACTGCATGCTGTCAAAAGCGGCGCCAGACGCCGCAGCGCAGGAAACAGATATACAAAAAACAATATCATTTCTACAATGCCAATGCATAAGAGTAAAATATGCATGGAAGTATCAATCGGAAACACACTGTCATACACCATAACACTGCCGCTGCATAAAAGAAATACTAACAGATAAGAAACGAACACCTCCAGGGCATACGCAATCCCGGGATGTTTCCTTTTCTTCTCTTCTTTCCAATATATACTTGGATTTTCCGCAAGTTCAAGCGCTTTTATTTTAAACAACAAATTCTACCCCGCTTAATTCCTGTTCTATTTTTTCGGGAGTGAAAGTCTTTTGATACGTCTCTCCCACCGAAACCGTAAGATCATCTTTTAACAGTATCTCTGTTACATACGGTTCCGCCTTATACTTCTCCTTATACCCTTCCAGCAGATCGATTCTCCCTTTTTCCCCTTTTTTTTCTTCGTAAAACAGCATTAAAAAAAGATAAAAAGTCTCTTCATCATCCACACGCAGACGAATTACGTCTTTTTCACGTCCGCTGTACCATGCCACATAATGTGCACACTTCTGGTCTAACAGTGCAAAAGAAACAGCCGCCGCTATTGTCAGAAATGTATCCATCTGTTTTCTTTTTTCCTTAAAATCTAAAAAAAGAACCACAGGACAGCCTATTGGCTGGCGGTTTTCCCTCACCATAAGTTCGTCCACCTTTGCCGACATTTTCCAATGAATGCTCTGTATCTTATCTCCACTGCGAAATTCCCGGATCTGCAAAATTTCAGAAGCATCCGTTCCCCCCGCTGTGTCCGAATATACGTCCGCTTCTCCCATAAAATGTCTGGAGGCCTCCGTTACGCATACTGCCGTATCATATAATTGGGGAATGACATAAAATTCTGAGCTGTTTTTATAGCTTCTGGGCAGATAAAAGATACCGGACAGGTCATAAATACGGATTTTGCGCAGTTTTAGCTGATACTTTCCGCAATGGTTTACCTGTACTTTCGCGCATATAACCGAAGTCTGTTTTCCATCAGACGCACCTTTAAGCCGGATCTGTCCCTTTTCACCTGTCAGCAGATTTTCATAAGATAAAAAAAAGACAAGTTTTACCGCCGGCAGAAAACTGCGATTTTTTACCTTTAATGTAATTTCCGTCGTCTGTTCACATTCTGCCACACTGATTGGTATCTCCAGAGAAACTTGAAAAGCAAAGATCATAAGGAGCAGATATCCGTATGCAAACAAAACAAAGAAACATGCTGCAAAAGAAAGTACAGCCAGTCCCACGCTTCCATATATGACCGCCGCATAGAGAATCAATGCAGCACATATCACGTAAATAATCAAGTTTATCATAAGAAAACCATGCCTTTCTTATCCCTTTATTTTATAAGAAGTAGGTTTTACCACATTTCTCAGGATTTTTTCCAATACGGCCTTCTCAGACGTCCGCGCAACCCTTGCTTTTGTATTCAGAAGGATTCTGTGCTTTGCAACATCCAGAAAAACTTCTTCCACATCTTCCGGTATCACATACCTTCTTCCTTCTAAAAATGCAATGGATTTTGACATTCTGGTAAGTGCGATCATTCCCCGCGGACTGATCCCAAGTTCGATATACTCATCATTTCTTGTTTCATTCACAAGCTTAATCATATATTTATAAATATTGTCATGTACGAATATTCCATCTACAATTTCTTTAATCCGTGTAAGTCCCCCGGCATCTATCACTTGTCCGATCAGACTGTAATCATCTCCCAGACTTTTCCCCTTCGCAATTTCAATCTCGCTTTCCGCATCCGGATATCCCATGCTCATGCATACCATGAAACGATCCAGCTGGGATTCGGGAAGCATCTGCGTTCCGGCGCTTCCTTTCGGATTCTGCGTCGCAATTACAATAAACGGTTCCGGCACTTTATGGCTTACCCCGTCCACTGTTACTATTCCCTCCTCCATTACTTCCAAAAGAGCAGACTGCGTTTTGGGAGACGTCCGATTGATCTCATCCGCAAGAAACAAATTACAAATAATGGTTCCCTGATGATACGTAAACATCCCGCTGTCCTTATTATACATGGAAAAGCCTAAAATATCTGCCGGCAGCACATCAGGAGTAAACTGCACTCTGTGATTTTCAAGCGCCATCGCTTTAGAAAAAGCAAGCGCAAGCGTTGTTTTTCCCACGCCCGGTACATCCTCAATTAAAATATGCCCTCCTGCAAGAATAGCTCCCAACGCTTTTCTGACACATTCGCTTTTTCCTTTTACAACTCTTTCCACCTCTTTTATTACTTTTTCCGCCGCAGCAGCGGCATTTGATTCTGTAATCTCCATACGAACCCTTATTCCTTTCCAAGAAAAAACTTTCTAACGAAAAAGCAACCTTAAAATGAGAATATACACCCCATTTCAAGGTCGTTTTTTCAAATTTCTTTATTTAAAATACATGACGCCTGATTCAAAAATCTTCAAATCCTGTTCTCCATAAATATTCATTGCCACGCCGTCATCCCTGCGTTCTGAGTGTGCCATCTTTCCAAAACACCTTCCATCCGGCGAGGTAATACCTTCAATTGCCATATAAGAACCGTTAATGTTCCATTCTTCATTCATGGAAATATTTCCCTTTACATCCGCATACTGTGTAGCGACCTGACCATTTTCAAATAATTTATCCAGCCATTCCTGATTGGCAACAAAACGGCCTTCTCCGTGGGACGCCGGATTTACATAAATTTTTCCAAGTTCAGCCCCTGAAAGCCAGGGCGACTTATTGGATACTACCTTTGTATATACCATTCTGGAAATATGGCGGTTAATCGTATTAAAAGTCAGAGTCGGAGAATCTTCTTTTTGTCCCACAATCTCACCAAAAGGCACAAGACCAAGTTTAATAAGAGCCTGAAAACCATTACAGATTCCCAACGCCAGTCCATCCCTTTCGTTCAAAAGTTTCATAACGGCTTCTTTTATCTTTTCATTCTGAAAAGCAGTCGCAAAGAATTTTGCGCTTCCATCCGGTTCATCACCTGCTGAAAATCCACCTGGAAACATAATGATCTGCGCCTGTCCTATCGCCTTTTCAAATTCCAGAACAGAAGCTCTGATATCCTCCGCCGATCTGTTTTTAAATACCCTGGTAACTACATTGGCGCCTGCTCTTTCAAATGCCTTCATACTGTCATATTCACAGTTTGTCCCAGGAAATACCGGAATAAACACTGTCGGCTTCGCAATTTTATTTTTACAGATATGCACAGTCTGCGCATGGTAACATTCTGTTTCAAGCGGTGTAATCTCTTTTTGCGCTTTGGTGGGAAAAACTTTTTCCAGTTTTGAAGTCCACGCATAAAGAGCTTCTTCAATAGTAAGTGACATTTCTTTATAAATAAATAATTCTTCGTCTATAATTGTACCGACCACCTGAACGTTATCCAAATCATCCAAAGCTTCCGGTATTATCTCCGCCACTATATCGCCAAGGCCATTGTCAAATAATTCGGACGTTTTTATATTTTCCTCAATTGACACACCCAGTTTGTTACCAAATGCCATCTTACTGACCGCTGCCGCCACACCCTTTGCATCCAGCGCGTAAGCGGAAAGAATCTTTCCTTCTTTTATCAGTCTGTGGATCTGATCATATAATTCCATCACTTTTTCATATACAGGCATATCATAATCGTCTTTTTCAATGGAAAAACGAACAAGCTTATTTCCGACTTTTTTGAGCTCCGGTGAAATAATATCCTGTACTTTTGCAATATCCACAGCAAAAGATACCAGTGTTGGCGGGACGTCAATATCATTAAAAGTACCGGACATACTGTCTTTGCCGCCTATAGACGGAAGACCGAATCCGATCTGCGCATCATATGCGCCTAAGAGCGCCGCAAACGGCTGACTCCAGCGTTTTGCATCCGCACTCATCCTACGGAAATATTCCTGAAACGTAAAACGGATCTTTTTATAATCACCGCCGTTTGCTACAATTTTGGCCATAGATTCCACTACTGCATAAACGGCTCCATGATAGGGACTCCAGGAAGACAGATAGGGGTCAAACCCATAACTCATCATGGTAACTGTATCTGTTTTCCCTTTAAGTACCGGTAATTTTGCTACCATAGCCTGAGTTTCCGTCAATTGGAATTTACCGCCATAAGGCATAAACACGCTTCCTGCACCGATAGAAGCGTCGAACATTTCTACCAGTCCCTTTTGGGAACATACGTTTAAATCTTTCAGGAGCGCTGTCCATGCTGTCCTTACGTCCGACTTTTCCAAAGCTTCTCTTACCGCAGGCGTTGAAATCCTGTCAAAACAATTATCTTCCTTTTTCGGAATCTCAACATATACTTCCGTCTCCTGATGCGCGCCGTTTGTATCCAAAAAGGCCCGGGATAGATTCACAATCTCTTTGCCTCTCCATTTCAAAACGAGGCGGGGTTCTTTTGTCACAACCGCCACCGGAACGGCCTCCAAATTTTCTTCGGCAGCATAGTTTAAAAACGCATCCGCATCCCCCGGAGAAACTACGACAGCCATTCTTTCCTGTGATTCGGAAATCGCCAGTTCCGTACCGTCAAGCCCTGCATATTTTTTCGGCACCTTATCAAGATCCACGATAAGACCGTCCGCCAGTTCTCCAATTGCAACGGAAACACCGCCCGCGCCAAAATCATTACATTTTTTAATCAGGCTGCTTACTTCTTCACGTCTGAAAAGCCGCTGCAGCTTACGTTCTGTAGGCGCATTTCCCTTCTGTACTTCTGCGCCGCATGTTTCTATCGAACTTTCCGTATGTACTTTTGAAGATCCGGTAGCGCCGCCGCATCCGTCTCTTCCCGTTCGTCCTCCCAGCAAAATGATAATATCATCCGGATCAGAATTTTCACGGATTACATTTCTTCTCGGCGCTGCACCCATAACTGCGCCAATTTCCATCCTCTTCGCCACATAATTAGGATGATAAATTTCTTTTACCAGACCGGTTGCAAGACCAATCTGATTGCCGTAAGAAGAATAACCGCCTGCCGCGCCGCGGACAAGCTTCTTTTGCGGTAATTTCCCCTTCAATGTATCCGCCACTGGTACAGTAGGATCTGCTGCACCGGTAACACGCATTGCCTGATATACATATCCTCTGCCTGAAAGCGGGTCTCTGATCGCACCGCCAAGACAGGTTGCTGCACCTCCAAAAGGTTCGATTTCCGTAGGATGATTATGGGTCTCATTTTTGAAAAATACAAGCCATTCTTCCTTTTCCGGTCCGTTTCCATAATCCATTTCCACCGGAACAACAATGGAACAGGCGTTTATCTCATCAGACTGCTCCATATCCTCAAGCTTTCCGTCTTTTTTCAACTTTCTCATCGCCATCAAAGCAAGATCCATCAGACACACAAATTTATCTTCCCTGCTGCCATAGATCTCGTCTCTTGTATCCAGATAACTTTGATAAGTCGTCTCAATCGGTGTCTTATAGAAGCCGTCCTCAAACTCCACCTCGGTAAGCTCTGTGGAAAAAGTCGTATGACGACAGTGATCTGACCAGTAAGTATCCAGCACTCTGATTTCTGTCATGGTCGGATTTCTCTTTTCCTCTCCGGAAAAATAATTCTGGATGTGCAGAAAATCCCTAAAAGTCATGGCAAGTCCCAAAGAATCATAAAGTTCATGAAGCTTTCCTTCAGGCATATCTGTAAAACCGTCAAATACGGTAATATCTGCCGGTTCTTCATATTTGGTTATTAACGTATCCGGTTTCATCAGATCTGTTTCTCTTGAATCCACCGGATTGATACAGTATGATTTGATTTTGGAGAATTCATCATCGGAAATTTGTCCAGTAATAAGATACGTTACTGCAGTCCTTATGATCGGCTCTTCGTCCTCTCTTAGAAACTTGATACATTGCACCGCAGAATCGGCACGCTGATCGAATTGTCCCGGAAGAAATTCTACGCTGAATGTTCTTCCGTTTTCAGGTATCTCAATTGTTTCTTCATAAAGAATATCCACTGGCGGTTCGCCAAAAACCATTCTGCAGGCAGCGCCAAAGGTATCTTCCGATATATTTTCCACGTCATAACGTATAAACACCCGCACTTTTTCAACATTTTTAATTCCAAGATAACTGTGAATCTCTTCCTTCAGCTCTTTTGCCTTTACTGCAAATGCTTCCTTTTTTTCTACATAGACTCTCTTTACATTTCCCATGATGAATCCTCCGTAAAGTAACGTATAGTTGCACACAATAATTATTATACCTGTTTTTACTTTTTTTTCAATGGGTAAAAAACTTTTTTATTCATGCAGTCTGTGTATCAATTGATAGGCCGTATCAAATTGTCCGATCAGCGGATCTGTATGAGTAAAAAACACAATGCCGTCCGTAGGCGCTGTGATCATCTCTTTCACCGTTCCTTCATAAGGATCGATGATCTGTGCCATCGCCGTCTTATACCTTACATCCTCTCCCGCTTTGACAAGGCTTTTAAAAATCCCGCCCGTTGATGCCCTTACGCTGCACAGCTCTTCCTCCATAATAATATGACTGATGTAACCGCTGTGACTTTCATATTTGATTACGCCCATCCTCTTTAAAAAACGGAGTACTGCTGCAACCGCCTGTTTTGCACTGTCTTCATCAATCTGCGTTGTACGGTTTGTATAAATCGAAAATGCTGCTGTTGTCTCACTCTGCCAGTTATAATTCAGCGTTGTGGTATCAATGGGAAGAGGGTTTTTCACAAGTACATAGGGAAGCCCAAACAGATTGGCGAGAGACGCATTATGATAACCGGTCGCCATCATCCGCACATGCGGCACAAATTCACCCGGCATGTAAAAGCTTGTAAACTGCATTCCATAACTATATTCCTTTATCACTTTAAAAACACCATCCGCTATGCGGAAAGCTGCATCCCCCTTTCTGCCTCCCGGGAACATCCTGTTAATGTCAGCGTTGTTTTCACCCCAAAACCGTTTTCCTTCATTCATGGAATAATTGTTTACGACAGGAATCACGAGTATCTCTTTATTGGAATTAATACAGTTATTTGCCTCCAGTTCTTTTAAAACACGGACAAGCTGTGAACACACATACATCTGCTGTATCTCGTTTCCTCTCGTCGGTCCTAAAATGCATGCTGCCTTGCTGCCCTTTCCAAAACTATAGCCTTTTATCATAAACTCCTGCCGGAACGGCGCCTTCATTGTATAGATTTCTCTTATAAACATCTTCTTTTCCCTTTCACTCATGCTCTATATCCATTAAAATCCTTGCAAGCAGCGCCCCTTCATAGACCATAGGATATTCCCTGAGTGTAAAGACGAGCCCGTCCTTCGGCGCCCTGATTTCCTGTTTTATCTTCCCGGTAAAAGTATTCACAATCTGTCCTATCAGATCTCCTTTATGAACATAATGATTATGGGCAATGCATGATAAAAACACACCTTCACATTTTGCCCGTATGAATTCCACTTCCCCATCTGTTGAAACGACAGGGAACTGCGTCTGTTTCACATTTCCTGACCAAATGTCCATTTCCTTCATCAGATTAAAAATACCTTCCGTTACCTGATTCCCGAAACTTCTGTTGATCCGCATCCCAAGTCCCATCTCTACCACCAGCGTGGGAACCCCCAAAATATTCATGGAGTGGGCGAGCGTAGATTCATGCACCGTTGCCGTAGCATTCATCCAGATCATATCTACGTTCATTAATTTTGCATAAGGCAGCATCTTCTGTGCAAATTCTTCACTTAAGCGTACCTGTGGTATTTCTCTTACCGACTTGTCAGAAGCGTGGACATCCACGCAGATATCCGAACCCGCAATGCTCTCTACGACAGCTGCCGCAATCCGTTCCATCATATCGCCATCCTTTTTCCCCGGGAAAAGACAGTTCATATCCATATCCCATTTTGGTGCAAAACGTTTCGCAGCCTCTAAGCCAAGCGGATTTAACGCCGGATAAAGATCCACAATCCCATGAAGATATTCCGGATGTTCTGCAATTCTTCTTGCCACCTCATAACACACATACTGCCCTTCCAGTTCATCTCCATGAATCCCTGATACGATAGATATTCTCCTGGATTCCTCTGTTTTCCTTAACGGCAGTATCCGGTTTCTCTTTACTGCCAGTTTTTCTCCTATGGCAAGTTCTATTTCCACTACTGTTTCCATCATAAGATTCTTCTTCCTCTCCATGTCAGCAAAACTCAGTCAAACATAAAAATGCCCCAAGGCATTCTTCCCTGAAGCATAAACTGTTCTCCCTTATTCTTCTATGACAAGCCCCCGTATGATATACAAAAGCTCCTTGTCTACGCTCTCTTCGGAAATCCCGATCGTCTTTGCGGTGATCTTTAATCCTTCCAGGACATACATAATATTTCTCGCCGTGTCTTTCGCATCCTCACAATAAAACTCTCCGCTCTCCACCCCTGATTCAATTAAATTTTCCAAAATATATACAGCCTCGTCAAACTGCCTTTTTAACGGATTTTCTTTCTTTGGCAGCTTATTGGCAAAGAGAAATTCATAAGCAGCAAGTATCAGGCTGTTTTTTTTCCGTAAAAGTTCTTTTTTCTGCTCTTTCAAAAACAGCATCAGAATATCTGTCGCCGTTGCTTCCTCCGGCATGCTTTCTGAAAAAACATCGTCACTTTCCTGCGTCTCCATATGCAATATATCCATGAAAATCTCTTTCGTACTTCCGTAATATAAATATAATCCTCCCCGGCTGATCTCACACGCTTCAACAATGTCTTTCATGGTCACGTCTTTATACCCTTTTTCCATGAAAACTTTTTTTGCACATTCTAAAATAAACTGTTTCTTTTGTTCTGACTTTTCTCCCATTTACGTATAGTCTCCTGCCCCAATTCTTTATGCCAGCGGCTTGTCCCAAAATTCCATAATCTCTTTCATTTTAAGAAGTACTGCCAGAAAAATACCTTCTTCCACCGCAATTCCCCATAAGACTCCTTTTGTCATTCCACCCAGTACATATTTGGAAAGGATACCGCAAAGAATGCCCATATCTCTTATTCCTGTCTTTTGAATCATCCTTCTCTCATCCTGTATGGTACGTATGCCGTTTCTTGAATATACATATGGATAATTCCGATCCATAAATTTGGACTTTGATAATTCTTTTACAAACCCCAGCACCATCGAATCATAAACAGGAATTTTTACAGAATGTTCGCTGATACCGTCGCCGCTATATGTGGATAATACTTTTTCACCTGCTTTTTGCTGCAGCCACGGAATATATTTCAGATACTTCTCCACTTCATCACGGTATTCATTCATTACCTGCTCTCTTAAATCCGCTTCCCTTTCCATATCCTTCCAGTCCTTTCCGTCCGTCTTTCAATTTTTATTTACATTACTTACAGTTTAGCATATTCTCCTTGTTTTTCCAACATGAAATTAGTATAATGAAATTGTTAGCTTCATCGAAAGAGATACGAAACAGGAACGGAGGATTACTATGACACCACAATCAGTTGCCGAAGACCAGACTCTTTGTCAGAGCGGCGAACCTTTACATGAATTACAGCTTATTGTAAATGGCACAGTCCGGCTTTACTTTCCCGGCGGAGAAATATTACTCGAAAAGGGAGATGTTGTCGGACTTCTTGAACTTGACGAGGACAACCATTTTCTTACTTATAAAACCGCTTCGGATACCACGCTTATTTCTTACCCGTATTCCCGGAAAGATTCCATAGAATCACTGCTTTCTTCCAGTGAAGATCTTGCAAATATACTGGCAATTTCCATGTTTAAGCAGGTATGCTTTCTGTTGGATCACTATGAAATGTCCAAATATGCCTGCAGCAATTTATACCAGTCGCTTTTGGACAGTTATGAGGTATACCGGGGCCTGTGTACACGCTATGAAATATCTCCGAAGGCGCTTCCTGACCTGGAAAACGCAGCGCCGCTCGTACTGGAAGACGATATCGAAGACTGGGTAAGCGGCTACTATACGACAATCCGAAAAACCATTTCCGGTAATGTACCGGACTTCCTTTCCAAAAATCCGGCTATCCTTGCCGGCATGATGATAAAAGCCTGCAGAGACGTTAAAAATACGTTTTCTATCTGCCGTCTTCTTGCCGACTATCAGTCAGATACCGCAGTACTGCTTTTAAATGAAAACCATTTGGATTTCTTTGATCTGTATACGAGTCTTTTGTTCCGGCTTGGCTCCAAAGCCCAGGACAGCACTGCAATCAGCGCTGCAATCAGTAAACTTTTAATTCAGCTGGAAACAGAAAATTCCGTAGATGACGATCTGTTGAAGAAACGTGTCGCTGAATATAAAAACAGATTACAGACACTGGAAGAAAACGGCTTTGTAGAAGAAGATACTCCTGCTGCTTCCGAACAGGAAGTTGCTTCTCTATCCAATTCCCTTGAAACAATACTGAATTACTCAAAATGTGAATTGGAAACAGCCTCTAAATTTAAAGAACTGATTGCCGACTACAAAAAACTGATCGACAAAAACGACATGGATGACAAAAGCCGCCGGCTTCGTACAAAAATCACAAAACTGTTTTATGAAATATATGAAAGCGCCTTTTTCGCCAGCCTTGAAGATGAAAAGATTCCTGAAATTATCATGATGTTCTTTTTATTCGGATACATGGACGAAGAACTGGCAGGTATGGATAATGCCGCTTATCTGCATTCCCTTGTCCATAAAATTCCAAATGACCCTGACCACGGCGTATATACTATTTATGACTGGTTCCATGCCATCTATGTAGGCAAAAAAGAACCCAGCCGTAATGAATTTGACGCCGATTATACCGCTTACATCCACGAAATGAAAGTAACGGGAAAAATCACCGAAGCAAAAGAAAGGGCATTATTGCAGGATAGAAAGGGTAAAACCGCATTCGAGATTGAAAATATGTTCTCACTGGTAAACAAAATGACATTTGGACGTATTTCCACATTCTGCCCTGTTTTCTCTGAGCACAATATTTTGAAGGATCTTCCCTCTTCCCTTGTCACGGCAGAAAAAGTAAGCAAATGTTTCCAGACCATCAAAAGTCTTGATTACAGCGCTTACTGCCGTGAAGCAATCTACACCAATCCGTCAATTGGTATTGGAAAGGAAACGGTACAGATCGAAGTGCTTCCTGATGTAATTCTGCTGCCGAATGTCGGCGTCCGCGGTGTTATGTGGCAGGAAATCGAAGGCAAGAAACGTACCACTCCTTCCCGTATGATGGTCTCCATCTTCCAAATGGAAGATCTGGAAACCATTCTTGTCCGGCTTACCGGCGAATTCCGTTGGGAAATGTGCCGCCGTGTCCAGGGCGCAAGATGGAACGATTTGTCAGAACGCTCCCTTACAAGCGAATATTGCGATTACATTCAATTTTACCGCAAGAACAGAGAATTATCGCCTGAAGCAAAAGATAAGTTGAAATCTGCAATGCAGAAAGCAAAGAACAGTTATAAAGAAATGTTCGTGCGTGATTATGTATCATGGATTCTGTATGAAGGAGCAGGTTCTCCAAGGCTGAATAAAGTTGCAAGGAATATTCTTTTTACCTATTGTCCCTTTTCTAAGGAAGTACGTAAAGCGTTGTCTACCAACCCTCAGTTCCGCGAGATTTTGGAACGCTATGAAATTAAAAACGTACAGAAACTACACCATCTTGACAATGTGGAACAAAAAGTCAGAAATAACCGTGCGGAAATACCGGAAGAACTGGTCAGACAAAGAGCTTTTCTGGAAAGCTAGTCCTTATTATCAAAATATTTCTATGGAAAAAATTTCAATTATCACAGCAGGCAGGAATAAGAAAATTCCTGCCCGCTGTTTTTATTATATTTTTTTCGTTATCGGACGCAGAATTCCTATCGGCGTACACTGCGCTTCCTGTCCAAGCGGATTCTGCTTTAATAATTCTTTGTAAAAACCAACGTCCATAAGCCTGTCAGACATGCCCAGAATTTCACATCCAAGATCGTTGGCATCAACAATAAGAACCGTATTCCCTCCCAGCATTCTCGAAATCCGCTTTGCTGTCCGTTCCGGCGCTTCCGGCGCTAATACAACATAATGATTATAGGGAGGCAGTGTGCAGGAACAAGGACCGTCAATTGCCGCTACCTTTTTGCCGGCAATCACATAAAACCATCCCTTCTTAGAGAAAAGTCTTCCGACTCCACCAGCAAATGCCGCTAAAAGAATTCTCGGAAGTCCTGCCTCATGAATTGCACACTGCATAGTCTCCGGTATCGCAAGCCCGATTCCATGCACAGATCTTGTAACAAAATGGCTGAGCATCGTTGCAAAAAAACCGGGATTGATTTCATCAACCGGATAAGCCCTTCCTTCCGTACAGGCTATCATTTTTTCACTGATGAACACAATATCTTCCCGATATAAAACCGGCATTACAAATTCATCTATGATATCCTCTAATAAATCTTCTCCAGTAACTACTGTTGTGCGGACAGCGTAGCATTCAAAACGTTTTCCACGGCTTTCCACCATTTTTTCTTTTCCTTCATTTACTCCGTATCTGTTTTCCATCACAGTTCTTTTCCTTTCGTATGATTTTCTAACAGTTACGGTATAACATTTCAAATCCGGGCTGCAATAAATCTGCCCAAAGAACAAAGCCGTCTGCCCCAAAAGAAAGAGAATCTTTACCATTCAGGCAGATCATTGCTCATTCAGGCAGATTTACAATAAGAACCGGTTTTAACGTTTTATGAATAAAAGACATTGTACAAATTCAGATTCCGTAAAATAAGAATTGAGAAAAAGATTATTATATTTGGAAATGATCTTCTGTGCAATAAGCAGTCCATTTCCTCTTCCGAGTCCCTTATCCGTAGTCCCTGCAGTAACTCCGCTCTTTCTTTTTTCGGGGCGTATGGCATTTCCAATACGAATACTGTTTCCGGTCTCATCTTCTGAAATTTTGACAGACACCATCCCGGACTCTGTCAGAACTGCTTCCTGCGCCGCATTATCAAGTAAAATGCCTAACAGACGCACAACATCTCCATACCCCGTATCCAAAGAAAGCGATGCTAAAACATCCAGATGAACCAGAAGTCCTGCGTCAATTATTTCCGTCAGTTTATAATAAAAAAACGACTTTAGTCTGTCGTCCGCCAGAAATTTTAACTTGTCATGCAATTCACTCTTTCTAATCGTCCCCTGCATAAATGGTACTATATTGCAATCATAAAATTCCTGCATCTCTATATCATTGCTTCGTTCTATAAAGTTCCCCATCGTCAGGAACAAATTTTTCACATCATGCCTGACCTCTCTCATATCTTCCAATGACGTTTCCAGTTCAGTCTGATACGCCAGAATAGAATTTTTATCATTTTGCACCTCTTGCATTTCTTCTTTGATCGAAACTGTTTTTAACAACAGGCAGATATAGGCAGCATTCATCGTAATCATAAAAATTTCCAGTCCGATCATAATCTTACTGTATACAGGCATATAATTTCTTAGAATATCAAAAAAATTAAGCGTAATCACTACAAAAATAAAAACATACACTTCAAGGCCCTTAAATTTTTCCAAAGTCAGGTGGAATACCGCCTTTTTTCTTTTCAAAATCTTTCCAAGCAGTCTCATACTTACAATAAACGCCGACATAAAAACTGTGCTGGTCACGACAATCACTGCGGTCTTCCACTCAGTGCTTAAGTGAAATTTCCATCCCATTTCGTAGTACCAGGAAATAAATTTCCCACCAATCAGATCATTATATATCATAATCATTACTGTGGATATCAGTGCCAAAAGCGACAAGTCCATAAAGTAACGCCTGATCTTCCCTGTCTGCCAAAATAAAAGAATGCCAATATCCAGAATCAAAAACAACACAAGAAAACGCGGCGGCAGAC
Source organism: uncultured Lachnospiraceae bacterium (assembly GCA_947650155.1). Taxonomy (GTDB): domain Bacteria; phylum Bacillota; class Clostridia; order Lachnospirales; family Lachnospiraceae; genus RGIG3002. The sequence continues at coordinate 25,605 of CANSUS010000041.1, forward strand.
TGTTCCACCTCAGCTCAATATACAAAACTGCCAGTAATAACAGATAAGAATAAAAAGAAAAGGGAAACTGCCCCAAAAGCTTTACGAGTAATACCAGTAATAAAATGCGGATAATGTTCAATCCGTCTGTCGTATGATAAGGCATTCCCTGAAAAAAAAGAAAAAAAGCCATAGCATATGCCAGACAAAAAACAGAAACATTTATCAGCCGTTTTATTTTTTTTGTATCCATTTTTTCACCTCCGCACGCATTCCTAAAGAACAGGGAATTTCCTGTCTGTCTGACATCAATATCCATCCGTCGTGCATGCTGATCATTTGTTTTTTGGCAGCAAGAAAAGAACGGTGTACACGCAGAAAATCTTTTCCCAGTTTCTTTTCTTCCGCCTCTAATGTACCGATCACTGTTATGCTGGAGCCGTTAATGGTATGGTAAGTAATGCCGTGTGATATATTTTTATCCGTCTCCAGATACACAATATCTGCAATCCGCAGCATCGTTGTTTCTCCCGAACCGACATTTAACCGGACAGACTCTTGTTCCTGCATGTTTTCTTCCACTTCTTCCAGTCGAAGAGCCATATGCACATATCTTAAAAGCCCTGCCGAAAGCTGTCTGGTATCCGCCCCTTTTTCCAAAAATCCGAAGGGCTCCGCACCGCTTTTTAATACCTTCATTGCCATTTCAAAATGATTTGTCGTAAAAACAACCCGTATTCTGCCGCCATGTTGTTTCAGAAGTGCGGAAATGTCCATTCCATTAGGCTGATTTTTACCAAAATCCAGATCCAGAAACACAAGATAATCTCCAGGATTATTCCGAATAAAAGTAAGGGCCTGTGCTGCAGTCCCCACCATGCCGGATATTGCCGCATCAAGCCCCTCTTTTTCAATCATATCATTCAGGATCGAACTCTCTACAGATAAGAAAAACGGATCGTCATCGCACAAAAGAATTTTAAGCATATCCATCTCCCTCCTTTTTATGTAAGCCCTTCTATTTTTCCAGATTTTTTCTGTGAATGCAAAAATACATTACGCCGATGCATACTGCGCCGCCGATGATGTTCCCAATCGTAACAGGAATAAAATTATGCAGGCTGTGAAGAATATTCAACGACTCGCACTGCGCCTGCGTAATCCCATATGCTTCCTCCGCTTTTGCCACATAATCAGCATTACCTGCTGCAAGCATTCCTGCCGGAATATAAAACATATTTGCCACACAGTGTTCAAAACCTCCCACTACAAATGCCCAGATCGGGAAAAAGATTGCGAATGCCTTTCCTGCTATATCCTTTGCCGCGCCTGCCATCAAAATCGCCATGCACACTAACATATTACAAAGAATGCCGGAAGCTACCGCCTTAACCGGGCTGATATTTACTTTTGCAAGCGCCACTTTAATGGTATAGGCGCCTAACAGTCCATTGCTGTAATCCAAATTACCGCTGTAAAAGATCAGAAAATCAATCGCTAGCGCTCCCAGAAGATTACTGAAATAAACAACGACAAGGTCTCTGACAAGCTGCCCTGTGGACACTTTTTTATTTAAAACCGCCAGAATAATCAGGCAGTTTCCCGTAAACAGTTCGCCGCCCACGAATACAATCATCATAAGTCCCACCGGAAAGATTGCGCCGGCTAAAGTCCTTGCGAGCCCCACATCCGAAATACCATGCACTGCCGTCGAACTTGTCGCTCCTCCAAGCGCAATAAATGCGCCCGCCATGATTCCAAGCAGAATCATTTTGCCAATCGACAGATTGGCTTTCGCCACATCTGCGTTTATATTTCCCTTTATTACCTCTAACGGCGTATTAAAATGATCGTTCATTTGTAAATCCCCCTGCTTTCATTAAAATCCTGTATCCAAATCTATTTTATGTTACCATTTACAATTCATAAAATCAAGGCTGGCATCAAAAAATGATCTTTTCCTGCGCATATTTCTTAATGCAGTTACAAAGCTCATCCATATCGATCGGCTTTGACACAAAATCCTGAAACCCTGACTCTAAAAACATTTCTTTCGCCCCGTTTACCGCATTGGCCGTTAATGCGATCACCGGAACATTCTTGAAATACTCTCCTTCTATTTCCCGTATTTTTTTTGTCGCTTCGATCCCATCCATCTCAGGCATCATATGATCCATAAATATAATATCATACTTGTCTGCCATTACTTTTTCCAGACATTCTTTTCCGCTCGCCGCTGTATCTGCCTTAATCTCCAATGTTTTTAATAATCCTGTTGCTACTTTTAAATTGATCTTTGTGTCGTCCACGACCAGAACTTTCGCTTCCGGCGCCCTGAAACGTGCGCTTGTTTCCTTTCTCTTTTTCTGCACGCCCGTCTTTTCCCAGGGTCCTATCGGTTCCGGATCTATTACTTCCTGCGCAACATGGAAAGTAAAACTGCTTCCCTTTCCATACTCACTCTTTACCGAAATTGCGCCGCCCATATTTTCAACCAGCTTCTTACAGATTGCAAGCCCAAGCCCGGTGCCTTCTATCGTACGGTTTCTCACAAGATCCACTCTCTCATAGCTGTTAAAAAGTCCTGCTATATTTTCTGCTCTGATCCCGCATCCGGAATCTTCCACACTGGCGTAAAGCCTGAACTGCCCCTCTCTTTTTTCCCCCCATACACGCAGTTTTACATAACCTTCGTCTGTGAATTTCACAGCATTATTAAGAAGATTAATCAGAATCTGCCTGATCCGCATTTCATCGCCGCGCAGTTTTGATGGAATATCCTCCTTTACTTCCAGATACAGTTCCAGATTCTGATCTTTCACTCTTACCGCCATCAGACTTTCTATATTATGAATCATATCGACAACACGGTATTCTACCGGCACAATCTCCATTTTTCCGGTTTCAATCTTGGAGAAATCCAAAATATCATTAATAATACTTAAAAGCGTTTCCCCTGCATTTCGTATATTTACCGCATTATCCCTTGCTTCCTCTGAAAGTTCTTCCCGTAAAATCAGATCTGACATTCCAAGTATCGCATTCATCGGCGTCCTGATATCGTGAGACATATTGGCAAGAAAAGTGGATTTTGCACGATTGGCTTCTTCCGCCTGTTCTTTTAATTCTATCAGCCTTTGCGTATAGGCAAAATCGTCTGTTTTGTCATACATCCATAATGTATATCCCTTTAACCTTCCTTTATCATAAAAAGGCTGTACATTAATGGATATCTTCTGTTTATTAACCGTAAGCGTTTCCTTATTGTGTGCAAACAGCATATTGACAATTTCACTCTGTTTCTCCAGAATTTTAAGATCCGGGAACATTCTGTCTGCTATCTCATTTTTAAACAAAATACTGCGGTTTAAGTCAACAACACAATATCCTTCCTTTATGCTTACAACAATATCGTCTTTTGCAATCTGTTCAGAATCAAAGATACGGTTTCGGACAACCATAGTAAAAATCCATATACTGGCAAGCTGCTGGCTGATCGGTACTGGATCATATCCATTGGGCACACCAAAAAATGCAATTACCGTGATAACTGCCACAATCGGAAGAAGATACGCAATTCCTACAAGGAGAACTGCCTTACCGTCTCTTTCTTTATTGGCAAGGTAATATTTTACCGACATCATGACCTGAACCACCATAAGAAGTGCATTATAAGCAAGAAATATGTAATAAAGCGGTGCTTTTGTACTGACAATATGCGGAATTTCAGCCTCTGCTTCAAAATAGAAATCCTGATAATAGAAAGGCTGAATTCCTATCGTGGCAACCAGTCCGAAAATAAAAGCTGCAAACAGCAGAAAAAATATTTTGACTGCCTTTTGTATTTCATAATGGCAGCATCTCGCCATAAATAAAAGCAGGCACGGCATCATATACACCAATCCCAGATATTCTATTTTTATAGCAAGGAGCGCTTCCCGCTCTGTCTTTGCCAAAAGTTCAAAGCAATAACCCAGTCCGTCCAAAAAAGAAGAAATACTGGCAAGAAATAAAAGCAGCTGCACTCTGGAAGGTTTCTCCAGCCCAATTGCCAGCATAATGATAAAAGACGCGGCAACTGCTGCGATCTGCGCACTCAACAATAAATGATACATAAAATAATCCCTGCTCCTTCCTTAACCTGCGAATCTATGATATATTATACAAAACAAGCACTTTATTTACAACCAGTGTATTACAAATATCTTGAAGGAGAATTTCATTGAAACAAACATCGAATACAAAAAAACGCGCGCTTCTCATTGGCGTAAACTTAAATAATGGTGAAGAATTTGAACATTCCATGAAGGAACTTGCTTCTCTTACAAAAGCATGCCACTATGAGCCTGTCGGAATGATCACGCAAAATCTTCCTGCAGTTCATACTGCTTTGTATATTGGCACCGGAAAAGTAAGCGAAGTAAAAGAAACCGCCGCAATACTGGAAGCTGACCTTCTTGTCTTTGACAATACCTTAACGCCTACACAGCTCAGAAACCTGCAGGCCGAACTGGAACTTCCCATCTTCGACCGTACTTACCTGATCCTGGAAATCTTTAAAGAACGGGCACGTACAAAAGAGGCAAAACTCCAGGTAGAACTTGCTTCTCTGCAATACATGCTGCCACGTTTAGTCGGCATGCAGACATCTCTGGGCCGTCAGGGCGGCGCAAGCGGAAGTTTAAGCGCCAAAGGCGCCGGTGAAAAAAAACTGGAACTTGACAGACGTTATATTGAACATCAAATTAACGGGCTGAAAAAAGATCTGGAGCATATTTCCACAGAAAGAAATACCATACGTAAAAAGCGTAATACCTCAGCCATTCCCAAAGTGGCCCTTGTGGGTTATACTAACGCAGGAAAATCTACGCTTTTAAACGCCTTTGTGGACTGCTATTTACAGGATGAGAGCAAAAAAGTATTGGAAAAAGATATGCTTTTTGCTACTCTTGACACAACTGTCAGAAAAATCACTCCCGATGCGGGAAACAGCTTCCTGCTCACGGACACCGTTGGTTTTATCGACAAACTTCCCCACAACCTCATCAAAGCGTTCCGTTCCACGCTTGAAGAAGTAAAATATGCCGATCTTTTACTGGAAGTAATTGATTTTTCTGACGAAAACCACCGGGAACACATGCTTGTCACAAGCAGCACCCTGAAAGAACTGAACGCCGGAGACATCCCGGTTCTCTATATTTTTAATAAAGCTGACAAGAGAATGGACGCTGAACTTCTGCCTAAAGTAACAGAAAATAAAATTTATATTTCCGCCAAAAAAGGGATCGGGATCAGGGAACTCGCAGAAGAAATAAGCAGACTGCTGTTTTCTTCCTACGTTGACTGTACCATGCGCATTCCTTATGAAGAAGGTAATATTTCTTCCTATCTGTTGGAAACAGCTCGTGTAAAAAGCACCGACTATCAACCGGAAGGCATCTTCATGGAATTAAGTATCAGGCAGCCGGACTATGAAAAGTTTAGAGACTATTGCCTTTAATGCTTCTACAAATTGGAACATTTTTTTATAATTGGTACACTATTTATACAAAAAACAGGGTTTTCCGTCAATATAGTTTTATTATTTAATAATATAATTATAGACTCTACTGTCGATTCGAGCTATACTAATATTAGCTTGATGAACAGCATCAAGTGTGCTAATTAGCAAATTCCGGAAGAATTCCCCTTTTACACAACG
>CANSUS010000042.1 GCA_947650155.1 uncultured Lachnospiraceae bacterium
TTTAAGATTTGATCCAATTTTTCATCTGTCATATCCTATCGCCTCCAATTTTTCTTTTAACTGCTTTTTTGCTTTCCGCATTCGGCTTTTAATGGTTCCTTCCGGCAGTCCGAGAATCTCAGATACTTCATTGATCTGCATATCCGCCGAATAATACAAATAGATTGGTATTCTGTACTTCTCAGGCAGGGATGCAACTAATCCCTGAATCAGATCTGCCTCATTTTGCTGCAATACAATATGTTCCGGCGAAACTTCATGATCATGATCGGATACTTCGTATCCCTCATCGGACATTTCATCTATGCTGTTAATTGGAACCAGCCTCATTCTGTTCGCGTATTTTTTCTTCTTATTTTTCCAAAGATAAATGGAAGTGGATAAAGCGTAACTCTTTGTATTCTGCATAAAGTCCAGTTTCTTCTTTTTCTCCAGCAGTTTGAGCATAGTGTCCTGATACAGTTCATCTCCATTTTCCGTATCCCCGGCTGTCATCCGGCAAAACCGCAAAATATCCTTTCCAAACTTCAGGACAAACTGCTCGAATTCATCATTATTCACAGCCGCCATCCTCCTTCTTCTTTCTTCTTTCAAGTCGACTTGCAAAGATTTGCCCTTGCATAGATATATTGTAATGACGCGGGAAAAAAGTTTTCAAACTTTCAAGTAATTTTCTCTTTTTATGCCGGATATAAAATATGACCTGTTTTTCAATACTTCCTCTATATCATTAAAAATGGCGGGAGATTATAAAATGATGCCTGTCATATGTAAATCACATATTTCCGATCCCCCTGATTTATACAGTTCTACGCTTTTTAACTCTTCAAGCCCAAATCAATACAAAATAATGAACATACTCACCTTTATACCATACAAAAAATAACAGACCTATACCAGCCTGTTATCTTTCTATTTCATCATTTTACTATAGTCTGATTTTTTTATAAACCTTCTCTCCTCAAACCCCTGCCAGCTGTTCAAACGTCCCCTCAATGCTGAGTTTCCCGTAGCCCCACTCTCTGTTCGGATACGCCAGATAATTTTCCCTTTCCGCACCGCGGATAAAATAATTCTTTACTTCTTTTCCTTCCGCCAGCAGATCATTTCCCTGCACTATCGCCCATTCCATAAACTGAGATACCGCACCTGCTGCCAGCGCTGCCGCCATGCTCGAACCGGTCCACAATCCCGAAATGGCGGGAACAAGCACTCCCGGCGCTGCCACATCTGGCTTAATATCTACTCGCGAAAATCCCCTTCCTGAATTAATGTAGAAACTTCCATTATCACCATCATATGTAGACGTAGTTAGTACATCCCGTGCCAAAGACGGCTCTGTCAGCGTCCCAAATGGAGTCGGCTGTAAAAAATAAGTCTCACCTGTCAGAAATTCTGTAATCGGAAGCCACATATGGAAAACCGCATTGTGAGGTCTGCCAGTTACCGACACCTGTATAGTCCAGACTCCCGGCGTCGGGTCCCGAAAACGGAAAAAAATCAATTCATCTCCCGACCCCTGTTCTACAATTACACTGTCGATTGTCACTTTCGTTTTCTCATAAACAAAAGAATAATTCAGGCTCTGTTCCAGTCCAATGGGAAAGCGGTTGATCGTTTCCCCGCCAGGAGAACGAATGCTTGCATTAAAAATCGTGGGAATGCTTCCCCACAATTCCAAAACAAATCCTTTTTCGCCATCACCTACACGAATCTCCACATTTTCATAAGGAGTTTCCTCCACATAACTGCTTTGGGAAAGCATTGCTGTGAAATGATGTGCAGCATTTCCCTCACTGCCTCCACATACTACGACCGCCTGCCCTCTTGTTGACGAAACCTGATCCAAATAAGTATCCAGAATCGAATTACCGGCATGATCTCCCATATTGGTTCCAAGTCCCAGGCAGACCACAACCGGACGATAAAGTGGAATCGTAAAATATTGTGCATACTTTACTCCCAGCATAATATCATTTTCCTGATATGCCGGCACTCCATCCTTGATCAGATAATAATCCCTTAAATATTGCTTTGCTTCTTTTAATTTTACCACTACAATATCACATTCCGGTGCAGCCCCCAGAAATGTAAGCCCATTATCCAGACTGCTTCCTGCCGCAATGCTCGCCATCGCCGTTCCGTGTCCGTTTTCATCCTGCGTTGGAAGCGGGTCGATTTCTCCACGGAGCGCTCTGTTAATGTCTTCTCTTGTAAATTCAATTCCATAAGGAATTCCTTCCGGGGAACTCCACTGCGGATAGTCCCCGCTCCTCAATGTCTGATCCCAGATAGCAAGAATCCTTGTAGATCCATCCGGATTCTGAAATACAGGATTTGTGTAATCAATTCCTGTATCAATCATTACAATAACCGTTCTCTTTCCGGTAAGACTTAACGGCGGACGCTGCACTCGAAGGCTGCCGGTTTCTGTAAGATTCACTGTATTAAAATCCTGCATCAGACCATACAGCTTCGGTATGAACCGATAACTATATGTCGACATACTGACGGGAGAAAGTTCCTCCCGCTCTCCATACCAGACACGATACTGGTCATTTACCCTCACTGAACAGCTGTCCACATTCCTTACTACGACTACTGCCTCTTCCGACTCCATAAAATCTATGATAAGATCCATATAATCATCGGATTGTATTCTTTCTTCACAGCTTACAGGCATATTTTCTCCATAAAGCTTACTTTCTCATAGCTTATGCAGTTATTCGCCAATCGGTTCCGATTTCACATTAGTTCCATGATCCTCCAGCGCAAGCGTCCTGTTGCTCCTGATATCAATCACCGGTCCGCCGTTCCCTTCAATATATCCTCTCGTAATCGTTACCCTTCCGATATTGTCATCCTTTGGAATTTCATACATAATATCCAGCATAAATTCCTCTATAATCGCTCTTAAGGCACGCGCTCCCGTATCCTTTTCCATCGCTTTCTCAGCAATGGCTTCCAACGCACCTTCGTCAAATTCAAGCTTTACTTCATCCAGTTCCAAAAGCTTTTGATATTGTTTCAAAATTGCATTTTTCGGTTCTTTTAAAATCTTGACCATCATGTCTCTGGAAAGTCCTTCTAAAGTGCAGATAATTGGAAGACGGCCAATAAATTCAGGAATCATACCGAATTTTTTAATGTCCTCAACTGTCACTTTACTCAAAATGTTCTTTTCCTTATCAAATTTATCCTTTAGTTCAGCGGTAAAGCCGATAGAAGTCTGCTTTTTTAACCGCTGCTTAATGATTTCTTCCAGATCCGGAAACGCCCCTCCGCAAATAAACAGAATATTCTTTGTATTTATTGTTGTCAGCGGAACCATTGCATTCTTGCTGTTTGATCCCACAGGCACTTCTATTTCCGCGCCTTCTAAAAGCTTTAGCATCCCCTGCTGTACGCTTTCCCCGCTGACATCTCTCGAAGTTGTATTCTTTTTCTTTGCAATTTTATCGATTTCATCAATAAAAATGATACCCTGTTCTGCCCGGTCTACTTCATTATCCGCTGCTGCCAGCAGCTTGGATACCACGCTTTCTATATCATCGCCAATATATCCCGCTTCTGTCAAAGTCGTTGCATCTGTAATGGCAAGCGGTACATCCAGAAGTCTTGCAAGAGTCTTCACAAGATAGGTCTTTCCACATCCTGTAGGCCCAATCATAAGTATATTGGATTTTTCGATCTCAATCTCATCCATTGTCCCTGTCGCTACACGCTTATAGTGATTATAAACAGCAACGGATATTACCTTTTTTGCATATTCCTGTCCGACAATGTACTCGTCCAACTGTGCTTTTATTTTATGGGGCGCCGGAATATTATTGATGTCAAGTACCGGCTTATTGCCTTTTTTCTTTTTTTTCAGTCTCTGCCTGTTCGGTACAGTCCCGTCTCCCTGTATATCCGAAAGATTAACAAAACTGATATTGGGAAAACTACCCGGGAAACCGCCCATATATGGCTTTTTCTTATTCTTCTTATTTTCCTCTTCCCCATCATCTCCTTCTGCATCCACACTGGTTTTTCCGTTATCACTCATATTGGTCATATGTTCCCATTCCTGTACAAATGCCGGATCATTCAACATGCCATTATAGTCCATTTGGCTTACTGTATCCATTGTTTTGTGCATACAGTCATTGCAGACGCATATATTCTGGGGCAGGTGAAACATTTTTCCTGCTTTGCTTTCCGGTCTCCTGCATATAAAACAGACGTCCTCATATTCATTATCATCAAATTCTCTGTTTTCCATATCCGACATATTTCTCCTCATTTCCAGCCGTTTGGTCAAAAGGTACGGCTTCCCCTTCTCATTCTTCTGTTCCATTATAATGCATATCCCATAAAGTACACAAGTGAAGTTTTTTTAAACTATTTCTAAAAAAAGAAAAGACATCTGCCTTTCCCAGTTACCGGAAAAGTAAACATCTCTTCTTTTTTATAACAGTCTTTTTGTAAAAACCGGTTACTCGGCTCTTGCTCCAAGCACTACTGTCACTGTATCTTCTTCGTATCCCTCTCTGCCCGGCAGCATCAGTGTCACCTCAACAGAATCGCCAACCGCATAATACTGTAGTATTTCACTCAAATCCTCCATAGAAGTAATTTCAACGCCACCCAGTCTGGTAATAATGCTTCCCTGCGTAATCCCTGCCGTATGAGCTCCGGTTCCTTCATAAACTTTTGCTACATATACGCCTTCCGGCATCCCATATACATTGGCAACATCAGCTGTGACAGAAACTCCTGAAATGCCCAGATAGCCTGCATTTTCTGCATCAACCTTTGTTCTTGTCTCACGGCTCATTAATTCATCGATAATCGGTTTTGCAGCAGAAATCGGAATTGCATATCCCATACCTTCAACCGCTGCTCCGCCTATCTTATTGGAATTAATACCAATCACTTCACCATTTACGTTTAACAGGGCTCCACCTGAATTTCCCGGATTAATTGCCGCATCTGTCTGAATAAACGTTCCTGAGGCAGTATCAGAATCTGCAATCTCCCTGTCTAATGCGCTGATAACGCCGGTCGTAACAGATTGACCATACCCAAGGGCATTGCCAATTGCAATTGCAGGTTCCCCCACTGTAAGTTCATCGGAATTCCCAAGCTTTGCTACTGCAATACTGTTTAATGTTTCAGAAGAAAGGCTGTCTAACGGTACTGCAAGCACTGCAAGGTCTTTAGCAGGACGTGTCCCCTTTACCTGTGCCTCTGCTGCCGAATCATCCACAAAGGATACCTTTAATGTAGTAGTATCTTCTACTACATGATAATTAGTTACGATCAAAAGCTCTGTATCGTTCATTCCTACAATGATTCCTGAACCGCTTGCATTCGCTTCCTGACTGAAATTCTGTCCAAAATAAGAATAACTTTCTGTAAATGTATTCACAATGGAAACAACGGATGGCATCACATTTTTTACGACCTCTGATACATCTGATACTACCGTATTTGTAACAGTTTGGGTCGTAACTGCCTGGGAACCGTCGATGGTACTGTTCGTTACAGTACCATCTGCCGTTCCCTGATCTGTCTTTTCTTCTATCTGCGCCTTGTTTTCCGTTTGAACCACCGGCTTAGCGCCAAGACCTGTCAGTTTTTCCACCGCAAAAAAGCTCAATCCTGCAAACACCCCAAAGCAGACTCCCATTCCTGCACTGAGAAGTATTTTTTTAAAGCTGCCCATTTTTTTAGGTTCAGAATGATTCCTTTTTTCATGATGAACCGTTTCATTCATCTGCGGTGATGTAAAATTATTCGGATAACGGCTGCTATAGCGATAAGTACCGTTCTCCTGCATTCCCCCGTTCATACCGTTTACGCTTCCGGAAGCGCCCGAATAAACACCGCCTTCTCTGCCTGTCTGTCCCTGATTCATCTGTCCGCTTCCCTGATTCTGGTTCTGGTTTTGATTTTGATTTTGATAATTTTCATACATTATCCTCTACCTCTTTTCTATAAAAACCTGTCGTCCATTCCGGAACTGTTATTTGTTCTTCGTTTATGTGATTAGTATATCTGTCATTTGTGTATAATCTGTGATAAAAAGGTGAAAGATTGATTAACACCTTTCACCTTTTTCCATAAAAAACACAAAAATATTTTATTGTTTTTATTCTACCGTTACTGATTTGGCAAGATTTCTGGGCTTATCCACGTCGCATCCCTTTCCTACTGCCACATAATATCCAAAAAGCTGGAGAGGAATAATCGCCAGCGAATTTGTAAAATACGAATTTGTCTCAGGAATATAAATAACATAATCCGCTGCTTTTTCAATTTCCCTGTTACCTTCACAGGTTACCGCAAGTACAAATGCCCCCCTCGCCTTAACCTCAACCATATTGCTGATTGTTTTCTGATAAAGATCCGGCTGCGTAGCTACTGCTGCAACCAACGTCCCATCTTCAATCAGAGAAATGGTTCCATGTTTTAGTTCCCCTGCCGCATATGCCTCAGAATGAATATAAGAAATTTCCTTTAATTTTAATGATCCCTCAAGAGAAATGGCATAGTCGATTCCTCTTCCGATAAAAAAGATATCCTTAGCGCCAATATATCTGTTCGCAAAACGTTGAATTTTTCCTTTATTATTTAATAACAGTTCGATCTGGTCAGGAAGGCGTTTCAGATCTTCCAGCATTCCGTCAAATTCTATTTCATCAATCGTTTCCTTTACCTGCGCAAATTTAATTGCCAGTAAGTATAATGCAACCAGTTGTGCACTGTATGCCTTTGTAGTTGCTACAGCGATTTCAGGTCCGGCCCATGTATACATCACATTATCCGCTTCTCTGGCAATGGAACTGCCCACTACATTTACAATTCCAAGCACCTTAAATCCCCGCTCTTTGGATTCCCTGAGCGCCGCCAGCGTATCCGCTGTTTCTCCTGACTGGCTGACAACAATGACGAGCGCGCCCTCTTCCAGAATCGGATTACGATAACGAAATTCTGAAGCCACATCCACCTCTACCGGAATACGGGCAAGCCCTTCTATCACATATTTCGCCGTAACTCCTGCATGATATGCCGAACCACAGGCAACAATATGAATCTTTTTCACAGCTTTTATCTCTTCATCAGACATATTCAGTTCTTCAATTACAATTTCATTTCCCTTTATCCTTGGCGATATGGTATCGCTTACAGTCTTAGGCTGTTCATACATTTCTTTCAGCATAAAATGCTCATAGCCGCCTTTTTCTGCCGCATTGGTATCCCAATCTATTGTAACAGGCGTCTTTTTGATCTCTTCCTCGTCCACTGTGTAAAAATGCATGTGGTCTTCCCGCAGTCTGACAATCTCCTGATTTTCAACATAAGTGACTGTACGGGTATATTTCAAAATAGCAGGCACATCAGAAGCGATAAAACAACCGTCTTCATTTTGTCCCACAATGAGCGGACTGTCCTTTCGTACCGCAAAAATTTCATCAGGATGGTCAGCAAACATAATTCCGAGCGCATAAGAACCTGATACCCTGTGCAGTACTTTCGTAATTGTCTCCAAAGGATTTCCCTTGTAATAGTAATCCAACAGATGTGCGAGCACTTCCGTATCTGTTTCCGAGCGGAAATGATATCCCTTATCTGTCATTTTTTTACGCAGTGCAAGATAATTTTCTATAATGCCGTTATGCACCACTGCAATCGTCTCATCCTCATTAAAATGCGGATGAGAATTTTCATCACTGGGCGCACCATGAGTTGCCCATCTTGTATGGCCGATTCCCAGAAGTCCGGGCATCGTTTCTCCGCCGTGTGTCAGGTTTTCCAGTACTTTCAGCCTTCCCACCGATTTTTTAATATTAATCCTCTCACCATCAAATACCGCCATTCCGGCCGAATCATATCCCCGGTATTCTAACTTCGCAAGTCCGTCAAGAATAATCGGCGCTGCCTGCTTTTTCCCTATATAACCTACAATTCCACACATACAAATCCTCCATTTGATCCAGTTGCAAATTCGCATTGCATTTATTTTTGCTGCCGCATCTGTCGTTCCCGCATCTTCAGTTCTTCTTCTGTTTTCCCATATCCTTTCGTTGCGTCGATGCGCGTACTGTCCTTTATACGATTGTCATTATCCCAAAATGTCTTATTACTTGTCAAGCATCCGACTAATTTCTTTGGAAGCTTTTTATAATTTTTTCCGAGAAGGTATCCTGCATATTTACATCCGCTTTGAAAATACAATCTGCCTATCAGACGTCTGTTTCCACTTTTCCGTAAATAATCGGCCGTCTGTCTTACAAGTTTTACGCCTTCTTCTCCCGAAGATAACCCTGCAAATATTTCGGGATGATCCGCCTGGGATACCCCCAGATCAAAATTACGTTTTAATTGCTCCATATTCGTATAGTTATGGGAATGTACTACCTGCGCTTCCGCTTTATATGCTATTTTATAACCGGATTTTACCGCTTCCGCTGCAAAAATCATATCCTCATTAAAAATAGTATGCCGTACAAAACCTCCCAGTTCCTCATAAGCGCTTTTCCGATACATGGCACAGACATTGGAACAAAAATAAGTTTTGATTCCCAGTTTTTCAATATCTTCCGCCGATTTCACCATACTTGTTTCAGGGTAATTAAACGCCCGGGTATAACTTTCTATCACCCCACTGTCCTTTGCCGGAAGCTGCCTTGCATAAGCTACTGCCGTTTTCTCATCATGAAAGGCACTCAGCAAATGTTCTATCAGTTTAAGATCCGCCGGAACCGCATCCTGTGTCATCAAAAGCACAAACTCCCCATCCGCCTTTTTCATTGCCATATGCCTCGTTCTGCCATGATCAAATTCCCTTTTGGAAATATGATACACTTCCACATTTTTATATTCATCCTGAAAATGGCTTCCATAAATCAGCCTGTCATAATATTTCTGCTCCGTATTCATAATAATAATACGCTCAGGTTTCACCGTCTGTTTTTCCAATCGGTCTATCAACGTCAAAAATTTTTCATCCGGCTTATATGTCGGAATAATCACATTCACCCTGCTCATTTAAGTCTAACCCCCGTCTGCCGCTTCCTGTTTGAAACGGCACAAAGGGACCTTTTCAAGCCCCTTTGTCCTATCCCTTACTCTGCTGGTTTAATAATATTTGCCTTTACTGCATCATTGTAAATCTGCTCACTGCATCTCTCGACTTCAGAAGATACCTGATAATCAGAATCATTAAATAAAAACTCATGAAGCCATTTTACATTGTCTTCCAGAGAGGTGGGAACCACACAGTCACCGGAAGTACCAATTTTTCCGCCTCCCCTTAAGTCTTCTCTCGGAAATCCTTCATCCGCTACGATCTGATATTTAGTAATTCCTCCGAGAAGTTCTACAATCTCTGACAGGTCAAGAGAGGTATAAACCTCACCGAAAACATTATTGGCAATGGAAGTCAGGGAAGTAATGCTTGCTGTTTTCGCTACTTCTGCAGTTGCCTGGAGAACTTCCCTCTGACGTTCTGCACGTTTAAAATCATTACCTGCAGTATAACGGATACGGCAGTATGCAGTTGCCTGTAATCCGTCAAGCAGCTGGTATCCTGTATTTTCAACATCCGTATAAGGACGTTTTAAATCTTCCGCCATACAATATTGATAGTTATTAATATGCAGAAGTTCTGCCTCATCCACATCGATATATACTCCGCCAAGAGCATCGATCGTATCGCTTAAGCCCGCAAATCCTACTGTAACAAAATCCGTAATATTCAGATCCAGATTCATATTTAACATATTGATTGCCATTTCCGGACCGCCTTTTGCATATGCAGCATTACATTTTGTATAAGTATCATTACTCAGATTCAGATAAGTATCACGATATAAAGAAACCAGTTTTACTTCTCCTGTATCCTGATTGATAGAGGCAATGATAATCGTATCGGTTCTCGTATTCTTTGCCAGATCTCCTACGGTGGAATCCACACCGAACAGGGCAATGTTTCGATATCCCTTCAAAGTTTCATTCTCTGCAACGTTTTCATTCATAATCAGACGGTCTTCCCTGATCTCAACCCTGCCTGATTCCGTACCTTTCAGGACACCCCACAGTACAACAAGCGCTGCCAGAAGCACCACAATCTCTGCCGCAAAAATAAATATTTTTCTGCGCTTCTTCTGCGCCCTTTGCTTTGCAGATACTTTTTTTGCAGTTCCTCCGCTTTTAGCGGAACTCTTTTTTCCTTTTGTTTCTGTTGCCATTTTACTTCTCCTTATCAGACACGCAGTTAATACGCGTTTTTATTTATAAATCCTTTAAATATTGTTAAGAACATAATTTTTATGTCCAATGACATACTCCAATTTTCAATGTAATAAATATCATATTCAACTCGTTTCCGAATAGAGGTATCGCCTCTGTAGCCATTTACCTGCGCCCATCCGGTAAGACCCGGACGCACCTGATGTTTTACCATATAACGCGGTATTTCTTCTTTAAATTTCTCTACAAAAAGCGGTCGTTCCGGTCTTGGACCCACAAGACTCATATCGCCGATCAATATATTAAACAGCTGTGGCAGCTCATCCAGACTTGTCCTCCTTAAAAACCTGCCAATCTTTGTAACCCTTGGATCATCCTTCACCGTCCATGCTTTTTCTTCTTCAGAAGGGTCCTGCTCACGCATTGTCCTGAATTTATACATCTGGAACGATTTGTTATGAAGCCCTACCCGCTCCTGTTTAAAGATAATCGGCCCTGAACTGGAACTTTTGATTATAATTGCCAAAATCAGCATAATCGGAGCTGATATCACGATTCCCGCAAGAGATCCTACTATATCCACCGTTCTTTTTGCCATAAGATTAAGCGTATTGGTAAGCGGGACATAACGGATATTAATGACAGGTAATCCCATCAAGTCTTCGGTATAAGGTCTGGTCGGTATCAGACTGTTGTAATCAGGTATAAATTTCGTGTGTACGCCTGATTTTTCACACATTGTTACCAGTTCTTCCAAACGGTCGTAATTTTCAAGCGCAAGTGTAATTGCAATTTCATCCAGTTTGTTCTCCGGCAGTATAATTTCCAGATTGTCAATCCTGCCAAGCACTTTTACACCCTTATAACGTGTCCCTGCGGGAACTCTGTCATCCAGAATACCACAGATATGGTATCCCCACTGTGGATTTACAATAATTCGGTTTATATACTCTTCTGCCGCCCTGGAATATCCGACCAGCAATATATGTTTTAGATTATAACCTTTTTTACGGAATAACCGCAACAGTTTTCTTATGAACAGTCTCGAGACACTGGTAAGCGTACAGTTGATGACAAGGAACATTCCCGCCATCGTTCTGGAGATATTTTGTTCTCCAATTAAGTATAACCCGCCCATAAAGCAGATAATACCGACTATATTTGCCTTTAAGATATTTACCACTTCAAACTGTCTGCCGGTTGTCCGTTTGGGTCTGTACATATTGAAGATATAATAAAGTATCAGATATCCCGGTACAAGGAAGATCAGCACCTGAAAATATTCGTCTCTTGGCAAGTGTCCCACATTGGGCTCAATCCTGGAAAAAATGCTTTCAAACTTCAGATACCATGCCAGCATATAAGAGCATGCAACGATCACTGCATCTATGAGTACATGTAATCTGTTTAAAATTTTCTGATTATCCTTGATCATATGATTTCTCCATATCCGAAGTTATTCTACAATAATCTTCCAAAAAGCACAACTTAATTTTCTATTAAGGATTCTCTTCTCGAAAGAATACAGACCAAACCGCTACCTGCCGCTGCTAAAACGTCTGAAAATATTTACCCAAAGTTCCCATTGTATCCCTATATAATTTTTTATATGCTTCCCTTTAAATTTTACCCTTTTTCCACGACCTTTCTTAGAACTGCCAAGCTTAATCCCTTCTATCAGACCTTTCACATAAGTCTTTCCCAATCCCTTTTTTACAAAAAACAGTGTTTTGATCAGAAAACCGGCTGCTAAAAATGGCAGATTCATCACAATCTGCAGAAGCGGCATGTTCTTTCTTACTATATAGACACTGTTCCTCGAAGAAAAGTTTACCTTAAATTCATTATATTTTGACCCGCTGGCTGCGCTGCCTGCATGATATACAATGGCAGTCGGTTCAAAAACGTTGATATATCCATATATTTTCGCCCGATATCCTATATCGATATCCTCTAAATACGCAAAATGCTCTTCGTCAAAAAATCCAATTTCTTCAAAAATTTTCCTTCGGTATATTGCGGCTCCCCCGCAGGAAGCAAAAATTTTTTTACTATGGGAATAAGCTGCGCAGTCTTTTTTTCCTTTTCCCTGCGCGTAGGCCCAGCCAAGCGCACAATAATAGTCCCCTGCATCATCCACATACTCAGGATCTTTCATGGAAAGCAGTTTCCCCGATACGGAAAAAATCTGTTCAGACCGTCCGATTCCCTGTTCCATCTGCCTTACAAAATGTTTGTCCGCTTTCGTATCATTGTTAAGCAGAAGCACAAACTCCGTTTCCGCCGCCTGTATTCCGGCGTTAACCGCCTTGCAAAACCCTGTATTTTCCTGAAACTCTATCAACCTGACCGTCGGGTAATTTTCCTTTACAAAAGAAACACTGCCATCTTCGGAACCATTATCCACCACAATGATATCGGGCGTACACCCTTCCTGATTTACAACGGAGAAAAGACAGTCTCCCAAATATTTCTTCCCATTCCAGTTCGGTATTATCACTGTAGTTTTTGCCATTTCCATTCTCCATTTTTTTTCACTTTACAAATATAATCCGGTACATAAATCAGACGAAAGCCGTTTTCCGAAACCCTTCTGCCAAACTCCATACTTAAGTTTTTCCATTCCTCGCCGCTCTTATTGTATTGTTTCCATAAAAACAAACCGCTCTCCTGATCCGTTTCATATTTCATACCGGTAATTTCTTCAAAAAGCCGAATAAAATTACGATTCAGTTTCATACATCGAAGGTCCAGCGCATACGCTGTCTGTTTCATTGCCGTCCGATGCATGTATCCGCTAAAACCGGCATATTGCCCCAAAAAAGAAGCTCTTCCGTCTTTCTGGTAAATTCCCGCCCTGATCTTTCCTGTCTGATCCACAACCTTTCCGCCCACTGCCGCCACTTTTCCAATACTTGCAAAAATATCATCTGCTATTATATTGTAAAAACCGACGTGCGGCGTATTTACAACTTCCGCATTCCATTTCATCTCTTTCAGGAAATCTTCGATTGCTTTTTTTCCCGCCTCATAAGCATAGGTTTTACTTCCCGGATTTGCCGCCGTCGATGCCTGATGGCACCTCCAATGATACAAAATTTCAGGAATGTGGCATATTTTTTCATTTAAAGCTTCATACCCATATTCTTTCAGCAGTTTTTTTACTGCCCTGAGCACCAAATCATAATCCTGCGCGCCGTCATATTCCTTTCTTAAGGTCAGTTCCTTCATCAGTTCTGCCTTCATTACCAAAAAGTGACAGATATAATTATTGGACATCAACAGATCCAGATTAAAATTCATCTTTCGGTGAGGTTCAAAAAAAGCGCTCTCCCCGCTGTCGCATTTATCTTCATCGGAATATAGAAGAATCGCTTCTTCTCCCGTTTTTTTCTTCTCTTCTATTACTTTTGCCATTTCAAAAAGAGCGTTTGGTTCCAAAAAATCGTCGTGATCCAAAAGCCCGATATAGTCTCCCTCCGCCGCCTCCAATGCTGCGTTTGTATTCTCCGATATTCCTCCATTATACTCAAGATGCATATAAACGATTCGTTCGTCCGAATAAGCGTTTACAGTCCGTTTCACGCCGCCGCTGTTTCCCGCATCCGCAATAATCAGTTCAAATTCTCCATAAGTCTGCGCCAGCACGGATTCTATCAGTTTTTTTAAGTATTTCTCCTTTGTCTCATAAGCCGGCACCAAAATACTGAACTTACAGGGAGAGGTAAATAGATGTTCCTTCTGTTCCATTAACAGACGCACATCTTTTTCTTCATAAGAATAGGGTTCCTGCTTTAAAAATATTCTTTCCAAAATTGCATAAAAAGTTTTCTTTATCCCATTACGTTCCATATAATGAATTGCTTTTTTCATATTGGATATAGATAAAAACCGCACTGATATTTCCCTTTCCCATTACAAGGAAAAGCCGCCGCACAGGCGGCAGCCTTTCGTATTTTTATGTAGCATATGATATAATATGCGAAATATGATTAAAGAACTGCTTTCAGCTCTTCTGTCAATTTTGCCACTTTTGCCTTTGCATCTTCCAGGCTCGTTCCCTTCACACCCATATAGAACTTGATCTTAGGCTCTGTACCGGAAGGACGAGCGCAGCACCAGGAATCATTGGTAAGGTCAAAATACAATACATTGGATTTCGGAAGTCCGGTGGGGGATTTTTTGCCTGTTGCAAGTTCTGTAATCTCTCCGCTTTCATAATCCCGCATGGATACTACCTGCAGTTCGCCAAAGTTCTTAGGCGGATTGCTTCTTAATTTATCCATAATCGCGCTGATCTGCTTAGAACCGTCAATTCCTTTCAATGTAATAGTATATAAGTCTTCTTTATAATAACCATATTTTTCATAAACAGCAAGCATCTGATCCCAAAGTGTAATTCCGTTTTTCTTACACCATGACGCAACTTCACATAACATCATAACTGCTACTACTGCATCTTTATCTCTTGCATGAGTACCGGCAAGACAGCCATAACTCTCTTCCAGACCAAATACATAATGATTGCTTCCCGTCTGTTCAAATAATTTGATCTGTTCACCGATAAACTTAAAGCCTGTCAAAACCTCAATCAGACGTACATTGTAATCTTTTGTAATCGGCTGCGTCATATTGGTAGTTACAATTGTCGTAACAAGCGCTGGATTCTTAGGCATTGTACCGGTTGCCGTTCTCTCTCTTAAAATATATTCTGCAATCAGCATGCCTGACATATTACCTGTAAAGGAAACATATTCACCTGTTTTTGCATCTTTGGCATATACGCCGAGACGATCCGCATCAGGATCAGTTGCAAGCACAATATCGGCATCCTTTTCTTTGGCAAGTTTAAGCGCCAGCGTAAATGCTTTTGGATCTTCCGGGTTCGGATATTCCAATGTAGTAAATTTAGGATCTGGCAGTTCCTGTTCAGGAACAACATACACGTTTTTAAATCCAAGTTCAGAGAGAATACGTCTGACCGGAAGATTTCCCGTACCATGAAGCGGTGTATAAACAATCTTAATATCGTCTGCCACTTCCTTTATAATCTCAGGATGGATAATCTGTTTCTTTAATTCCGTCATGTAAGCATCGTCGATTTCTTTTCCGATCACATTATATAATCCTGCTTTTTCCGCTTCTGCTTTGTCCATACTCTTTACAGTATGATAATCGGTAACATTCTGTACCTCTGTAATAATCTCTTTATCTTTGGGGGCTGTAATCTGAGCGCCGTCTTCCCAATATACTTTATATCCGTTATACTCAGGGGGATTATGGCTTGCTGTTACAACGATTCCGGCAATACATCCTAAAGTTCTTAACGCAAACGACAATTCCGGCGTAGGCCTTAAGGACTCGAAAACATACGCCTTAATTCCATTAGCTGCCATACATAAAGCCGCCTCATCCGCAAATTCGGGTGACATATTTCTGGAATCATATGCAATGGCAACCCCTTTATCAGCGCCGCCCTGCTTGATAATGTAATTTGCCAGTCCCTGTGATGCCTTACGAACCGTATATACATTCATGCGGTTGGTTCCTGCCCCGATGATACCACGAAGTCCGCCTGTTCCAAATTCCAGTTCTTTGTAGAACCGTTCTTCGATTTCGCTTTCGTTGTCTCTGATTGCAAGAAGTTCATTCTTCGTATCCTGGTCGAAGTAAGAATCCTCTAACCAAAAATTATACTGTTCCATGAAACCCATTTCCTCTACCTCCATATGAATTATTTTAAAGCCTGTTTTAAAACATCGATTTGAAAGTATTTTACCATATTTTGAGACAGCGTACAAGCAAAGTTATATATTCTATTCTTGCATAAGGCATTGTTTTTAGATAGAAGTATTTGACTTCTTGTGATATAATAGACACAGTTAGGGCATTTTGCCGGCCAATGGGTAAATGTGCGCCTGCCCTGCTTTACGGGCAGAGCAAGAATGGAGGATTATGTATTATGTTTGAATTTACAGACGACTGCCTGACAGGAATAGCACAGATCGATGAGGAGCATAAATATCTGTTTGAATTATTAAACAAAGCCTATATCCTTGCTACTACAGATTATCACAGTGACTATTACCAGCAGTTAAAAGAAATCATTGCCGAACTGGATCATTATGCAGAAGAACATTTTGCTCACGAAGAAGCCTATATGGTACAGATTCGTGACCCGGAACTGATACTTCAGCGTTCGCAGCATGCTTTTTTCCGCGAGAAAGTACTCGCCCTTGATTTTGCCAATATAGATGATGCGAAAAACCAGCAGCGCGTCCTTGCCGATCTGGTCAGTTTCCTTGCCAAATGGCTTTACCGCCATATTCTAAGCAGCGACATTCTGATCGGAAAGCTGCCTCCGCTTGAAGAATGGATGGTGAAAGAAAATCCCTGTGAATTTACGGAAGAATATCTGACCGGCATAGACCTGATCGACAAAGAGCACGAAGCGCTCTTTGATATTGTTGACAGAGCGGACCGGCTTATCAAATCTTTTGACGCCTCCTCCGGCTATGATCAGATCATACAGATACTGGACGAATTAAAGGCCTATACCAAAGAGCATTTCAGTGATGAAGAAGAATACATGGAAAGCATTCATTATGAAGGACTGGATGCACAAAAGCGTGCCCATGAAGCTTTTATAGATAAACTGGAAACGATTAACCTGAAAGAAATTGAAAACAATCCTGAAGATTATCTTCAGAAACTGCTTGAATTTTTACTCGGCTGGCTGATCAATCATATTTTATATACAGATAAAAAAATTCCCGTTAAAAACTAGCCAGACCTTATCCGCACCCGGCAATGCATTTCCTGCCGGGTGTATTTTATATTTCCGGATTTCTATTCATCTTCCTAGTGGATCAGGCAGAATATTTTTGCCAGTTATGTGCGCGTATTTCAATAAATTTTTATCGATAATCATTAAATAATTATTGATTTTCATTTTCCTTCATGATATACTCCTATCAAACAAATCAAAAATCAAACAGTAAAATCCCAAGGAGGAATCAAAAGAAAAATGAAAAAACTAACCAAACAAAAAATAAGCTCCCCATTGCTTTCCATAGCGCCAATGCTGATCTATCTTCTACTTCTCATAATTTTCATGCTTTCTACCGAATTGTTCTTAAAATTTTTGAACGGCGGCACACTTGTTGAAGAAAAAATAAGCCAATATGTTTTCGATATACTTATAAATCCGGCAGCCATTGGTACTGCCGCCGCCTTTGCCTGCCTCTTTGTAAAACGCTATAAAAAAATAAGATTAAAAGACTCAATAAGAATCAAAGACTTCGATATCATGGTTCCGCTTATGCTGTTAATATTCACATGGGGCTGTGCGGAACTATGCGACCATTTCAGCGGTCTGATTCTTTCTGCATTTATGGTTGTGGAACCCAACCCTTCTGTTCCGGCTAATCTTGGCGGAATTATCAGCGCCGTTATATGCGCGCCCATTTTCGAGGAACTAATGTTCCGGTATGCGGGGATAGAATTGCCGCGCGGTATCTACAAAATGCCGGTTATCTGCATTGCAAACGGAATTTACTTTTCCGTCGTTCATTTTTACAACATTCAGGGCTTTTTCAACATTTTCATTGGCGGAGTCGTCGCTGCTTATGTATACTATAAGACAAAAAATATTCTTTATACCATGTTAGAACATGCTTTGCATAATCTGATTTGTTTTATCGAATATGATAGACTCACTCTGTTTGGAAAAACGCTTTATTATGAAAAAAACGGTTTTGTTCTAAACGCCTGGTGGTGGAATGCTTTTAATCTTGCGCTGGTCATTATTTCTATTGTATGGTATTATAAGGTATTCAAAATAAAATATGCACAAAATGATACGGGAGGATGCCTCAATGAAGCCTGAGCAGACATCAAAAGAAAAAATAAGAAAAATGAGCGGTATTGCTTTTAGCATGTTAATTCTTTATCTGATTCTACCGCTCTATCATATGATCAGAGCCTTCTGCGCGGGATTTATTGCTGGATTTTATGCTGATCATGATCCCTCAATAAAACCCTCCCTGATCGGATCTGTAATAGAGATCTGTCTGTTCTTTAAATCGCTTTTCCTGTTAGTCGTTAGTATATGGATTATTATTATCACTTTCAGGCTCCTTAAAAGCCTGAAAGCAGAGGAGACGCCTTTTACACATGCAAATGGCAGACTGATACGTAATCTTTCATTCCTGCTTATTGCCCTGGGCCTGGCAGATTCCATTTTTATATTCTTTTCCAACGTTTTTATCACACATGATTATAATGACCCGGACACGAAAGGCACCGTATTTGCCGCCGGACTTGTTTTATACTGCATTTCACTTGTCTTCCGTTATGGCTGTGAGTTACAGCAGGAATCAGACGAAACACTGTAAAATTTAAGTCTGTAAAAAAACGAATTAATTTACCCTGCAAATATTGTTTTTACGTTCAAATTCGCAGGATAAACAAGAATGGAGATTCCAATGAGCATCATTTTAAGACTTGACCGGGTAATGGCAGACAGAAAAATGTCACTCAACGAACTTGCTGAAAAAGTCGGTATTTCTAATGTAAACCTGTCTAATTTAAAAACAGGAAAAGTAAAAGCGATCCGCTTCTCCACCTTGGAAGCAATCTGTAACGTTCTGGACTGCCAGCCCGGAGATATTTTAGAGTATAAACGTGACGAATAATGCAATATATCCGAATGAAAGAATTTTTAATTACAAGTAATCTGTTTCTTAAGCTATTCTTTGTAATAATATTGATGCATGGTTGACAGCCTGATTATCAATTCCTGTTCCTGCTAGATAATCAGTGGTAGCTGATTTATTACGCAATACGACAGTTGCTCCAGCCGGAATCGAAGTAATAAACATACCGGTCACTTCCGTACGTTCTGTACTGACAATCTCATCAGAATACGTCCCAAAAAAGGATAGTGGATTTTCCAGACCATTAACCGCCACAGCGTAAGCAATATTGAGTATTCCGGCAGCAGGGCGAACCAACACAGAATAATCTATCCGATATACCCCTGCTGTATTCACAATAATTTCTGCCGTATTCGGTGTAAATGAAAAATCACCGGACTGATATGCAAGCAGAAATTTTACATTTCCTTCAGAAGCAATATCCTGGAATCCCCCTTGCATAACAGCGTTAAAATATGACGGCTTTATTCCCGGGCCTGCCGGCCCTGTTTCGCCTTTCGGTCCCTGTGGCCCGGCCGGCCCTGTTTCGCCCCTCGGTCCTTGTGGCCCGGCCGGCCCTGTTTCGCCCCTCGGTCCCTGTGGCCCGCGCTCTCCTTTTGGACCTTCCGGTCCGGCTGGGCCCCGGCAGCAGCAACAACGTGATCTATAATTATTATTCCGCAATTTTTATGCCTCCTGCACATAATATATCTCTATTTCATTTTATTCTCTGAAATATCATCTGTGCAAAATAACAAAAAAAATGTTATAATTTGCTGTTTTATCAAGAACAATAATATGTAATCAGAATAAATACATTACCATTCTATCATTTGAAAAATCTTATTTTTTCTTCTTGAAATACGGCGGAAATATTCCAAGTCTCGAACCCAGCATGTGGAAAACAGGATAACAGACAAACACTGTCAGAACCTGCGTTATCAATTTGGGCGTTTCTATCGCTAAATCCTCCGCCAGCACTGCGGTATTTCCCACCATATCCACATAAAAGTCTTTCCTTGTAAGCGGCACATCATGTTCAATCTGACTGAGAAACGTTTCATCCTCTGTCAAATCCTCCCAAACCACTCTGCCAAGCGGCAGAATAGTGTCCCCGCTGAAAATAGAATCCCCCGTCGACTGGACACTGTCGTCATTAACACGGGCAGCTATCCTTTCTCCACTGGGAAGTTCCACGCCGTAATAATAAAAATTGCCGTGAAAACCTGCCGCTTCATTTCTGTATTGAATACCATGTGAAACGATTGTAAAAGTATCATGGCTGAGCAGGTCTTCCACACTCTGCGCCCGAAATACTGTTTCATCCGCCCGTCCGCCAATCTCTCCGTCTACGGCCTGATGTTCCAACAGTTCTTTTTCGTAAAGCTTCACTGCCACACGATTTGCTATGTTCCCTGTCCCAAGCGAAATAATCAGAGACAAAAGCAGACAGATAAAAGCATCCAATGGCAATACGCGTCTTCTACCCATAATTTTCTCCCTCTTCCGTGCAATTACTGCATTTTTATTTTAGCATATCATAATCCTTTTCAATCATCTATAAAAAGTTAACTCTTTCTTTCAAGAGTTTTCAGTGTAGAATAAAAGGTCTAAAAGCATTGTGGCAAGTTTTCATAATATACAGTTTCCTCCTTGACATCCTGTTGTATTTGAAGTACTGTATATAAAAAGTAGTTCATATAACTATCACTTTTGCATAGCAGAGATATTGCCTTTATAATGGGTGCAAAAGGACCACTGTTGGAAAAATCCCATAACTTTCAAGGAAGTATCAAGAAATATTAGGAGAATAACGAAATGAGAAACATAGCAGACAATCGGTTCTTTCATATGATTTTATTATTCACAATCATAGGCGAGTTTATTGTTCCGTGGATATTGGAACAATTTTATTCTGGATATAACGGCAAGATAATGGTGATGAGTGCTTTAGGCAGTCCGCAAAGTCCAGTCCGATTTGTTTATAATTTATGGCTTATCTGGCTTGGAGGTTTCCTGGCATATACAGCAGGTGCATATTTTTTGTCATTCAGAGCAAAGTTTCCTGTTCTGGCGATTTTCATGCTTTTTTCAATTGGATTATTTGCTGTTGGTGCAGGGCTTATTTCTGGATTTTTTAGCGTAAACGAGAGCAAAGATATCGTTACCGCAGCCTCAAAGATACATGGCATAGGTGCTGCAATCGGTTTTATGGCTCTACTGTTTTTTCCACTGTTAAATGGAATTATATCATTTAATCAAAATGACACGGTTGAGGGCATTATCAGTATAAGTTCATTTGTTTTATCGCTTATTTTCTTTGTCTGTTTTGTTATGGGAGATAAGGAGCAATTCCAAAATACCATTTTGAAGTATGAAGGATTATGGGAACGTCTTACTTTGTTATGTCTGTATATTCCTTTTGTTTATAAGTCTGTGAGCAGCTTGTTCTTTTAGAGCGATAGCGAAGTATAAAACGGCGACAGCGGCAGCAAGCACATCATTATCACCAAATAGCCTGTCCTTAAAGGTTTTATCGGTGTTCTTGCTGAAATGCACCTATTATGTAATAAGTTATTATTTCAAATGGCAGATAGAGAAACATACCAATACGCTCCATCAAAATATGACCTTGAAACATTTGTAACAACTATGAATATTGAATAAAAAATAATACAAAATACAATTCCTATATCCTTTTTTATAAATGCTTTCATTTTTATACCCCATGTCCGCTTCAGCGGACTCAAAATCAATAGTTGAAAGCGTTTTTCTTTCAACCTTATCTGCTCCTTATCGTAATGAATTTCTCCGCTCTCTGTCAATCCCCTGTTCCTAAAAAGTTAAAAAAAATTTTTAAATATTAGAAAATATGATAAGTAAATGATATAATAATACAATCAAACAATTTTGTACAGTTCCTCTTTCAGGAGATTAAAAGTCATATGAAAAATATATATAAGCAAGTAGAAGAAAATATAGACAATCTCGTCACAAAAAACGTGGATTGGGCGGCATGCGCCTCTAAAGAACAGCTGCAGGCTGCAAGAACCGGAAACTTGAAACTACAGTTCTTTGGCAGGGACATACCGGAAGAATGGATAAAAGATGTCAATGGGAAGAAGGTACTCTGCCTGGCGGGTGCAGGCGGTTTACAGGCACCGCTGCTTGCAAGTGCAGGAGCAAAAGTAACCGTACTTGATATTTCAAACAAAATGCTGGATAAAGACAGAGAAATTGCCAAAAATGAAAATTTGCAAATCGAAATAATAAAAGGCAACATGTGTGACTTATCCATGTTCCATGACTGCTGTTTTGATTATATTATCAATCCACCTTCATTAATATATATTCCAAATCCCCTTGTTGTCTTCAGAGAATGTTATCGTGTATTGATCAAAGGCGGCAGCTTTATTATGACGGCTCCAAATCCAATGAATTACGTCTGCGATTATATTCCTGATGAAAATGGCGGATATTACAAAGCTGTACATAAAATGCCCTATTACTCCAAAGATTATGACGATTCAGACTGGATTGAATATGGGCATACAATGGAAACCTATTTAGGCGGACTAATCGATTGCGGTTTTTCTATTACCGGATATGTGGAATGTCAAATGGAGGATATTACCGAATTGTATTTTATTGCAAGAGCAAAAAAATACTGATGGCTTTGCTCCATTCCTGCTTCATGATATTCTCTAAAATTTAATATACAAATATCCATCTTCAAATTTAGCTCCTGCAATCTCTTTTTCTGTAAATTCAACCGGAATTGGAAATTTTCGACTTTCATTTTTCACGCCGACCACCAGCTCATTTCTATCCTGTTCCAATCTCAATTCTTCTTTTTCTGCAAACGGCAGATAAATCTTCAGATACTTTTCTTCTTTATTGATACTATATATCTCTTTTTTAAATAAAACATCATCCGGGTTCTTTCCATTAAAAATACCCTCCCCGGCTTTTCTCAATACATCCAGCGTACGCAGTTCCTGCTGCTGCAGTTCCACATAAAAACACGGTACTTCACTAAAGCTTTTCCTGATTTCCTGCAAAGCATCCTCCTGTAATTTTATCCATTTGTGAAAATACCCCTCCATTGCCCTTGCCGAATAAATATGATTTACAATAACAGCGTCTACATTATAATGATACAAATACAGGCATGTAAAATTTCGTTTTGCTTCATTGATAACAATCTTTTCCGGTGTAGTTACTACACGCAGACTCACAATATCCTTATTCAGCATTAAATCCTGCAGACGCTGCATTTTATCCATTAAATATTCAATATCGTCAAACACATTATCTTTGGGCATCGGCATTTTCATAACATTTTCAACCACTGCTCCTACAGATTTTACTGCTGCTCTTTTTACTGGTAATATCCTTTTTATCATACCGGACAATCTTTCGGGATATTTTAACAAGGCTAACGTTTCACCGGTAGGCGCGCAGTCTACAATGATCGTATCATATTCCCCGCTTTCATACATTTCCAGAATTTTAAACATGGAAAACAATTCTTCTAAACCCGGAAATACCAATAGCTCCTCGACCTCTATCCCATTCCCGCCTTTCCATGTAAGAAGCTGCTTAAAATAATCTTTCAGGTTTCCCCAGCTCTTTTCGCTCTCATACACAGTATCAACTTCCATTGCATACAGATGATCTGCAAGATACGTCGGCTCCTTATCTATTTTAGTGTCAAAAGAATCTCCCAGACTGTGTGCCTGATCCGTACTCATCAAAAGTACCTTTTTTCCATCCTTTGCTATTTTACATGCCGTTGCCGCCGCCATACTGGTCTTTCCCACGCCGCCTTTTCCTGTATAAATAATTACTCTCATCTTGTCTCTTCCTTTCATTTCCGCCTAAATCTTCCTTTTCCATTCCTTTATACAATATCGACTTTTTTTACTTTTGATGTCTGTTCACGGTTTTGCCCATTCTGATCGGTATTACCTTTATTGCAGTTTTTCAGAAGTTCTTGTGCTGTTTCCATAACCATCATTTTCATCTCTTTCTCAATTACGTCCAAATGCTCGCCCATTTCCTTTGGAAACAAGGCACGAATAGCTTTCCTCTGATATTCTCCCGCTGTTTTTATTCTATGAAGCATTTCCTGATTCATCATGGTCACATCCTTTCTCAAATAGAATACTCAGTTTTCCTCCATCAAATTTTGCTCCTGTAACCCTGTAATTCCGAAGTATATTGGGAAGCGGAATGTTCCGTTTAAAATTCCCCGTCTTAATAACAATGTCTGTAGCTGCCTGGTACAAGTCTATACTTGATTTATCTGCACAGGGTAAAAATACGTCTAATTGATATCCCGTTTCAGTCTGTACATAATTTTCTCTTTCTGTAATGATTTTCTTTGCAAAAACTTCATCACCCGACAATACGTCTTCAACAATTCTTCTGATGTTCGCTTCTCCCTTAAGTTCTTCATCGTACCAGGGTATCTCATAAATGGGAATTGCCAAAAAACATTCTTTCAGATCAGTTATATATTCCTTCTGAATGGCAATCCACTGATTAAAAAAATCATTGTCCATATCTTCTGGAAGAATCCGGTTGATATAAAGCCCATCCACATTGAAATTATAAAGATTCATATACATATAATTGCGTTTCGTTTCCTCCACAACCATTTTTTCAGGAGTCGTTACAATCCTAATGCTTGTAACATCCCGGTTTTTTAATAGTTCCTGCAGTTCCTCCAATTTCAAATACATCTTTTCCATATCATTCATGGCGTTTTTATTCGGCATCTCAACTTTAAATACCAACTTTGAAATTGGCGCCAGCATTCTTACTCCTACTTTGCCAATCGGAAAAAGCTTTTCCATATACCAAGAAAGTAACTCTGGAAATTTCAGCAGTGCAAGCGTTTCTCCCGTGGGTGCACAATCTACAATAATTCTCTCATACTTTTTACTGTTATAAATGTCAGCAATTTTCATTAATGAAAATAATTCCTCCATTCCCGGCATCATTCCCATATCCTGTAAGTCAAACTTATCGCCTTCTGAAAGTAAATTTCCCAGGTACTTCATAACGTCGGAAAAGTCATTTTCCATAACATATTCCGGGTCAATTTCATAAATATCCAAATCAGCCAGCACATTTTCCAATTCTTTTCCCAATCTTCGTTCAAATATATCCCCCAGATTATGCGCCATATCCGTACTGACAAGCAATGTCTTCTTCCCTTCTTTCGCACTTCTGACAGCATGCGCTGCCGCAACGCTGCTCTTTCCCACGCCGCCTTTTCCTGTAAAAATATAAATCCTGCTCTCCATGCAAAAACTTCCTTTCTCGAATACTTCCTTTATCGAAGTATTTATTTTTTTAGAAGGCAGCGCTTTGCTGCCTGCTATGATTATTCAATTACTATTTTTCGTACTCTTTTGGGCATTTCTTCTTTCTTTTTCTCTTTTCGCAATACTTCTACAACTTTAGTTGTCATTTTATAAAAAAGATCCGTTTCTTCTTTTGTAAAAGAACTCAGAACTTTCATGCCATAATACATCATTTGATCGACCAGCTTCTGAAACTGTGCCATGCCCTTTTCACTGAATCCGATCAGTACCACTCTTTTGTCCTCTTTGGAGTGAGATCTCACTATGAGTTCATTCTTTTCCATTCGATTTATGATTCCCGTCGCCGTATTAAGAGGTACATGAATATATTCGGCAATTTCCGTCATATTGACTTCATTCTTTTGATAAAGCAGCCAAAATATAAAAACTTCATTTTTTGAACAGTTAAGAAATATATTCTCCCATACATCTGAAGACAATAACTCCTTTATTTCTTCTATATAATCTATAATAACTTGAAATGTTTCCTGAGATATTTTCTGTTCCTTTAATTTCATGATTTTTCCTATTTTTGCACGGCTTTTGACTCGTTTTACCAAGTCTGCGCATAGCAGTCCTGCTTCTGTTAACCTGTCCTTTTACAATACTTCGTTTCCCGAATTATTTTAATTCTACATCCGAAATATTTTTTTGTCAATCGTTTTCTTTCATAGCCTTCACTTTTGTAACAGCTAAACTTTCCGGTATGTGTCGTATTTTCTGTCTCAAAAATGATATTCGTCCTTCACTCCTAATAGCTGGCTCCATCTTGCAGAAATTAACTTTGCATAAGAAATATTTGCCAGACCATAACTGGCAAGAGCGTAAGCGTCATTCATTTCAATCAGTAAAGTCCTCCCTTCTTTGGTCACGCAAATATCCATACTGCATGCATTTGGTCTTTCTTTCCAGGTAATAAAAGCCCTCATCATTGCCTGCAGTACGTCTGGATCATATTGGAATAAATAGCTTTTTCGTTCTTTATCTGTCAGCATGCCATATGGGCGAACGTCAATCATCTCATCGTAAGTAATAAAGCATCGCCATTCGGCACATACATCCAGCGGTTCACTTACAAGTACTTCATAATTCTCACTATGATTGCCACATCCCATAAGATCAGCGACGCTGCTTATAATTTTGCCGGTAAATGCCTTATTTCTCAAAGGTTTTACAAAATACCCGGCACTCCATTTCTTCTCATCTCCTGAAATACTGTTAATTGTATCTTCCCATATCTTCCTTCCAAGAAACGGTTCAAGCACGTCCGGATAATCCGGAATATGAGGAAACACTCCGAATTTATTAAAAATCTGATTACATTGATCAATATAATCCAAAACTATATCTTCCCGTTTTACCTCATCATAGATATCACCAAGCGCATGATACGGAATAATATCTGCTCCCATTTCTCTAAAACCATACATAGCATTGGCCATATTATAACTGTGTGGTATCTCCATTTTCATTCCATTGTCATATCGGGTTTTCAAATACACTTTTCCCATAATTGCTCCCATCTGTCCGCTTTTGCGGACACTCTTTTCCGCCAAGAGGTATGAATAAGTGTAGCTATATAAAAGTCTTTTGTCAATATAGAATTTCCAGTGCATTTTCTATATTTCCAAATCCGTATACGACTTTGTTTCTCCGCACTCTTTTTACACATTCTGCTTGTATTACTCGGATAGCAAAGTATAATAAACATATAAAGCGTAAAAAGTAAAGAAAACAGACTAAAGGAGATTACTTGTAATGAATGAATATAAAATTATGGCCGTGGACGATGAGCCGGATATTCTGGATTTACTTGAAAAGGCTTTAAATATTGAAGGTTTTCCTGCCGTCATAAAAGTCGATACAGGGATAAAGGCTGTAAATGCCTGCAAAGAAATGCAGCCGGACATGATTATCTTAGATGTTATGCTGCCGGATATTGACGGCTATGAAGTGTGCAGACAGATTCGGCAGTTCTCCCATTGCCCCATCCTGTTTCTTTCCTCCAAAAATGATGAATTAGATAAAATCTTGGGGCTGGCTGTAGGCGGTGACGATTATGTTACCAAACCTTTCAGTCCCAAAGAAATCGCTTACAGAGTGAAAGCGCAATTGCGCCGCATGGAATACAGGCAAAGCCCCTGCCGCAGCCAAACAATAGAAATCGGAGCCCTGACAATTGATACGGATGGCTGCAGGGCGCTCAAAGACGGCAGGGATCTGGAGCTGACTGCCAGAGAGTTTGAGATACTGCAATACTTAGCGGAAAATAAAGGGCGGGTAATCAGCCGTGAGCGCTTATATGAAGCGGTCTGGAACGAAGACAGCTTCGGCTGCGATAATACGGTCATGGTCCATATCCGGCACCTGCGCGAGAAAATGGAAAATGATCCTACTGCCCCCATGTACCTTATCACAATGAAAGGCTTGGGCTATAAGCTGGTAAATCCCTATGAAAAATAAAAAAAATTTCAATCCTTTCTTCCGCATGTTCCTGCTCCTGTCAATCATACTATTGGCCGGCATTATCACCGCAATCGGCCTGTTCTATTATGTGTTCTCAATCCCGGAACCGGAAGGAATGAGCCTCGCCCATTGGCCGCAGACCTTTACAAACAATTTTTCTTCCTGGACAACCTATGAGAACGGAGAACTCTCTATAGAACAGATCGGGCTGGACTGGCTGGACGAATATGGTCTGTGGATTCAGTTTTTGGATGAATCCGGGCAGGAGATTTTCTCCTATCAAAAGCCTGCCGGTTATCCTGAAAAATATTCTGCTTCCGAACTGCTGGCTCTTAGCTCCAGCGATTATCAAAACGGATATACGGTGTTTGTAAACAGTCTGGAGGATTCCGATGAAATTTGCAGCTATTGCATAGGATTTCCTTATGATATCGGGAAATATATGCTGCATTACAACGGCAGCAGGATTTCAAGGCTTTCCCCGGTGGCCAGGAGAATCATTCTTGCCGCTTTGAGCGCCCTTATGATTATCGTGCTTGTTTACGGTTTCTGGCTCTCACGGAAATTATCAGGCATTACAAAGAACATCAAAAACATTTCCCTCCGCGCCTACCGGCCATTGCAGGAAAACGGGATGTTTGGCGAAATCTACAGCGCCCTGAACAAAATGGACAGAGATATACGCCGCGCTGACCAAATAAGTAACGAAACAGAAACAATGCGCCGGGAATGGATTGCCAATATTACCCATGACCTGAAAACACCCCTGTCCCCGATCAAGGGCTATGCAGAACTGCTGTCCGACAGTTCTGATAAGGAGAAACAGACCGTGCAGGAATATGGCTCTATCATCCTGAAGAATATCAACCATACTGAACACCTGATCAATGATTTAAAACTGACTTATCAGCTTGATTCCGGTTCCATGCCCTTTCATCCGAAAAAAGTCCGTATTACACGCTGTGTAAAAGAATGGATCATAGATATGATCAACGATCCCGCTTTTGAGGGCCGCGATATTATATTTGAAAGCATGATTCCGGAGCAGAGCGCCGATATTGATCCGGAACTGCTCCGTCGTGCTGTAACGAACCTTATTACAAATGCCCTTCTGCACAATACTGCGGATACAAAGGTCAGCGTCCTGCTAGATGCAGACAAAAGCGGCGGTATTCTGCTCCATGTTCGGGATAATGGAAGGGGACTCGATGAATCGGAGCAGGAAAAACTGTTTGAACGGTATTACAGAGGGACAAATACAAAAGAAAAGCCGGAAGGCAGCGGCCTGGGCCTTGCCATAGCACGCCAGATTGCAGCGCTTCACGGCGGTGAAATCACAGTGAAAAGCCAGATCGGTATGGGAACAGAATTTATCATCCATGTCCCCTGTGAAAACGAAGAAGCTGCATATTAAGATATGCATATTGATTTTTCATAAAAGAAACATTAATAATATAATATATAAAAATATAATTAAAATTTTTGTACTTTTGTATACTTGACAAGATTTTTGCATATGCTATAATATCACTTAATTAGTGAATGACTGCTGGGCGGTCGCTGAGAGTCTTGGAATAGTATTCCAAGGCTCTTTTTGCTATTACGGAGAAAATACTATGGAAGAAAAATTACACTATACAACAATTGAGGAACAAATTAATAAGCTTAGATCTCAAAACTTAATTATCACCAATGAAGAACTCGTCAAGTCAAGTTTAAATTTCTTTGGATATTCCAGCTTAATTAGAAGCTATAGAGAACCTTATACAATACGGAACGGCCAAAAAATATTATATCGTTCTGGAGTCACATTTGAACAAATTTATTCATTGTATATATTGGATAAAAATTTACGTAATGCTGTTATGGCTGCCATGCAAGATTTAGAAGAACACATCAAGGCCGTTGCAGCGGATGTTATAGCCAAATCTTTTGGAATACATCAGGATAATTATTTACAGTATCGTAACTATCAAAATAAACGAAAACGTAAATATCGTTTTACACTGGCTGGTATCCTTGACACCATGAAAAATTCATTAGAAACCGACAAGGAACCAATTCATCACTACATGGAAAAATATGAAACTGTTCCTCCTTGGATTCTTTTTAAAAGTATATATTTTAGTACAATCGTAAACTACATAGATCTATTTAAACAGTCAGAACAGCAAAAAATGGTTGAACACCTTTATGACGGAGAAAAATTAGGTCTATCTTCAGAAGTTCTTTGCAAACTTATGATGGATACATTATTTATCTGCATTGACTATCGAAATACTGCTGCTCATGGAGGTCGTATATATAACTTTAATAGCAGCAAGCGCCTACGTGTCGACGAAATTTTTGATACAAATATCAGTAAGGACATTAATGGATTTAGCATACTACTATTTCTCCTTCGATTGTTTCGTTATCAAAGCCCTAGTATGCGCTTAGATTCTATATTGGAACAAGAACTAAATCGTCACTGTAATGAGTTCCCCAAGGATATTACATATCTCGGTCAAATACTTAATATTAATATTTTCCGTAAGGAAATTGTTTGGATTTCTGATAAGAGTAAAAAATATCATTCTGTAAAATACTGTAACGGGATGCATAACTCAAAAGAAATTGCTCTTGATAATGCTCTATCTCAAGGTTATATTCCATGTAAAAAATGTTGTAAATAGTACTTCTATGTCAGTGGAGCAAGTTGAAAGTATACATATAATTTTTCCATTTATAATACAAAACAAGGAGGATGCACATGCCACAATTAAAGGAAAAAAACTATACAATTAAAGACATATACGCCCTGCCCGACGGTCAACGCGCCGAGCTGATCGACGGCGTTATTTATGATATGGCACCACCGAGCGCACAACATCAGGACATCATCTTCTCATTGTCCCGAAAAATTGCAGACTATATAGATCAAAACAATGGAAACTGTAAAGTGTATATAGCACCATATGCCGTATTTCTTAATGAAGATGATAAAAATTATGTAGAACCGGATATTTCCGTCATATGTGATAAAAATAAACTTGACGACCGCGGATGCAACGGCGCCCCGGACTGGATCATTGAAATTGTATCACCAAGCTCACAGCGTATGGACTATTTCGTAAAACTCTTTAAATACAAAACTGCAGGTGTAAGAGAATACTGGATTGTAAACCCATCCAAACAGACCGTACAGGTATATTCTTTTGAAGGTGATGAAAATTCCATGCAGTTTTCATTCGATGAGGAAATATCAGTAGGAATCTATGCGGACCTAATTAGTGTCCGCTTTAGGTTACCAGAAAGTGCTGAAATCCATTGATTTTACTG
>CANSUS010000043.1 GCA_947650155.1 uncultured Lachnospiraceae bacterium
GTTCTAAACTATGGCTTAGCACTATTTTTTTAATTCAACTCCGAAAGACAGGTATCATATCCTACAGGTTATTCAATCATTCTATATTCATTTTCGTATAAAATCCTTTTACTGTTTTTCTGTTTACTGCTAAATTTCCAGCCTATTCTGGAACTTCCATTTTATTTCAATTGCTTTCCTGTAGACACATCAATGCTGTCGATCAGGCACTGCAACAACTTCCTTTTATCTTCCCGAAATTCCATCCACTCCATTATAGAACCCCTGCCTGTACTGATGATAAAGCTGCCTGATCTCTTCCCGCTTTTTTTCTGCCTGCATCTTCTTTTTTTCATCTCCGGAAGAAGTTTCCTGCCTCCTTTCAAAGGAATCCTTTATTTAGGCGTTTGCGAAACGCCAGAACCCGCATAAATACGGGATTCTTTTTGTTACAAAATAAAACAACTCCTCACTGGTTTGTGGTAAAATTGAGATGTCGAGTAACAATCAACCATCCACCAGAAAGGAGTTGTACCTACATGATACCATACAAACAGCTTTCTTTGGCAGATATTTTTACCGATTGCCAAAATATATTTGATAACGATAAATACGAACTCCTTTCCCTGCTTGATGAAACGATGTTTGACAGGCTGGTTGACCTGACCGAACCGATATGCCAACGGATTGATAAGGAAAAAGCATCTATGCTTCTCTTTGATACCTCCGGTATCGAATCATATGTGACAGAAAATAATCCCAAATACGCCAACCGTATCATCAAACAGCTTAAATCTTTTAAAAAGGCGAACAGGCTGGATGATTCCTTTGAGCCTTATAAAGCCGCCTATGGCTCCATGCCGCCTCATGCTGCCGCTAATTCTGCGATTCAGCAGATGTACATTAACGGGCTTTTCTGCTATGCCTTTAAATTCGGCATTATTACAAACGGGCTGGGCATCGCCAGATATAT
Organism: uncultured Lachnospiraceae bacterium; assembly: GCA_947650155.1. Classification (GTDB taxonomy): domain Bacteria; phylum Bacillota; class Clostridia; order Lachnospirales; family Lachnospiraceae; genus RGIG3002. The sequence goes on from CANSUS010000043.1 coordinate 953, forward strand.
TTCCTTTTACAACAAAGCTTTTTTCAAATCCCATCCTGAAATCATCGTGGAAAAGAAATCCGCTTATCAATCCCCAAACGTTTCTGGGAGATGCTGCTTTCGATTCCATCGGGATTTACAAATACCTGCTGCAGGAAGCGCCCTTTGAAAAAGCATATATTCCCCTGAAAAACAAGCTGAAAATCAAAGGCATCGATTACACCGTCAATGACAATGGCGTCCCTTGCTGCCCCCATGATGCTTCACTCCCCATGAAGCGCGAGGGAAGCAAATCCCATTTACGCTGTGGGCTTCCAACCATGAAATTTGTCTGTCCCAAAATGAAATGGGAACGGGACTGCGTTACAAAGAAAACCAAACGCGTATGCCATTGTGACAACCCCTGTACAGCATCTTCCTGCGGAAGAATGATTTACATCTATCCGGAACAAAACCTCCGTGCTTATCCGGGGACTATCCGCGGCACACTGGAATGGGACTCCACATATAAAACTCGGGGAAATGTAGAAAAATCCATTAACCACTTTAAGGACAGCTTTTGTGTTGCCGGGCGTAAAACACAGAATGAGAAAACACTCCACGCGGATTTGCTTCTTGCCGGAATTGCCCAGCTAATTACCATAATGGTCGCGGATAAAATCCATAAACATCAATATATCCGCAGCTTGAAACCTCTGATCGCATAAGTATCCGTGGTTCATATCCCTTTACTGTCAGATACTCGTATCTGTTTTATTTTCGTGCCCTAAAATCCGGTTTTTTACATGCACCTCCTGAAAATCCGGTTATGCCTGATTTTTGTCTTGTTGGAATCAAGATTGCCTACTTGTTTCACAATTACCTAGAATCCTTTAGTATGCTTATAATTTTTGAATAAATTTCAATTTTATGTGTTTTGGCTTACAGTTTATCGACTAATAGCGTAAAGTTGAAAATCGGAGTGATTTTTATTGGGCAATAAATAGTTATTTCATTATTAATGATTTTCTTTCTGTATATAACTTCCATAAAGAACAATACAATTAGTCTTGCCTCCGATAGCATTAACATAACCCCCCGCATCAATCGGCAATCCATAAATAGTTATTTTATCATCACGATAAATATCTTCCAAAGAACCAATATAATAAATATAAACATTGTCTTTTACAAAGCCAGTGTATGCAATAATAAGTGTTAAATTATCGTCAAGTGCTGGAAACTCTAATTCTCTGATAGTATTTACTGTATATCCTTCAAGTCGTATAAATTTATCTCCATATTTGTGAGGAAATTTTGTAATCATATTATATTTAATATCTTCATCAACATATTCTTCTATTATACTTAAATCTTCTGCCGGAAAGAAGTCTTCATGCATATCAATAAATTCTACAGATATATCACTTACTTCATACGGACACATTTCAAATGAACTTAAATGCATAATAAACTCTGACCTAGTTGGAGTATATTTGCCATTTGTAAATGTACCCCTGTAATCTGCCAATACATTTTCATTATAAGAATCAAAAAATCCCTTTCCATTAAAAAGACCGTTTTTCCATTCGCCTGTATATGTAAATCCTACATTATCAGAATTTTGATATGTAAAAACACCGTTTCCATTCGGAATCCCCTCTAAAACATCTCCTTCGTATGTGCCTATTATTCCTTCTGTATATTGATACTGATCAGTATCTAAAATGCCTATCCCTGACGGAACATTATCTTTCCAACTACCCAGATAGTTAAAATTAATATCGCTATCACTTCTAAATTCACCTTGCCCATTAAATTTATTATTTAGAATATCGCCAGTATAATATCCCATAATATCTAAATCTTGATAACTAAATATACATGGATAATTTTCAAAATAACCCTCATAAGCTGGCAAACCACCCTTCATCCACTTACCATCATATGAAAATACCACGTCCTCCTCTAAAGAAACTACAAATACGCCATTGCCCTCAATGAATCCATCAAGTATCTCACCTGTATATGTACCTAAGTATTCATTGGCATCAAATAATATAGTGCATGGGTAATCTTCAATTCTCCCATTTACAATTTTCCCCGCTTCAAATGTACCTGTATATACCCATTCGCCTTCATCAATGGACACTCTAAATTCACCTTCACCACTTGCTTTTTTATTCACAAGTGTACCCGTAAATATTCCAGAAACCTCTTCGTTATTTAGTGTTATAGTTAAATCTTTATTTTCTACTTCTGCTGTACATCCTGTAAGCAATACTGATAATATTATAATACACAAAATCTTTATCTTCTGCATAGTTTCTGTCCTCCCACACTCATACACCAAAAATTATAATAATTCTCATTTTTACGGTCACACAAAATTACATTACGCTTATAATAAGTATATTATATAATTGCAAAAAGTACTATATATAAACTCCGTAAAAAAATAGGATTTTCAGTGTCTATATTTCCAAAGTGCTGCTTATAAAATGCTCAAACTCCCTGCGCTTTACAAGTTTCTTCCCCACATGCAGCACAAATTTCTTTTATGTGTTGGAACTCTCCCTCATTTGTAAGGCTGTGCAATGTAAGGTATGCTGTAACTTCCTCCACTCCCGCATCCTCCCACGAATCAATGTGTTCTCCGGTCTTTTTTTGCCAAAAATCTTTTACACGATTATCCCAAATCACATGCTCATAAGTATATTCTTCTTCCGAGTCATCCTCGCCCCAAAACCTCACATAATGATAGTTAATCGTCACAATATCATTTTCCCAGCGGATGATCTCCCCGACTGTATACCCTTTGGCCTCAATCTCCTCTATGATATTTGTTCCGCTAAGTTCCTTAAAAGTTTCCCTGGAAATCTCCTCTCCCGTATACGCTTCCAACTGATCATTGCTGTAATTGTAATGATAAAAATAAGGTTTCCATGTATGTCCCGTCCACATGTGATCATCTTTACCATAATGATCTTTCATACAATAATGATCATATGTATCTATCCATATTTCAAAATCGTCTCCACCGTGGTATACCACCTGTCCGTGCTGCAAAGACTCGCTGATCTCCACCGGCTTTCCGTCTTCCACCGTCCATATTACGCTGATATTTGCCGTCAAGTTGTAATCCAAATAGAAAAACAGATATTTTCTGCCTGACCCAAACTTCATTTTCCCGTCTATCATGCGGTAATATCCACCGTGATCGTCTTCCAGCTCAAACGCACTCCCATCCGCTCCCGCAAAAAAAAGCCTGCCTTTATATTTTTCCGTCCCATACTCATCATAAGCGCTCCCGCAAATCATAAACGCTTCATACTTACCGTCACCGTCGTAATCATCACAGTCCAACAATAATATATCGCTTTCCTGCGCTCCTGCCGCTGTCAGCAGATTTTGCTTCAACACTTCCGCTGGTTCCTTCGCTGTCTCTGTCTGCTCTGTTTCTTTTCCATTTCGGTTGTTTTCCTCTACAGATTCCTCCACGCTGTTGTCCATCTGCATTTCAACTTGGGAAACGTCCGCCTTTTCATGAGCAGTGCCGCATCCATACAGCAATATGCAAGTCGCCAAAAGCAGTGCAAATATCTGTCTTGTTTTCATAAAATAAAATGCTCCTTTTCGCTTATTCCTGCCCTGTCATTGTAACAAAGCGCTAATCTTTTAAAAGGGAATATACAGTAATTTTTTTGATGGGCGCTGCCAGAAGCACGCTGATCAAAAACGCTGTAACAGTAAAAATAACGGCAAATGCAAGCAATACCCAAATTGATACTTCAAACTGATTTTTAATTGCTCCAATCCGGCTGAAAATGGCATGATTGATTATCGGAAGATACCATATTCCCGCAATCGCCGAACAAAAGGCGGAGCCGGCCACGACAGGTATAAATCGGCTTACTGTCATCATAGTCAGTTGTCTGCTTGTATACCCGATTGCTTTATAGATACCAAATTCCTGCCTGCGTCTGCTTATCATGGAATGGATGATAACATACAGTACAAGCAGCACCATCAGAACAGAGATCATAAACAACACTGCCGTCACCGCTGAAACAATGCCCGCATACATTTTCCGTCCATTTTCACTTAACTGTTCATAATTTACGGAAGATGCGACCAGTTCACTGTGATTATCTTCATACTCCGCTATAAACTCCCCGGTACTTGTATCATGCAGATAAACATTGACTGTACTCGTTTTTCCGCCGATTTTCTCATAGCCTTCCTTTGTCAGCTGGCATACTCTTCCGCCATTATTTACGCTTTGAATATAGCCGGTCACTATATAATGTTCGGATTTGTCAGAGGAAGTTATTTCTATCCTGCTGCCGATCGGATAGCTGTCCGCAAGCGCATTCCCCACTGCAATTTCATTTTCCTTTTTCGGACTGCGCCCTTCATAACATATGTCATTTGTTACCTTTCCAAAATCTTCACACACAAAGGCAGTGAGGCTTCCATCCGCATAACTTACGGATACTTCAGCGTATTCTAAAACCAGTTTTGTACGGCTGTCGCCCCAAAGAAGATTTTTCAGCTCTGACATTTTATCCTTTTGTACTGAAAAAATAACAGAAGGAGACTCTTCTGAAAGTGTATTTAAAAAATTGTCAGGTTTCACACTTACATTAAAAAGAAGCGTTCCTGCAAAGGACAACAGCACCATGATACCAATTGACAAAACAGACAACAATATGTTCTGCCCTGTTTTCCCTTTTCCGCTGATTCCCCTTATGGCGTCTATCGGCTCCAGCTTGTGTATTTTCATTGCAGAAATATAAGCAAACAAAAATATAACCGCTACAGGCACTGTTACCACGATCAGCAGTGCAGTAATATCAAAGGCAGGAGTATACAGAAATCCTGATTGAATTGCCAGAATTGCAGCTGCATCAGGCAATACGGTATAAGATAAAGCCGCGCCAAGCGCCGTGGAAACGAGACCTGTCAACACGTAAGGCCAAACGGCTGAACAAATAATCATCTTACTTGTATACCCAACTGCTTTCAAAACTCCCATCTGTGCCAGCTCATCCACAATCGCACTGCGTATCCGAAAACTGCTCAGGAAAATACTGACTGCCAATATGATTGCCGCCAGAGCCAGAAATATAATGATAAGCAGGGTACAGACCATCGTTCTGGTCTGCTTGGCCGAAACTTTGTCATTCATATTTAATACGGTAATTTTTTTATCGCTTAAGTATTTGGTTATGTCCTTTTTGATTTGAAGTAAATCAGCGCTGCCGTCAATTCTGACCGAATACTCTGTAATGCTGCGTTCCCTTTGTTCATCCGCAAAATTCTCATATACTGCTGCTGGAAAATACCCTCCGATCAGTCCGGTGCCATAATTGCCATATTGCATTTCCGTTACAATCCCGCCAATTTCATATGTATAGTCCGCATCTCCAATGGAATAGGTAATGCTTCCCCCTTCGGTAAACCCTCCCAGTTCCTTCATATACATCGGTATGTAAACCGTATTTTCATCCTCTTTTAAATATTCCGAAATTTCAAGCTGATTCAATGTTCTTGCTTCATCGAGATTATAAAAAACAATATTCATGTCAAAATCAGAATCCGCAAATTCGCGAACCGTTGTCGAAACAAATACACCGCCATGTTTTTCAGCTCTCGTTATCCCGTCGATTTTTTCAATCCCGGCAATGATTTCACTATCATCCTGAAACTGTGGAATTAAAAAATTGATGTCAGCCGTGTCAAGTTCGGAAAAAAGGCTGTCGTAGGCATCGAATGTCTGAAAGGCAAGCACGATCGCAATATTCATAATAAATGCCGTTAAACAGATAATAAGGGCAAAAGACAGATACTGGCCTTTTGTTTTCTTCAGATTATGCAGAACCAAAGCTTTCGTTTTATTCATGCTTACCACCCCATTTCCGCAATGAATTTTTCAAAAGTTTCGGTTCTTTCGGCGTTATCCGGTTCAAATTTTCCTAAATTACACTCGCCAAAGATTTTTCCGTCTTTAATATAAAGAATACGGCTGCCCCTTAAAGCTGATTTTTTATCATGGGTAACCATGACAATGCTCTGCCCTTTCTCGTGAAGCGAGCTGAAAACATCCAAAACCGCCGTTCCGTTGGCTGAATTTAATGCGCCCGTTGGCTCGTCCGCAAAAAGTACGTTCGGTTGGTTGATGACCGCTCTCACAATACCTGCCCTTTGCGCTTCACCGCCGGAAATCTGGGAAGATGTTTTTTTCCATGTATTCTCCGGAATATTTACTAAAGAAAAAAGCCGTTTTGCACGATCTTTAATCTCCTCTTTATTTTTGCTTGTAAGAACTCCTGCCGTAATGACATTATCCATAAGGCTCATCTTATCGATCAGATAGATCTGCTGAAATACGAATCCGCACTGCTTCCGCCTGAAAACTGCCAGCCTGTCGCTGTTTAGTTTCGTAATATCCGTTCCGTCAAAGTCAATCTGTCCGCCATCCGGTTTATCCATTCCCGACAAGGAATACATTAAAGTAGACTTCCCTGCTCCCGATGATCCCATAATAACCGTAAAGTCCCCCTTATAAATATCAATGTTCAAATCCGAATAAATCGTCTGAACATTGTCTTTTACACCAAAGGACTTTTTTAAATGTTTTGCTGATATGACCGTCTGTTTATTCATAGTACTGCCACCTTTCTTTTTTATGACTGATCCAATCATAATATGATAAGTGCGGCAGCACTACCAACCATTATATACAATGAAACATTTTTATGCTACTTTCCGTTGCATGCCGAAATCATCCATATTTTCCGCCCTTTTTATGCAGCGGGAGCCGAAATCATCCGTTTTCCGTTTCTATCCTTCGTAGCGCGCTTCTAATATTTCTTTCTCCCCTTTAATTCTTCATACAATAATCTATAATTTTCATACCGTCTTCCGTCAATTTTATTTTCCTGCACAGCGCTTTTCACCGCACAGTCCGGCTCATCCATATGATCGCATCCCTTAAACCGGCACTTCCCTTCATACTCTTCAAATTCAGGGTAATAATACTTCAGATCTTCTTTCTCAATCTCAAACATTCCAAGGGAACTGAATCCCGGCGTATCCATAATAAACGTATCCTCATCGACGGCAATCAGTTCGCAGTGCCTTGTCGTATGCCGGCCGCGTGCAATCTTTTCACTGACAGTGCCTGTCTCCATAATGATTTCCGACTGCATCCCATTGATAATAGAGGATTTTCCCACACCGCTCGGCCCCGCCACCGTAGTGGTCTTTCCTTTCAGTAAAAGCCCCAGTTCCTCCATGCCCTGTTTATTTTTTGCACTGACAAACAGAACCGGACAGCCGCTCTTTTCATAAATGGAAAAAAGCTGTTTCTTTTCTTTCTCAGAAACCAGGTCCACTTTGTTAAAGCAGATAATGCATTTTTTGTCCTGCTGTCTCATCATAAGAAGAAAACGATCCAGCAGATTCAGATTCGGCTCTGGTCTGGTCATTGCAAAAATAACAAGGGCCTGGTCGATATTGGCAACGGCAGGCCGGATAAAAGCATTCCTCCGCGGCAGAATATTCTCTATATTTCCTGTTTTATTCTCTTCATCTATAACAGCTATTTCCACTTCATCGCCCACAAGCGGTTTGATATTGTCCTTTCGGAATACTCCTTTTGCCTTGCATTCATAAATATTTCCGTCCGCCGAATGGTCTCCCTTTACAAAGACATAATAAAATCCGGCGATTCCTTTTACGATTTTCCCCTGCATACGTCCTGTCACTGCTCTTTCAGCCTACTCCTCCACTACAAAGTTTATCGGTCTCGTAAATGATTTTTCCTGACTTGTTCCGGGCACTGTTGTAGTTTCTCCCGTATCAGGATTTGTAATCGTAGTCGGTTCTGTCGTTACTGTATAGGAAAATGTAATCGTTCCGCTTTCTGCCGAAATTCCGGTAAAGTTTACAGGAACCGGAAAGGTACTCGTTGTCGTACTCCATATTTCCCTTCCATCGGACGTGGTAATTGCTATCTGCACATTGATACCGTCTTTATAGTCGGCGTCCTCTTCAACCGTAGGGGCCGGTATACTTCCATTATAACTATAAGTCTTCGCTTTCGGTCCGATACTCAATCTCATATCAACTACTGTTCCGCTGTCCACATAAGATCCCACGGAATAACTCTGATAACAGATCAACCCGTTCAAGGCAAGATCCTCGTTATTCACTTCTTCTACTGTTCCAGGGGTCAGTCCTGCTTCAATCAAAGAAACGGTTGCATCTTCTTCATCAAGTCCTATCACATTGGGAACCCTGACCTTTGTTTCCTCCGCACCCAGACTCACTCTTACTGTAACAGCGGAACCGCTCGGCGCTTTAGAGCCTGCCTCCGGCATCTGGGAAATCACATTTCCTTTTTCCACTTCAGAGGAATAACTCTCCACTTTGTTCGCTACAAATCCTTTCTGGTCTAAAGCTGTTACCGCTTCTGCATAAGAAACGCCAAGCACGTTGGGTACTTCCACGCCTTTGACGCCTGCGCTGACCGTTACGGTAACGGTAGAATTGACATCCACTTTCGTACTGGTCGATATATTTGCGCTGATCACGACTCCTTCTGTCACGGAATCAGATTCCACATAAGTAAACTCGGGATTCAGTCCCAATTTCAAAAGAGCCGTTCTTGCCTCTTCCATCGACATGCCGATTACGTTGATCATTTCCACCTGCTCCGCCTTCGTCTCCGGTACAGCAGAACTTTCTGTCTCCGTTTCGTTTTCTCCGAAAGAGAATACGCCCACCGTCTTTCCTACAAGGAAAAGAATAATGCCGCCGATGAGAACCGCCGCTATAATGGCAAGTATCGTTGTCAGTTTTTCCATCTTGGGATCATAATCTTCTTCGTACTCTTCCTCGTCGTATCCGCCGTCTTCCTCGTCCTCATCATATTCATATTCTACCTGGCTTCTCAGGCGCATCGTATCTTCCATATATTCTCTGCGCTCGGACTGACGCTTGATCTGCTGCATATCCCTGTCGGAAATAAATTTCGTACTTGCCTCTTCATCCGGGTCCACCACTTTTACAAAATCTTCATCCGGCGTAATCAGAGCTTTTTTCAAATCGTCGATCAATTCCGACATGGACTGATAACGCCTGTCAGGACTTTTTCTACAGCATTTAAATACAATCTGTTCTACTGATACCGGAATTTCAGAGACATAGTCTCTTGGAGAAGGCATTTCCTCCTGAATATGTTTAATTGCAATTGCCACGGTCGTTTCCCCATTAAAAGGTACACGCCCTGTCAGCATTTCAAATAAAGTCACGCCTAAAGAATAAATATCGCTCTTCTCGTCACTGTACCCTCCTCTTGCCTGCTCCGGGGAAGTATAATGGACGCTTCCCATCACATTGGACGTGATCGTATTGCTGGTAGCTGCTTTTGCAATACCAAAATCCGTTACTTTTACTTTGCCTTCTTTTGATATGATGATATTCTGTGGTTTGATATCCCTGTGGATGATATGGTTATTATGTGCCGCTTCGATCCCCATTGAGACCTGGATTGCAATACTGACCGCCTCTTTCACGGAAAGTCTTGCTTTCTTTTCAATATATTTTTTCAGGGTAATCCCTTCGACAAGTTCCATGACGATATAATAAATACCGCCTTCTTCTCCGACATCATAAACATTTACGATATTCGGGTGCATCAGTCCTGCCGCTGCCTGCGCTTCTATCCTGAATTTAGAAACAAAATTGGCATTCTCGGAAAATTCCTGTTTTAAAACTTTCGTAGCTACAAAACGGTTCAGTTTATGATCTTTTGCTTTATATACATCGGACATACCGCCGGTTCCAATTTTTTCCAGGATTTCATAGCGGTCTCCTATTATCATTCCAATTTTAATCATTACTACTCTCCATTCCTGTATGATCCATGAAAGGTTCAATGAGGATAACGCTGATATTATCCTTTCCTCCATTGTTATTCGCAGCCTTCACAAGCTCCTGTGCCTTTTCAACAATGTCCCTCTGTCCGTTTAAGATCATACGGATCTCTTCATCTTCCAACATATTAGTCAGCCCATCCGTACACATAAGGATAATATCCCCTTCTTTTAGTTCCACATCAAAAAAATCAATATCGACCGTATCTTTTGCACCTACGGCCCGGGTAATGATATTTTTGTCCGGATGGTTTCTTGCCGTTTCCTTGTCAATGCCGCCCATACGCACCATTTCTTCCACTAAAGAATGGTCTTTCGTAATCTGGGTGATCGTATCGTTTACAATATATAATCTGCTGTCCCCTACATTCGCCACTTTCAGATATTTTCCAAAACAGGTTGCCACAACTACCGTAGTACCCATTCCATCCAAAGCCTCGTCTTCGTTCGCTTTCTGTCTGATATGGCTGTTTGCTTCCCCAATCGCTTTTTCCAAAATTAAAACAGGATTCTTTTCAAAAGAATTTTCTATCTGGGAACAAATTGTTTCCACCGTATACTTTGACGCATAGTCTCCTGCCTTATGTCCGCCCATTCCATCCGCCACAATAAAAACATTCGGCAAATTTCCAATAGGCATTTCCGATGTATAAACATAATCCTGATTCAGTTTTCTCCTTTTTCCTATATCTGTTATGGAAAATGTCTTTAACACCGTTGTTTCCTCCTGACAATCCGAAACTGCCTCATGTCTGCATTCCGGATTCCATTTTATATCTTCTTCTTAATTGTCCACAGGCGCCGTCTATATCTCTGCCCATTTCCCTTCTAATAGTAACATTTATTTGGTATTTTTCAAGCTTATTTTTAAACGCCCACACTCTTTCTTTGTCAGATTCCACGAAATTACGCTCTGCAACGGGGTTTACCGGAATCAAATTTACATGCCCTTTTAACCCTTTTATCCGTTCTGCAAGCTGCTCTGCATCCTCGTCACTGTCATTGACTCCGCCTACAAGACTGTATTCAAAAGTGAGGCGTCTTCCTGTTTTTTCAAAATAATATGCACAGGCTTCCATCAGTTCATCCAAGCCATACTTTTTGGCTATCGGCATCAGTTTTCTTCTCTTTTCATCCGTAGCGGCATGGAGCGACAGAGCCAGTGTAATCTGCAGTCCCTCCTCTGCTAAAAGCCGCATTTTCGGCACAATGCCGCAGGTAGAAACCGTCACATTCCTCTGGCTGATATGTAAGCCGTTTTCATCCGTCAGCATTTTAATAAAGATCAGCAGACCTTCATAATTATCAAGCGGCTCCCCGGTTCCCATCACTACCACATTGGAAACCCTCTCATTTGTAATGCGCGTGATCTGATAGATCTGATCCAGCATTTCAGAGGGCGCCAGCGATCTCTCCAATCCGCCCAGAGTAGAGGCGCAGAAGCGGCAGCCCATCCGGCAGCCCACCTGGGAAGAAATACATACGGAATTCCCATGTTTATACTTCATCCATACGCTTTCCACCACATTACCGTCCGAAAGTCCAAATAAGAACTTTTTCGTCCCGTCTATTTTCGATTCCTGTACTTCGATGACTTCCAAATTCGTATAAGTATAATTTTCCTCACACTTTTTACGAAGTTCCTTCGAGAGATTCGTCATCTCCCCAAATCCCCCCGCCAGCTTTCCATGCATCCACTCATAAATCTGCCCTGCCCGGAATTTTTTTTCTCCCATAGACACGATCTCTTTTTCAAGCTCCCCTAACGGAAGCGATTTAATGTCCTTCTTCATATTGTTTTCCTTCTGAACCGTGCTATAAAAAATCCATCGCTTTCATGCACCCCGGGCAGTAACTGCAGATATCCCGCCTTCGTCGTCTCACTCTTAAGTTCTTCCTTTAAATACGGGTCCAAAGACTCTGCCTCAAAGGGATAATTCCCGGTAATATAGGCCGCCATATCCTGGTTTTCCGCCCTATGTATCGTGCAGGTACTATAGAGCAGCACCCCGCCCGGTTTCACGTACTGCCATACGGTATCTATGATGGATTTTTGCAGATCCGTGATCGTCCACAAAGACTCTCTGCTCACACGGTACTTAATATCCCGTTTCTTTCCTAAAACTCCAAGTCCCGAACAGGGGACATCCGCCAATACCACGTCGGCGCTTTCTATAGAAGCCTGATCCAAAACCGCCGCATCCTGTACTTTAATCGTTACCCATTCTTTTTTCATCCGACTTCTGTTTTCATAAAGAAAAGCCGCCTTTTTCTCCGAAATGTCTCTTGCCTCAACCCGTCCTGCTTTTCCCGCTTTACATGCCGCATGAAAACTTTTTCCTCCCGGAGCAGCGCATACGTCCAGCACAAAATCTCCTTTTTGGATGCCTGCCGCCTCTACTGCCAGCATGGAACTCACATCCTGTATGGTAATCTTTCCTTCTGCAAAGGCTTCGAGACGGCTGAATCCTTCCACTCCACGTACCGTCACAGCATAAGGCAGATAAGGATGCTGACACACTTCCTTTGCTTTCTCCCGCAGTTCTTTAAGCGCTTTCTCCTTTTGTGCTTTTTCCAGATCCTCTTCTATACGGACTGTAACGGAATGAATTTCCAAAAGTCCTTTCAAAATCCGCTCTGTCAGATCGAATCCATAGTCGTCAAGCCACATTTCCACAATCCATTCCGGGCAGGAATAGAGAACAGACAATGCTTTTATCGGCTCTTTTTCCCTGTCCGGATAAGCAATACTGTCTTTTTTTCTCGCCACGCTTCTTAAAACCCCGTTTACAAAGCCCTTCAAATTATGAAATTTTCTCTTATCCGCCAGCTTTACCGCCTCGTTACAAACCGCGCTGTCCGGTATGCTGTCCATAAAAAGAATCTGATAGGCGCTCATGCGAATGAGATTCCGTATCAGGGGTTTCATTTTATTTACCGGTAAATTGGAAACGGAATTTATGATATAGTCGAGCTGGATCTGTCTTTCCACCGTTCCTTCCGTCACCCGCTTCATAAATGCCTTTTCCTGACTGCTCATATAGTCATACTTTTCCAAAACCTGTCCGATCACTCTGTGACTGTATTCTTTTTTTACCGTGATTTCCATCAACATATCCAGAATCAGTTCCCGCGTATTCTCCACTTTCTAATTTCCTTTCCCTCTGCCATTCACGAAACCGCCTCTCTGCCGACGCCTTCGTTTTTTTGTCTGCAATACCGCTTAATCGTCCCTGCGGTTTCCGAAAATAAGAATCAGCCTGATCAGCTGCAAAATGGCTGACGCCGCTGCCGCTACATAAGTTAACGCCGCCGCGCTTAAAACTTTTTTGCACTGACCGTTTTCTTCCACGCTTAAAATCCCCTGCTCGGACAAAAGCCTTACCGCCCTTCCGGAAGCGTTAAACTCTACCGGAAGCGTAATCAACTGAAAAAGTACGGAAAGTGCAAAGACCCAAATTCCAAGTTCCACAAAAAACTGTCCGAAAAAAAGGCCCAGCAGAATTATGGGAATCCCAAAACGACATCCGAAATTTGCCAGCGGAACAATGGCGCTTCTGATCTGTAAGGGTGCATACCCTTCCTTATGCTGTATCGCATGACCGCATTCGTGAGCCGCCACACCGATTGCCGCTACAGAAGAAGACCCATAAGTATCATCCGAAAGTCTGAGCACTTTGTTTCTTGGATCATAATGATCCGTAAGGCTCCCTCTGATATGTTCAATCTGCACATCGTAGATTCCCTGGGAATTCAGCAGCGCCTGCGCCGCTTCTGCGCCTGTCATGTTACTTTGGCTCCTTACTCTGCTGTATTTCTTAAAAGTGCTTGTTACACGAAAATTTGCCCACAGGCAAAGTACCGCTCCGATCAGCACCAGAAAATAAGTGGGATCTAATCGATAACCATAATATCCAAACAGCAGCATTCCTTGTACGCCATCTCCAAACATCTGTCAATCGCCTCCTAATATTTCGCCTGCTTCCATTTTATAGCCAAGCAGGAAATCTTTTACTTCCATTCGTTTTTTTCCTTCTATCTGCACGCTCTTCAGCGCCAGTTTCCCATCCCCCGTATTTACAAGCACGCTCGCTTTTGTAACGCGGTCGATACTTCCCGGCTCTCCGCTTTCTTTTTCTCCCGTCACTTCCGCCTCCCAAATTTTTAAGTTTTTACCATGAAATGACGTATATGCGCTTGGCCAGGAATGCAGTCCTCTGATCAGTCTTTCCAGTTCCACTGCACTTTTATTCCAGTCGATTTTCCCAAGCGCCTTGGTAATCTTTCCTACATGTGTGCTGAGCGCCTCGTCCTGCTTCACAGGCTGAAGCGTTCCCTCTTCTATTTTCCGGAGCGCTTCTATAATCAGTTCTGCCCCGGTTTCGCTTAATTTATCATACAAACTTTCTCCGGTCTCTTTTGCATCCAATAAAACTTTTCTTTGCAGCAGAATATCGCCTGTATCTACTCCTTCGTCCATCTGCATAATGGTAATTCCACTTTCTTTTTCCCCGTTTATTACCGCCCACTGTATCGGCGCCGCGCCCCGGTATTTGGGCAGAAGGGAAGCATGAATATTGATACAGCCGTACTTTGGCATGGTAAGAATTTCTTTTGAGAGGATCTGACCAAACGCCGCTACCACAAAAAGATCCGCCTCAAAAGAACGAAGCTTCTCCACCGATCCGCTCTCTTTTACTTTCACTGGCTGGAATACCGGTATCCCATATTTTAACGCACACTGCTTCACCGGAGGAAACTGCATTTCTTTTCCTCTTCCCTTCGGTTTATCAGGCTGTGTCAGAACGCAGGCCACCTCATATCCTGCCTGTACAATCGCCTCCAAAGCGTTTACTGCATAATCCGGCGTTCCCATAAAAACTATTTTCATCTAAATCCCTCCATGCTGCTAAATCACCCTATACCATATGCCGTTTATTCCTGCTCTTCTTCCTCTTCCTCAAGATCCGACAGATTCATCAGTTCCCCTTCTACCTTCTCCACATAAAGGTGTCCGTCTAAATGTTCCAGCTCATGACAAATCGCCCTTGCCAGAAGCTCCGTTCCTTCCAGTTCATACTCTTCCATATTTTCATTGAAAGCCACTGCTTTGACATAGTTCGGTCTTGTCACAATTCCGGTTTTTCCGGGAACAGAAAGACAGCCTTCATGGCCGGTCTGTTCTCCATCGCTTTGCAAAATCCTGGGATTTATCAGCACATAAGGATCTTCCCCTGTGACATCGATCACTACAATACGTTTTAGAATCCCAACCTGAGGCGCTGCAAGTCCCACTCCGTTTGCCTCATACATTGTATCCAGCATATCCTCAATCAATTCTTTGATTCTGGGTGTCATTTCCTTTACTTCTTTACATTTTTTTGTTAAAACCTCGTCTCCGATCTCTCTGATATTTCTGATTGCCATATTCTTTCCTCCGTAACTTTTTTCTAAAATGTGTGTAAAGGATCAAAATCAAACTGTACCATTTCCTGCTTTAACTGCATTTCAAACAGGCGTGCTTCCAGTTCATCTTTGATCTGTATCAAATCCTCATAGCGCTTTGCTTTTACATAAAACACATACCGGAATATGTCGTTAATCCTGCCGATTCCCGCTTTTGCCGGTCCGATTACCATAACTTTTTCCGGTCCTTTCGGCTGCTTTCCTTTCTCTTTTTCTCTTAGGATTCCAGCAAGTTTTTCAGACAGTTTTTCTCCCCGCTCCGCTTCTTTTGCCGTAATCTGCACTGCCATCATATGGGCGGCGGGAGGATACCACAACATTTCCCTGTACACTTTTTCCGCTTCATAAAAAGCTTCAAAATTCTGGGCAGCCGCATGTACAATACTGTAATGTTCCGGCTGATAGGTCTGTATGACAACTTCCCCCGCCATGTTACCCCGTCCGGCGCGCCCCGCTGCCTGCGTAAGAAGCTGAAAAGTCCGCTCCCCTGCCCGGTAATCATTTGCAGCTAAAGACAGATCCGCCGCCAGAATCCCGACTAACGTCACATTGGGGAAATCGTGGCCTTTTACGATCATCTGGGTTCCCACCAGAATATCTGCCTCTCCTCCTGCAAATGCCGATAAGATTTCTTCATAGCTTTCTTTCTTTCTTGTCGTATCCGCATCCATACGAAGCACTCTCGCCCGGGGAAATTCTTTTCTGATCTGTTCTTCCACCTGCTCGGTGCCGGCACGAAACCCCAGAATATATTTAGAACCGCAGGAAGGGCATTTATTTACGGCGGGCTGTTCATATCCGCAGTAGTGGCAGACCAGCCTGCCGCCTTTATGTTCGGACAGCGAAACGTCACAATGCGGACACTTCATCACATGCCCGCAGGAGCGGCAGGAAATAAAGCCGGCATACCCCCTTCTGTTCAAAAAAAGCATCGTCTGCTGTCCGCATTCCAGACGTTTTTGCAGCAATTCCTTTAATTTTACACTAAAAATCGAACGGTTTCCACTCTTTAATTCCTCCCGCAGATCCACCGTATAGACCGACGGAAGCTCGCCTCCTGTCAGTCTCTCTTTCAAGGTAAACAGGCGGTATTCGCCTTTCTTTGCTCTGTAATATGCCTCCATAGAAGGAGTTGCCGACCCCAGCACCACGCTTGCCCCGTGCATTCTTGCGATCTCAACCGCCGTCTCCCTTGCATGGTATTTCGGCATATTCTCACTTTTATAGCTGCTCTCATGTTCTTCGTCGATTAAAATCAGACCAATTTCTTTAAAAGGTGTAAACAAAGCAGAGCGGGGGCCGATGATTACATCAATATCCCCTTTTTCGGCACGTTCAAACTGATCAAATTTCTCTCCGTTTGAAAGTGTGGAATTCATAACCGACACCCGGTCTCCAAATCTTTTATAAAACCGCATCAATGTCTGATATGTAAGGGCAATTTCCGGGATCAGCATAATCGCCGCTTTCTTTTTTTCCACAATCCGTTCTATCATTTCCATATAGACTTCCGTCTTCCCGCTGCCGGTAATTCCGTGAATCAGATAAGTCCCGGTCCTGCCGCTTTCATAATCGGAAAGCACAGTATCCACAATTTCCTGCTGTGCGTCGCTTAACTTCTTTTTTTCTGTCTGCGCCGCTTTTATCTTCACAGGATTTCTATAATAACTTTCTTTACAGATTTCTATAACCCCCTGTTTCTCCATCGATTTTAAGGTGGCCGCCGAAATATGCAGCTTACCGCTTACAAACGGAAAGGGAATTTCTTCTTCTGTTATTAATTCGCAAAGCAGCCTGCATTTGGCGGACTGCTTCTTTTTTTCCGCCTGTTCTTTTAGAAGGACTGCCTCTTTTGAAGTCACAAGCCGTCTGATCGTCTTTTTCTCTAACCTCTTTGTTTCCTTTTTTACAGGCAGCACCGTTTTCAAAGCGTTAATCATGGTTGAACCGTAAGTCGTCTTCATCCACCAGGCAAGCCTGATGGCATTTGTTTTTGCACTGACGGCGCCTTCTTCCAAATCCAGGATTTCTTTTAATTTACCGGTATCATATTCCGCTCTGTCCGTAATCTCAATCACATAACCTTTAATCTGTTTATTTCCTGCCCCGAAAGGCACTCTTACACAGCTTCCCGCCTCGATCTTCCCAAGCAGTTTTTCCGGTATCCTGTACTGAAATGGTCTGTCTACCTTTTCATGGGAAATATCCACAATAATATTGGCATATTTACCTTCCAACGTCTGTTCTTCCTCTTTCCTCTAAAATATCCCGAATCAAATCTCTTTCATCCATCGGATATTTGACTCTCTTGATTTCCTGATAATCCTCATGTCCTTTTCCGGCAAGTACAATAATATCTCCCGGTTCTCCTATGTCAATGGCATAGGCAATCGCTTCCTTCCTGTCACAGATCTCCACATATTTCCCTGTCGTTTTCCCAATGCCTTCCTTAATATCGTCTATAATCGCCTGAGGCTCTTCAAATCTCGGATTATCCGAAGTAATAATCGTTAAATCCGCCAGTTTTCCGCTTACCTCTCCCATCTCGTAACGGCGCATCTTTGAACGATTTCCTCCACAGCCAAACAAACAGATCAAACGGTTGGGTTCATATTCTTTCAGTGTGGAAAGAAGGCTTTGAAGGCTCATTGCATTATGGGCATAGTCGATCATCAGGGTAAATGCGTCAGATACTTTTACCATTTCAATCCGCCCTTTTACCTTCGCTTCCAAAAGCGCCTGTCTGATCTGATCCGGTTCCACCTGAAAATGCCTGCATACCGCAATGGCAGCAAGCGCATTATATACGCTGAATCTTCCCGGCGTTGCAACTTCCACCGGAAAATCCATCAGCCCTTTAGCCACAAACCGGACGCCGATATGTCCTCCGCCCTTTACAAGTTCCAGATCTTCGGCACGTAAGTCTGCTTTCTTTGAAAGACCAAAAGTCTCTAATTCACAAGTATGGTTTTTTATGATACTGCTGCAGTGTACATCATCTACATTGACAATTCCGATCTTACATTGTCTGAATAAAAGACTTTTACATTCCCTATATTCTTCAAAGCTTTCATGTTCATTCGGTCCGATATGATCCGGCTCCAGATTCGTGAAAATACCAATATCAAACAAAAACCCCTGCGTCCGGTGTAATTTCAGTCCCTGGGAAGACACTTCCATCACTACCGTATCCAGTCCGGCATCCGCCATTTCTTTAAAATACTGTTGCAGCAGATAGGATTCCGGCGTCGTATTATTGGCATGGATATGCTTCTCGCCGATTATGACCTCTATCGTACCGACAAGACCCACCCTGCGCCCTGTTTTCTCCAGAATAGACTTGATCAGATAGGTTGTAGTCGTCTTCCCTTTTGTTCCTGTAATCCCAATCACTTTCAATTTCTTTGCCGGATGCCCGAAAAAAGCGGCAGACAGGTACGCAAGTGCATAGCGGGTATCTTCCGTCCTGATTACGGTCACATCACCGTCTACCCTCGTTTCTTCCGATACTACCAATGCTGCAGCCCCTTTTTCTACCACGTCCGCCGCAAATTCATGTCCGTCAAAATTGGCGCCTTTGATACAGACAAAAAGGCATCCTTTTGTAATTTTTCTTGAATCATATACAAGCTCTGTTATTTCTGTGTCAACACTTCCTTTGATACAATTATAAGTAATCTCTTCCAATAAATCTCTCAATATTGCCATTTGCGTCTGTGCCCCTTTCTTAAAATAAGATACCATAGGCAGGGTGATTTTTCAACTGTTGCAGGGTTTCCATGCCGGCTGAATCCATATTTTAATGGGAAAACCAGATTACGGTGCCGGGAACAAAAGACACCGGACTGTAATCGTTTATCTCATCGCCGGTCAGATCCAGATGCGTTAAATTCGTTAAGCCGCTTAACGCACTGACCTCGCTGATCTGATTCCATTCCAGATGCAATACCTCCAGCTTCGTCAAACCGCTTAATGCACGGACGTCGCTGATCTGATTGTGTCCCAGCTCCAGCCACGTTAAATTTGTCAGACTGCTCAGCGCACTGATATCACTGATATCATTATATTCCAAAATCAAATATGTTAAACTTGTCAAATTACTTAAGATGGTGATATCACTGCTGTCGTTCATGGACAAATCCAGAGATTTTAATTGCGTCAGGTTACTTAAAGGGCTGATGTCGCTGATCTTGTTGAGCCGCAAATACAATTCCGTTACATTCGTCAAACCGCTTAACGCGTCGATATTACTGATCTCATTGTCAAACAAATCCAAATATTCTAAATTCGTCAGACCACTTAGCGCGCTGATGTCGCTGATCTCATTACTTGTCAAATCCAGATATGTTAAACCTGTCAGATTACTTAATGCACTGATGTCACTGATATGATCGCCCCGCAGCTTCAAACAGGTTAAGCCCGTCAGACTGCTTATTGCACCGGTGTCAAAATAATCGTACCATGCTTCCAGTCTGGTTAATCCCTCAAAATACTGCAAATCGCTTAAGGACTGTATCTCCTCTTCGGTACAGGCAGTCGTCAGTAAACGATGATCTTCTCCATAAAGGCATAATTTACGCTCCGTAATCTCCAGATCCTTTATTTCCTTTATCTCACTCCGGTATATCCCTCCTTCCGGTTTATCCATGCACTGCCTTATTAAAGATTCAAATACCTGATCCTCCCATTCGATCACATAATCGTATTTTTGTTTTTCCTCCAAAAACCTCTCGTCTCCCGTTGCCTCATACCCTTTCTCCAGTGTCTGCACCGCCATGTCCGTATCGTCCAGCCCCCTGTATGCTTCCGCCATACCAAGGTAAGATTCCACATTCCCCGGGTCCATTTCCACTGCCTTTGTAAAGGCAGTTACTGCCTGTCCATAGTCCATTTCCTTCAAATATGTATTCGCTGCATCTAACTGTCTTGCCAAGCGGTTTTCCGGAGTATTATAAATATTTATGCCAACGGACAAGGCAGTCAGTACCGCAGCCGTTATCATAAAAAATGCGATTGCTTTCTTTCGTTTCCCCTTATCCATTTCTTCCCCCAAATCTTTTGTCATGAAAATCATTTATGTTTTTATTGTATCTAAAATCCCCCTTTTAGTCTATTTTTTATTTTAGCAGAAAATCCTGAGGTAATTTTTCCATTCCAAACACTTAATACATTTTTTATATTTACCCTTTTTCTTTATAAATTCTTCGCACTTTGAACACAATTTAAACACAATTTCTGCGTATAGTATTAATTAGATAGTTGATGAACTCACTATCTCCCCCCTCATAAGAATTGAGAACCTCCGGTTTTCCCACCGGAGGTTCTCGCTTTTTATATTCTGGATTCTATTTATAGTCCTGTATTACAATCTGTATGCCTGTTCTCCCCATATATTCATGAAAAGAAGGATAATAAGTAATAAAAATGCTTTCTTTCTGCCTGTAATATGCCCCAAACGTTTCCACGTCTCCAAAATACATCACTTCATACTCATGTCCCTCACTGTCTTTGATCCGGTACTTTCCTGCATTTTTGTTTTTACCCAGAATCTGTTCCGATAAAACAACAATCCCCTTTTGCGCAAAAACAGGTTTTGGATTCCCGACGCCGAAAGGCTCCAGTTTTTCCAGTTCCTGCACGAACGCCGTCGTCACATAAGACAAAGGAAGGGCAATATCAATATGTATCTTTTCTTCCATCTCTTCCGGCGTAATGCAGCATCTTTCGTTAATTTCCCTTCGGAAGATCTCCACATTTTCCTCTTTCATGGAAAGTCCTGCCGCCATTTTGTGTCCGCCGAATTTGGTAAACAAACCGCTGCAGGCTGACATGTTTTCATACATATGGTAACTTTCTATGGAACGCCCCGATCCTTTTATTTCCTCTTCTCCTCTTGTCAGTACAAATACCGGTTTGTGATACTTTTCTTTGATCCTGCCCGCAATAATCCCGGCAAGGCTTTCATGACATTCCGGCAAAAAAAGAACCAGTATTCTGTCCTTTTTGATCTCTGTGTTTTCCACCAGCATAACCGCTTGTTCCACTCCCTTTGCCGTCAGTTCCTTTCTCTCTTCATTCAGTTCTTTCAGATCCACTGCCGTTTTCATTGCCTTTGTCCCGTCCGTCTCCTGTAAAAGTTCCAGTGCCCTCGCAGCCGTATCCAGCCTGCCGGTGGCATTTAAACAGGGTCCTGCAATAAAGCCTATATGATAAGGAGTCAGTTTTTTTCCCTCCAGCCCTGTTGCCAGAAAAAGAGACCTCATCCCGATATTTTTTGTTTTCTCCATAAGAGACAGACCTTTTTTTACTAAAATTCTGTTTTCATCCTTTAATTCCATCACGTCCCCAATAGTTGCAAACGCGGCAAACTCCAGAAATTCTTCCAGCAGACCCGAAAGTTCTTCTTCTTTTCCCATCTTCCTGATCATGGAAAGAACCAGCTTATACGCCACTACTGCGCCGCATATGCCTTTGAACGGATACGTACAGTCCGCCCTTTTAGGATCGATTACGGCTTCTGCAGGCGGCAGGATATATTCTTTCTTTCCGTCCTTTTCCACAAAGGGAATCTCATGATGATCGGTTACAACCGTCCGGATTCCCAGCTCATTTGCATGGGCTATCTGCTCTGCTGCCGCAATGCCATTATCACAGGTGACAATCGTAGAAATGCCTTCTTTTGCCGCATCCTCTACCAAAGATTCATTTAAACCATATCCGTCCTTTATCCTGTGCGGAATCGCCGCATCTGCGTCCGCTCCCAATGCCTGTAACCCCTTTACAAGAATATAAGAAGCACAGATACCGTCAATATCATAGTCTCCAATCACCCGGATTCGTTCTGCCTTTTCTACTTTTGGCAGGAGAAAGTTTACTGCTCTTTCCATGTCCTGTAAAAGAAACGGATCATACAAACCTTCCATACCGCCGTGCAGATACTTTTCTATCTCTGCATGCTCTATGATGTCTCTGTTTCTGATCAGTCTTGCCAGAATCGGACTGATTCCAAATTTTTTCCCAATATTATCAAAATCCGCTTTTTTTGCCGTTATAAACCACTGTGCCATTTTTTCCTCGTTTCTCCATGTCTTTTGTTCGTATCTTTCCTCATCGCCGTGAATCATCTATGAAAAAAACTGCCCAAAAGGCAGCTTTTTTCACTTCGTTAATTACTTTTCACTCTGTTTCTTTACAAACTTCGTTTTAAAAACATACCATAATGCACCCGTCACACACACGGAAGAATAAGTACCGCATGCAATACCAACCATAAGCGGCAGCGCAAATTCCCGGATCGAGCTTACGCCCATTACCCATAATACAGCTACCATAATAAAGGTTGTCAGAGACGTAAATACACTTCTTGAAAGCGTCTGCGTAATACTCCTGTTTACCATCTCTTCCAGATCGTCCTTCTTGCCCATCGCCGCCATATTTTCACGGATACGGTCAAAAATAACAATGGTCGCGTTGACAGAGTAACCCACAATTGTCAGCATACAGGCAATAAAGGTACTGCTTACAGAAAGTCTTACCGCCGCATAGAAAGTCAGAACTACCAGCACGTCATGCACCAGCGCGATCACACTGCTGGCGCCGAAACGAATATCTTTAAACCGCAGCCAGATATAAATCAGCATACAGACTGCCGCCACTGCAACGGCAAGCAATGATTCCGCCCGCATTTCCGAAGAGATGGTGGAACTGATATTCTCTGCTGTAATCTTGGATTCATCCACACTGTAATTGGTAACCAAAACGTCTACTAACGCATCTCTTTCACTGACGTCCAGCGATCTTGTCTTAAAGATCACTTCATTGCTGCCTTCCACCTTCTGTGTCTGTACGTTTCCGTCCCCGGTAATCTTTTCGATCAGTGGAACGATATTTGCATCGATATCTTCAATCGTCATATTTTCATTGAAAGTAACGTTCGTAGAAGTACCGCCTTTAAATTCCAGACTGAAATTCAATGCGTCGTTGCCTGCTGCAGCCTGCACTCCCATAATCACAAAACCTGCAAGCACGCAAACCGCGGAAACTGTAAAAAAGATCTTTCTCCCTGACAGGAAGGAAATCGTCTTATGCTCTTTTGCCACACCGAATAATTTCGGACTTTTGCATCCCAGGTTATAAAAAGCATTTAATAAAAGTCTCGTCACCACAAGTGAAGTAAACAGAGATATTACAATACCAAGCGCCAGTGTATAGGCAAATCCCTTCACAGAACCGGAACCAATAATGGCAAGTACCGCCGCCGCAATCAGCGTTGTCACGTTTCCGTCGATAATTGCGGAAAGCGCTTTGTCAAATCCTGTTTTCATAGCAGAACTTATTGTCTTTCCTGTTGCAAGTTCTTCTCTGATTCTTGCAAAAATAATCACATTTGCATCCACTGCCATACCAATGGAAAGAATGATACCTGCAATTCCCGGAAGTGTCAGCGTAATATCAAATCCATATAAAAGCACTACCGTTACCGCTACATACAAAAGCAGTGCCAAAGATGCCGCAAACCCCGGCAGCAAATACACTACGATCATAAAAAGAATCACAATGGCAAGTCCGATCGCACCCGCCTTTAAACTCGTGTCGATTGCTTCCGAACCCAGCTGGGCGCCTACTACTTTAGAATGCAGCTCTTCCAGTTCCAGTTTCAGACCGCCGATACGGATTGTGGAAGCCAGCTGTTCTGCACGTTCAAAAGAGCCCATACCGTTGATTTCCGCCGTACCGTTTGTAATGACTGCGCTTACTCTCGGCGCGCTTACCACTTTTCCGTCATAATAAATACCGATCGTCTCTCCTGCATTAAAAGCCGCCTGCGTTGCCTCTGCAAACTTTACCGTACCTTCGTCTGTCAAATCCAGCTGTACTACATAATCATTACTCATCTGATCAGTTCTTGCGCCTGCCTGCGCATTTTTTACATCTGTTCCGTTCAAAGCAACGGAACCGTCTGCAACGATCTCTTCAATCGGTTTGTTTAAAACATAACTGTATTCCACTTCTCCGGTTGCTTCATTTGCCGCCATCGTGTAGGAATAGTTCTCATTTCCTTCACTGTCTCTTTGTCTGATAAAATAAAGGGAACCCGGCTTGCCAAGCTCTTCTAAAATTGCATTTGCATCCGATACGCCCGGGATCTCAATGTTGATACGGTCGTCGCCTTCCTGATAAACCTGCGCTTCCGTACTGTAATTTTCGACCCTCTGCTGCAGCTTATATATCGTATCGCTCATATCGGCGCCGCTTGGTTTTTCCTCTCCCACGACCTGATATGTGATGCTCACGCCGCCTGCAAGGTCAAGTCCCAAATGGATACTGGAAGCAGAACCGGCTTTCTCTTCGCCGAAGCCTTCCACCGCCGTATAACTGCATAGTCCAAGCAAGAGTACAAAAACGATCAAAACCGCCACACTCTTAAGTTTCTTATTTTTCATTCTTATCGTTCTCCTCCTTTATTCTGCCAGTGCCGCTTTTATCATAATTGCACATTCCACACGTTTTCTCTGCAATTCACATCCCGTCTCATAAACATCATCGATCCGGCCTGTAAAATTATAAGAATTTGCCGCACACCCGCCGCTGCAATAAAATTTTGCAAAGCATTTTTTGCATTTCTCTTTTGCATAGACATTGCAGCTTTTAAACTCGCTGCAAATATCCTGCCTCGTAATCCCCTCTTCTACGTTTCCCAGCAAAAATTCTTCCTGCCCGACAAACTGATGACAGGGATAAAAATCTCCCCAGGGCGTCACCGCCAGATATTCCGTACCGGAACCGCACCCCGAAAGTCTTTTTGCAACACAGGGACCGCCCTCTAAATCTATCATAAAATGAAAAAAATTAAAACCTTTTCCCTCTTTTCTTCTTTTTACAATTTCCGCCGCAAGTTTATCATATTCCTCTAAAAGTTTCGGAATGTCCTCTTTCTTGAAAGCGTACGCCTCTTCCGGCTTTGCCACCACAGGTTCCACAGAGATCTGCTCAAATCCAAGATCCGCAAGATGCAGCACATCATCAGAAAAATCAAGATTTTCATGGGTAAAAGTACCCCGCACATAATAATTCATCTGCCCTCTGCTTTCTGCCGCTTTTATAAACTTTGGCACAATCAGATCATAGCTGCCCTGTCCGCTTCTGAAAGGACGCATTTTATCATGTACTTCTTTTCTTCCGTCAATGCTTAAAACAAGGTTTGCCATTTCTTTATTGGCAAATTCCAAAATCTCATCATCCAGCAACACCCCATTGGTTGTCAGAGTAAAACGAAACTTTTTATGATGAGGTTCTTCCAGACTCCTGCCATATGCTACCAGATCCTTTACCACCTGCCAGTTCATTAACGGCTCTCCGCCAAAAAAATCCACTTCCAGATTCACACGGTTCCCGGAATTAGCCACCAGAAAATCCAACGCCTTTTTTCCTACTTCAAAGCTCATAAGCGCTCTTCTTCCGTGGTATTCTCCTTCTTCTGCAAAACAATATTTACAGGCAAGATTACAATCATGGGCAATATGAAGACAAAGCGCCTTTACTACAGTCTGCCTGTTTTTAAAATCAAAGATATAATCCTCGTAGATGTCTTTTGCAAAAAGCTGTCCTGCCTTTTCCAGCATTAAGACTTCATCAACCGCCTCTTCTATTTCCGTTTCACTGTAAGGAAGTCCTGCACAGTTAAGCACCGCTGCCTTGACGGTATCTGCATCTTTGATCCCTTCCTCAATCAGCGGCTCTATCAACGGAATCATATCATATACCATATCATCCACTACATGAACTGCACCGCTGTTAACGTCCATGACTATATTATATCCATTATTTTTGTACTGGTGTATCACTATTTTAATCCTCCAAATAAAATGCAGACAGTAAACGTGCGCCCTATGGCGCACCGCAAATAAGCAGCGACGACAAATCGCTGCTTATAAAAAATCTGCATATACATCTATTCTGCTTATTTTACCTTTTCACAGCTCTGGTTGCCAACAGTGCAGGACGTCTTGCAAGCAGACTGGCAGGATGTCTGGCATTCTCCGCATCCGCCTTTTTTCATGGATTCCTTTAAATCTCTTGTGTTTAATGTCTTAATATGTTTCATCACATTGCCTCCTTATGTTCATTAAGTACTGCGATTTATAACTACTGTAGTATAGCATAGATTTTTTGATTGGAAAAGGGGTTTTTTGAGAAAAAAAGGAAAACGCTGCTTTCTAAGGCGCCTCCTTTGTCTGTACAACTTTCCATTCACCCCATTGCTTTTCTATGTAGCACAGCAGCAGAATATCATTTGAGCTGTTCACTATTTTCCCATTTTCACCATAACGGACCAGCGAATAGTCAAGCCATACATGTCCCTCGTTACCATTTATTATGCAGGTTATTAGTTTCAGTTTAATTTCTTGTGTCTTTGCATCTTTTACTGTAAAATAGTAAAAGTCTTCCAGTGCGTCTGTATCCTCCATGTTTGGAATGTCCTCTTCTGTGCCCTGACAGCCTGCTATCTCCTCTATTTTAGTTTTGATCATCATTCCGATTTCTTTTTCATATGAAGAACTTGTATGAGTGATCTCTGAATATAATTCCTTTCCAAAAAAACTTTCATTTGGATATTGATACTGTTTATATAACAATATCTTTTTAACCGCCACCATTGTAATAGATACTAAAACAGCTAATACCAGGCAATAAACAAGCTTTTTCTTATTTCTTTTTTCCACTCTGAAACCTCCGTATGCTGAATTTATATCATTTTTACACTGAAACTGCCATCACCAATAAAAAAATCAATGCTATTTCCTGAAATTTTTTCACGTCCATGCTAAGAAAGCTCTTCCGTTTACAGATCGGCACCTAAATCAGCCTTTTCAATTTTAACCTAAAAGATGGTCTTGTAACATACTCTAAATATATTGGTCTGCCTGTATACTCCAAGTATGCTTTATAACGTTCAATGACAGCTGGTGCTTGAATCCGTTCCAACACTTTATCTTTTGGAATATATGCGGATTCTGAATTTTCATCAGATGGTCTTGGCTTTCCGCCCTTTGCTCTGCATAAAAAGTCAAGCATAATTTTCGTTGGTATTTCCTTTACCCCATCATAACCGGGATACTTTCCCGTATTAGATGATATGCAAAACACTTCGCCAACTTCAATATCAACACCTGCCTCCTCCATAATTTCTCTTTTTACGGCGTTGATTACATTTTCTCCTACTTCAACCTGTCCTCCCGGAAATACCCAGCCTGCATTATATGTTTTTACCATAAGAATTTCATCGTTCTCATTTATTACAATTCCTGCTCCGGCAATGATATGTGTCGGCATAACCCATTCTTTGTTTTCCATATTAATCCTCCATGCCGCCTTTGGCGGCTCAAATAAGTATGAAAAACGCTGCTTTTTGCGTTTTTCCTGTGTGAAACTTAATACTTCTTAGGCAGTGTTTTTTGCTGCCTTAGAAGTATTTTTTACACTAACCTCTATGATTCCACTCTGCGGAACCACAAATCAATACGGAGAATACCCGTATTTTGGGCATTTTTCTGTGTGAGACTTAGTACTTCTTGACGAAACGCCCTCTGGCATGAGTCTTAGAAATACTTCTCACACTATTTCCTTCCTCTGATAAATGATATTTCCTGCCCCTCAGTCTTACATTCCAAAAATAACTGGAATTTCTATAATCATGGTGTTTCAATGACCTGTTCAACAAACCATTCTTCTCCATTTTTTTCAATATACCACAATGTAAGCATATCTCTTCCCCCGCTAAAACATTTTCCGTTTTCATCATAATTCAGCACTGTACTATTCAGCCAGATATGTCCGCTTTCCCCACTTATTTTACAAGTAATAAATTGTAGTTCTGCCTTTTGTTCCGATGTGCCCTTTGTATTATAATAATAGTATCTGCTGAGTGCGCCCACCTCTCCCAATTCACTTTCAGCGTCTTTTTCACTTCCACGATATTCTGAAACCATTATCGCCTTATCCAACAATGTATTTCCTACGTCTTTTTCATAATCAGAGCAATGATATCCTATCTCAGAATATAGTTCTTTTCCATAAAACTCTTCATTGGGATAACGGTATTTTTCATATAATATGTATTTTTTACAATACGGAACAGTTACTGTAACTGCAAAAACTAAAATAACTGTACATAATATACAAACATACCCTTTTTTCATATTTGCTCCCATCTGTCAGATGCACCCTACATTTTTTTCATCTTTATCCACTGTGTCCGATATATCTGAATTGATGAAGGGTATTTTTTTCTTTATATATGCAAAATGATCTACCGGTTTCTGTATTATAAACCATCAAACTTACATCAGCAGCACTGAAAAACCTCGGAAAATATTTAATATAAAAAAATTGCTTGCCGTCAATGCTCCATTGACCTCTATTATCAAATAAATTGCCATACGTTATATTCCATCCTCCTGCCGCAACACACTTGTTTCTTTTTCCATCAACATCATATTGATATATCTTTTTAGGTCGTATACTATCTTTTATATAAGCTATAAAGTTGGTATTTACCGCCACCGCAGCATTACCAACATGATTTAATATTCCGGTACTTATATCTGCTTCCATATTATATCGATATAAAGTACGTCCCTGAGCAGACATATACCACAAAGTATTATCATCAATTGCCAAAAACTCTGTGACAGAATTTTTCCCTTCTACAATGTCATATTCTCCTGTAGAAAAATCATAAAACAACCATTTTTCATCCTCATTCATGTCATCATAGCTAATTAAAATTTTGTTTCCTTCATCATATAACAGCAATGCATTCCAGTTCTTAGCACCCTCTGTTAAAATTTCTATTTTTTCACCTATATTTTCGTATTCAATTTCTCCTGTAAGCAGATTATAGCGAATACGTTTTTTTGAATCATTATTACACTGTATACAAGTAATACAGGTTTCTGCTCTATTTATTACACAATGTCGAAATTCACCCTCTATTGCTCCCACCTTTGTCACTTCTTTGTTCTCTTGGGTATATCGGTAAAAAATTGTTTCATCTTTTCCATTTACCCATTCCATAAAATAGACATTCTGCTGAAGTTCATACGCTTCTTTCTTATGTAGAATAAAAAAACAACCTGTTATTATTATCACTAATACTGTCATCACAGGCATCCATCTTTTAACTCTGCCTGCTCTTCCTTGTTCCTCCATTCATCTATTGCTCCTTATTATTTCATATACCGCAGTTTCTTCTTCCTTTTTCGTAGGGTAAAGTTTTTGTAGGAAAAATAAATAGACATAAAGAAAGCACCGCGA
>CANSUS010000044.1 GCA_947650155.1 uncultured Lachnospiraceae bacterium
GGAGGAGGCGCCGTCGCTCGGCAAGCCGGTGCTGGTGATGCGGGACACGACGGAGCGCCCGGAAGGAATTGAGGCAGGTACGCTGCGGCTGGTCGGAACGGATGAGGATACCATCTACGAGGAATTTAGCAGGCTTCTGAACGACCGGGGGGCATACGATCGGATGGCGTGCGCTTCCAACCCGTATGGGGACGGACATGCCTGCGAGCGGATTGCGGATATTTTGGAGAAGGGGTATGCGGATAGATAATGGGCGGAGATGATTTGATTGATGTCCGAAATTTGACAGAACGTATAGCGCTACTCTATAATGTGGAATGTGGAGCGGTTTGATGAGCTTGACTAGAAGAACAAAGGAATTATAAATTGTCTTCACATGCTGGTGTGGTATTGGGAGGAAAATGCCGATGAATAAAAAGATTTTACTGAAAATCACGGTAAGCATATTGGCGTGTATGAGTTTTGCATTGATATCGAATCATATGCCCAATCTCATGCAGGCGGTATACCAGGCTATTTTTGGTGAATTTGATCATATAGCGCTCCCTTTTGTTTTGGGACTGTTTATTTTTGAAATCATTGTGCTGCGTTACTTGGGAAAGGACATACGCTGCTGGTATTTTTGCCTCGGAACGGTGATAATCGCTGCGTTTCTGGTATTATTTGCTGGAGATACAAACTATACGGACAAATTATCTCCGGGGGCCAACACTACATTACTGTACAGCGTGTTGGTGGATGGAAATGCGGAAGAGTTAGGGCGTGAAAAAGTTTTTGCAGAATATTATTTTGACGGTAAGAATCTGATCGTATCCGAACAGGAAAAGGATAATGAAAAGCATCGGTATTTATATACGATGGCAGTTCCGGCACGCCGGGTTGTTGTTGGACAGGAAAGCGTGATCTCAGAAGATGCGGCTAAGATGATATTATCGTATCCATTTAGGGATTTTGATTCCGATTATTTTGTGATAGATGAGTTTTGGGAACATACGCGTAATATCAAAATGGCAGAATGGGGGGACCGGTATATCTTTTGTTCGGAAGAACTTTTTGATGCTGTGCTAAATCATTCAAATGATATTGTGCTCAGCGGTGAGGGGATAGATTTATTTGCTTATGCGGAAAATGGATCGTTTCGGGAAGTAAAGCAGACTTTTATCATATTGATACTGCTGATGATTGGCGCTGCTATTGTATTGCCTCTTTGGGGCAGGGATTATCCGTATCTGGCACTGTTCTTAAGCCTGCCGGTAGGGGCAGCGGTATGGTGTATAGCCTGCGTTGCTTTAATGATTTTTAATATTCCATATAATATACTTACTGTAACAGTATGTGTGGTTTTGGGAGTAGGAATTCGCTTGTTTAGACAATGGAATAAGCTAAAGGAGCTGGACAGGGCGATCTGTTTTCAGTTTATATTGTTAGCATTTGTAGTAACTTACTTCTTCGCGTGCTTTAAAATATGTAATATATATTCAGATTCGGCTACGAGATGTACTTATGCTTATCATATGGCAATTTTTGGCAGCATGCGGGATGTTTTGGAATATATAGCGCCATTTGGGATGTTGGAGCCAACGATTATGTCGATGGGGTATTTGTTCAGATGTGATGCGGTATATGTATTTTATCCGTTGATGGCTATTTGTGATATTGGTATTATGTGTGCAGGATTCTACTATATTAACAATAAGAAATGTAACTACATGGCAATAGCGGCATTGGGGACAGGAATTTTGCTCTTGATTACTAATTTTGACTTTGTGTACAGTGCGGTTGTGATGGCAGTACATGGACCAACCGCAGTATATTTTTTGATATTCTTTGTAATTATTTTAATGAAAAAGAAGATAAATATAGCGAGATTTGAATGGCTTGTAGTGATTGCGGCCACTGTGATTTTATTGACAAGAATTGAGGGAGCGGTGTACGTTATGTTTTTCCTGGCGTTGACTCTGGGAATGGAGGACTCGTCCTTGAAAATGAATAGGATTATTTTAGCAGTAGCTGGAATTCTTATTGTTTGGAATGTCTTTCAAATGATAGTGATAGGGAACGATGGGGATCCGACGTTTTGGACGCCACAAAGGGGAATGCTATTGATTGCGGGTGCGTTGCTTGTTGTTGTGGCATCTTGGTTTTTTAGCAAGCCCTGGTCATGGTTAGATTATTTAAAAAGGCATTATTTCCTGATTTTGGTGAGCGGGGTTTGTCTGGCCACTATTTTTACAGTTATATTTGTGAAGAGAGACATAGGATCAGCTAATCTTCCATTTTATCTGTCGCATTTTTCGAACAATGAAAGAATGAATGACCGCATCAATGCTGGTGCAATCTGGACATTTATTTTGCTATTATGTCCTATTGTGATAAAAAATGGGAAAAGTACAGAAAAATATATTGTTTCTATGATTTTGGGTTACATTGTTTTGATTTATTTTATTTGTTTGTTTAGGGCAGAGGTATGGCTGCATTATGGATATTATGATTCGGGTCGGAAAACACTTGTTCAGATTATGCCAGCGGCAATATGGTTGTTGGCGTGTAGTGTAGGGGACAAGGAGAACCTGATAAAGAAAAAAAATGAAGAATGGTGTTAATAGTAAGTTTGTGGAAGGGCTGATCTGGAATTATGGCAGTGTAGTTATTCTGTCCATCAGCGGTTTCTTGATTAATTTTTTGATTATATGTTTTTATGACGCAGCTGCCTTGGGCGTTTTTAGCAGGGCGCAGGCGTGGTATGGTGTACTTTCTCAAATTACGGTATGGGGCGTACACATGTCGGTGATGCGTTTGATTCCGGAATACCAGGATGCCCGTAGGGAGCAGGAAATGATTCTGTCCTCTGCAATGGCAGGCGTTTTGATGTTTTCTGTTGTTTGTGTCGGCATGATCGAGCTGTTGCTGCCCAGAATTATAACGGAACACGGTAGACTGTTGACAAGTATGCAGATTCTTATGCCGGGCTTGGTTTTCTTTTCGCTGAATAAGATTCTTTTAAATTATCTGAACGGATTGTCAATGATGAAGTCATATGCGTTTTTTCAGTCATTGAGATATCTGGTAATTGTGGTGATTGTCTGGGTCATGGGCGCTTTGCAATGTGATTATAAGTGGCTTACTGCCAGTTTCACAGGGGCCGAGCTTGTGGTTTTGGCAGCCTGTGTGGGCTACTTGATTCATCGAGGATTGTTTATCAGGCATCCCGGTTTAAAATATCTGAAGAGACATGCCAGCTTTGGTACTCGTATTCTTTTGTCCAATTTGGTGAATGAGCTTAATACCAAGGTGGATATCATCTGCCTTGGGTTTTTCGTGGGAGACGATTATCTGATTGGAATCTATTCTTTTGCCGTACTGTTTGCGGAAGGTTTTTATCAGCTGTATTTTGTTGTCAGGAGGAGTATTAACCCGAAGATTACGGAATATTATGTGCGGGATACATTGAAAGAGGGGATTGGGATGCTGAACAGCGGTTTGAAAAGAGCGCTGCGTGTTGCTTCACCGTTGGCGTTTGCAGCGCTGCTGACGGGATATTATGTGATATGCTGTTTGCTGCAACGGAAGGAGTATCTCTCTGGCTTAACATTTTTAATTGTGATATGCCTTGCTATTGTGGTCAGTGGAAGAAAGATCATACTAGGCAATATCTTTGCACAGACAAGTTTTCCGGCAATAGAATCGCTGTTTAATCTGATAACGGTAATATCCAATTTTATTTTAAACGTTATTTTTATTCTTTGGCTGGGACTAATGGGGGCGGCTGTTGCGACGGCGCTCTCTTATCTGATTTATGGACATCTACTAAAGTATTATGTTAAAAAGAAGTTTGGTATTGCAATATAACAGAAGGGAGGGTAATTGTATGAAAATATCTGTTATTATTCCTGCATATAATGAGGCGGCAGGAATAGAGGATACGTTGACGGAACTGGCGGGGTATGTTCCGGAGGATTATGAAATTTTAGTGATTGATGACGGATCTATCGACAGTACCTTTTCTATTGTGAGTCGCATGAAGTATCCAAATATTCGATGTATTCAGCATAAAAAAAACAGGGGATACGGATCAGCCATTAAAACGGGATGCAAAAATGCCGTCGGAGACATTGTTGTATGGTATGATGCAGATGGGCAGCACAGACCGGAAGATATTATGACCGTTATAGAGAAAATGGAAACGGAAAATCTGGATTACTGTATTGGTGTAAGAAAGAGAGAATCTCACTGCGACCGGAATCGCAGATTGGGCAAATTTATTCTCAGTAAAATTGTAAATATATTGGCAAAAGAGCCGGTAGAAGATTTCAATTCGGGAATGCGTGCGTTTAAGAGAGAGATTTTGATGAAATATTTACCGCTTTTACCGCAGAGATTTGGCGCTTCGACAGTGACTACATTTATTATGCAGGAAACGGAATGTGTTGGCGGAGAATGTGAGATTTTGGTTCGCAAAAGAGTTGGAAAAAGTACAGTGCGGCCCTTAAAAGACGGAATAAGGACCATTATGCTGATTATGAATATCATTATTCTTTTTAGACCTAGGGAGGTATTTGGAACGGCGGGAGTGGTTGCGGTACTGGTCGGTATTGTTTACGGTGTTATCAATGCAGTGACACAGGGATTGGGAATTCCTGTTCTTTCGGCGATTTTGTGTATTTTCGGGATTGAGACTTTTTTCTTTGGCATCATATCGGCGCAGATCAGTCAGCTTCGGCTAGAACATTATAGTTAATGGGATTTTTATGGGGGGGGGGTGCAATAGTGATAAAAATATGCGGTAATTTGGCAACAGAGGGTAGCAGAACCGCGGATAAAGTATTTCATCTGTCAGAAAACCTGTTTCTGGAAGTGCGGGATTATGTTTATGCCAGTCAGGCGGAAGATGGGACATGTTTTCGGGTATTTGATGCGAAAGGAAAGTTTTTATTTTGGGTTCAGTATGCTGAAAATCTGGTTTTGGGAGAGAAACGAACTGACTTTTTCGATTATGAAAAACGCTTTTTAGAGAGTGAAAGGCTGGATTTTTCTCTGCTGGACCAATATCGTGTTTTTGTATTTACAGAAGTGGAAGAGTATTCCATTGCCATTGCAGGACTTTTACAGAAATGCTACCCAGATAAGCAGTGCGTTTTTCTGGATAAGCGCGCGAAATATTTTATCAATGGGAAATCTATCTGGCATCTTCCTTTCGGTGGTGTTGCGAGCAGATATATGGAGCTTTTAAGAAGGTGGATAGGGGGAGAAAATCAGAAGATCGGTTTTATCAACAGAGTAATATGCCTGTTTCTTTATCAGTTTATAAAAATGCTGGGTAAAAAGGGGAAGATATGCGTTGTTGCGACTGAAAAGGATTTCTTCTGGCCGATTCACAGCATTCGTAACAGCGCGAAACTTTTGTACAGCGTCCTCTGGTGCAAAAACAAAAAATCTTTCGGCAGTAAAAATGAAAATAAGACGATAGTACTTTTAGATTATCCATGCTTTAATGAGGGCTTGGTGTCTATTGTACGTTGGACCTACGCGCATATTCGCTGGATACTGGAGAAAGGATATACGCCGGTGGTTGATTTGCATGCATATCCGAATCAGTATCTAAATTCTGAAAAGGAAAATATGTGGGAATATTTTTTCGAGCCAGTTTCGGAAATATCGGTAAAAGAAGTTTACGAGAGTAAAAATGTGATTAGTGCTTCTGAAAATACAATTCTTTTGGGGGAAAGCAAAATCAATTCCTATCAGGAAAAATGGGGTAGAAAGAGTCTGGACAGTCAAGAGTTTTGCAAATTAATCAGGATGAATGAGGAAACAAGGCAGTATGTAGAAGAGAAAATGCCTAAAGAATTATCTGAGAAAGTTTTGGGTGTGGTTATGCGGGGGACGGATTTCAGAAAAGAAGCCGCAGAAAAAATAAATAAGGAATGGAGAAAGGATATCATTGATGCGAAGACTTTTTTACAGGCTTGCATTTATTATAAAAACAAATTAAAATATGAATATATATTTCTTGCAACGGAAGATGAAGAGTATTTTAAGATGTTTCGACAGACATTTGGTGATAAGCTGTTGTCTGTGGATCAGAAGAGAGTGTCTTATGACTATAAGAACCAGAAATATATACAGATCAAGGATCTACTTGCTATTCAAGACGGGAAAGTCGCCGGAAGAAATTATCTGGCAGTGATTCATTGCCTGTCAGTCTGTGATTCTTTGCTTTTTAACATTGAATGCGGAGCGGCACAGCTTGCTGAGTGTTGGAATAACAAAAAATACAAGCTTTGTAAGCAGATATCTGTAGGATGGAAAGAATAAGTTGGGAGAATTTTGGATGCAAGAATACGACTTCCTGCTTATGTATGAACATAAAGTGAGAGAATTGGATAATTTGTGCCTGCTGAAATATGAATTGGACAAGCGGGGCTACAGAACCAAAATACTGTATGCCAACAATTTTGATCTGATAGAGGCGCGTACGGTAATGTATCGGACAAAGGTTTTGGTGATCGGTTATTGTTATACAAGCAGCTCAATCAGAGACTACGCCAGTTATCGGATAAAATTTGACAAGGTGATCAACCTCCAGTGGGAACAGGTGACGACCAACGAGCAGGAGAAGGACAGCGGCAGTTTTCGTAATCTGTCTGGACTGGCAAAAGAAATTGTACACATTTCCTGGGGAGAAAAAAATCAGAAAAGGCTGATTGAAAAGGCAGGCGTTGCGCCGCGGAACGTAAAGGTGACGGGGAATATAACCATGGATTTGTTGCGCCCGGAATTTCGGGGGTTTTATTTTCCAAGGGAAGAGATATGTAGACGGTATGACTTGCCGGAGGAAAAGAAACTTTGCCTGTTTATTGCCGGATTTAAATATGTGGAGGTGTCTGCGGAGGCGAAGAGGGCGACAATTGCACGCTTTGGTGAGGGGCGCAGACATTATCTTGAGGTGGCGGAAAAAGAACAGCTTACAATTCTGCAGTGGTTTCGACAGTTTCTTGAGGAAAATAAAGACTGTGTTATTGTTTACCGTCCGCATCCGGGAGACCCATCCCCGCGGGCGGAGAAACTGGCACAGGAATATGAAAATTTCAGAGTGATTTCAGAGCTTTCGGTAAAACAATGGATTGCGGTCAGCGATCTGGTGTACGCATGGAACAGCACAGCGATCCTGGAGGCTTTTTTTGCAGGGAAAAATCCGATTTATCTATGCCCCTACCCGATACCGGAAGATCAGGACCATCCCTTGCTGATGGAAATGAATAAAGTAGAGGATTACGAGACATTCAGAAAGACGGTATCAGGGGAAGTGCTGGATATCGGGCTGACAAAAGAAATGGTGAATCCATTTTATCTGGTAGATGAGAAACGCGCAAGTTATCTGAAGATCGCGGATGCTTTCGAGGAAGTTTACCGGGATGACATTTACACGCTTGACAGCAGGCAGAGGCGGGCATACAGAGGGCTGTACTCATTTAAGGATAGAATGGTCATTATTTTTATGCGTATGACGTTCCTGTATCGGATATACAGATGGGCGCTTGTACACATTCCGCTGCCTTTCATAAAGAAGCGCAGGATGTGGCTCGAAAGCTATCAGGATAAGGAATTTCGAAAATGGAAGGAAATGAATGTGATTGAGGCGGATACGGACGGAGAGGTGGATGCTGTCATTCACAGAATCCAAGGATTAGTGGAAGGCTGAGGATGGAAGAATGGAAATCAGTAAATGGTTTACGGAAGGGATAAAACAGAACAAAGTATATATTATTGCGGAAATATCCCAGAATCATGACGGCAGTCTGGGGCAGGCGCATGCATTCGTTGATGCGGTGGCAGGTACAGGAGTAGATGCGATCAAATTCCAGACGCATATCGCAGAGGCGGAGAGCACGCCGGAGGAGCCTTTCCGGGTTAAATTCAGCTATGAGGACCAGACCAGATATGATTACTGGAAAAGAATGGAGTTTACTTACGAGCAGTGGGAGGGTTTGCACCGCCATGCATGGGAGGCGGGGCTTGACTTCCTGAGTTCTGTTTTTTCTGTGGAAGCATTTGAGATGATGCAGTCTATCGGCATGCCAGCGTGGAAGCTTGGCTCCGGAGAGGTTTTCAACAATTGTCTGGTTGAAAAAATGGTAAAAACGGGAAAACCGATTCTTTTATCTACGGGTCTAAGCGCATATGAGGATATCGACCATCAGGTGGAGATGGTAAAATCAAACCCATATGCCGTGATGCAGTGTACTACGGCATATCCGTGTCCGCCGGAGAAAATTGGTTTGAATCTTATTTCAGAAATGAGGCACAGATACAGATGCCCGATCGGTCTTTCGGATCATTCCGGGACGATATTCCCGTCACTGGCGGCGGTGGCGAACGGCGCGCTGATGGTGGAAGTGCATGTGACCATGAGCCCTTATATGTTCGGTCCTGACGTGAAAGCGTCTGTGACGATAGAAAAGCTGCGGGAGATGACAGAGGGGATTCGGATGATTACCGCCATGCGGAACGCGCCGGTTGACAAGACGGAGTTGAACGAAGAGCAGAGAGAGTTAAAGCGCATTTTTGCAAAGGGTATTTATCTGAGACATGATGTCGCAAAGGGGGAGCAACTGAAATTGGAGCACCTTTCCTTCAAAAAGCCCTTAAACGGCATCTCAGGGGAACATTATGAGGAGGTGCTGGGGAAGAGACTGGCAAAGGATTTGAAAACTGGCGGGGCTTTGCACTGGTCCGACCTGGAGGGTGGTAATACGGCAGAATAGAAGTCACATGAACTGTTACGAATAGAAAGGGGATACACGATTCGGCATGAAGAGAAAAGTATGCGTAGTAGTGGCGAGCAGAGCCAATTACGGCAGAGTAAAATATGTATTAAAAGCGATACAGGCGCATCCGGATCTGGAACTGCAGCTTGTGGTGGGTGCATCCGTTTTACTGGATCGATTCGGGAACGCGCTCCGCGTCATTGAGAAAGACGGATTTACCCCCACCAGAAAAATCTACTATGTGATAGAGGGCGAAAATCTGGAGACGCAGGCAAAGTCTACGGGACTGGGTATCATAGAACTGTCTACGGTTTTTGAGGATATCAGGCCGGATGTGGTGGTAACAGTAGCGGACAGGTATGAGACGATGGCGACAGCGATCGCGGCGACGTATCTGAATATTCCGCTGGCACATATCCAGGGCGGTGAAATCACTGGGAATATCGACGAGCTGGTGAGGCATGCGATCACGAAAATGTCGCATTATCACTTTCCCTCCACAGAACAGAGCAGAGAGCGGCTGATTAAGATGGGGGAGGAGCCGGAGCGCATTGTGAACAGTGGATGTCCTTCCATTGATACCCTGTGCCACCAGGACCTTTCGATCAGCAATGAAAAGATGCACGAGTATAACAGCGGTGTCGGATACCAAATTGACTTTACGAAGCCGTATATTCTGATGATGCAGCATCCAGTAACGACGACGCCTGAGGAGGGGCGCGTGCAGGTGGAAAAAACGCTTGCGGCATTGAAGGACAGAGAAGAGCAGAAAATAGTCATGTGGCCAAACATTGATGCCGGAAGTGACCTGGTGTCGAGAGGAATACGTATTTTTCGGGAAAACAACAGTGGTTCCAATTTCGCGTACTGCAAGAACTTTCCGCCGGAAATTTATAACTGTATTTTGAAAAATGCCATATGTGCAGTGGGAAACAGCAGCTCCTTTATCAGGGAAGCGTCTTTCCTTGGGACGCCGGCGGTTATTGTCGGAGACAGGCAGGAGGGCAGAGAGCACGGCGGCAACGTTGTGCTGGTGGATTACGACACGGAAGAGATCGCAAGGGGTGTGGAGGCGCAGATTGCCCATGGGAGATATGAACCTGAAACCATTTTCGGCAAAGGAAATGCGGGTGAGATTATCGCGGACTATTTGGCAAAGGTAGAATTATCCATCCATAAGAGAATGACTTATTAGATGACTTTAGGAGAAGAATATGAAAAAACGACTGGCGATTATTCCAGCAAGGGGAGGCTCAAAAGGGATTCCGAAAAAGAATATATACAATGTGGCGGGACACCCGCTGATTTACTATTCCATTGAGGCTGCGAAGGCTGCGAAGGAAGCAGGGGCGGTTGACAGGGTGATCGTGTCGACGGATTCTGAGGAAATTGCCGCCGTTGCGAGAGAGTGCGGCGCTGAGGTGCCTTTTATCCGTCCTGCTGAGCTTTCGTCGGATAAATCAAAAAGTGCGGATCTGATGATACATGCGGTGAATTTTTACCGCGAACAGGGCGAATACTATGAAGATATCGTTTTACTGCAGCCGACCTCGCCGCTTCGAAGAGGGGAAGACATTATCGGTGCAGTTGCGCTGTACGACAGGAAACAGGGAACATCTCTCGTAAGCTGCTACAGGGAAGAGAGTGTCAGTGAGTACAATTCCTATCACATAAAAGATGATATGGGTGTCGCACTGAACCAGGATCACAACAAAGGAAAAAGGAGGCAGGATCTGCCGGAGCTGTACGTAAGAAACGGGGCTGTCTATATTACGGATGTGCAGTATCTGCTTGCGTTTGAGCTGGTGATCAGCGACGAGCCGGTCATTTATGTGATGCCTGCGGAGCGCTCCGTGAATATTGATACGCAGTATGATATGGAGCTGACGGAGTGGCTGATGGAGAGAGCTGAATGAAAGATAAGAAAACAATATTAATGATCGCCAACAGCGAGACGGCATCAAACGGTTTCCTGTCTTTTGCGGAGCGCTTGAAAGGCAGGGAGGAGATAGGACTCGTACTGATCTGTCATCCGCGCGTTAGAATTGATGTGGTAAAAGAAAAAAGCAGGAAATTGGATGATGTACATGTAGAGATTTTGGATTTTGATGAAGAAGAGAGAAGGGCAGGTGATAAGAGGGTAAAGCAAGAGTATCATTATGTAAAAGACAGATTGTATGTATCAATTATAAAGGCGGTCTATAATACAATAAAGACTACAGCGCATAATTTTAGGGGGCTGAAAAGAGCCAAGTTTATTATGAGACAGAATAAACCGAACATGATTCTGCTCTATGATGACAACCGACTGGAATTTGAAAAATATTTCGTATATTATGCAAAAAAATGGGGAATCCAAACGATAGTGGCACCGATCTGCATGGCGGATATCGAGGGGATTCTAATTAATCCCTCCAATGGATTTCGGATAAAAAAGGGCGATAAGTTACCCATAACAGCTCGGATTATCAAGTATATCAATCCCCAAATCGACCGGGAATACCGGGATGAGATTGTTTTTTTTGGTCAGCCTTTTTTGAATATCATAGATTATTTGATGGGGTTTCGGGTACCGAATCCTTGGGTGCAGGGCAGTCTTGCCGATATTGTGTGCACGGCGTATCAGGAGCAATATGATGAGACTGTCAGAGAACTGGGCAGAGAAAACACAGAGGGTAGATTATTCTTGACAGAATCGGTGGAAGATGGGATTATTATAGGGGGGTATCAAAATAGAAAATCTTTGAAAAACGAGTTGTACGGGAAATATTCTCTGTGTGGCAAAACGACAGTTATTATCGCGTTTTCCGAGAGAGTGCAAAAGTGGTCGAAAGAGAATGACCTCTCAAATAAGGGAATTATTGTTCGGAGCGTTCTGGAGTATTACGATGAAGTGTTGGTCTCCCTGCATCCGAAGTCAGACGTAGAGGAGAATCGATTCCTAGAAGATTATGACGGTTGCCATATTGTGGATGAACCCCTGCGAAATATCATAGGAGCGGCGGATCTCATTATATACGCAGATATGTCTTCGATTGCCAGATGGGTTGAGTGGCTGCAGATTCATAAAGTGACGTATCTCAGCTATTCCATGCAGGAGAAGTGGACCGATGACATGATTCGGGAATTTAAGAAAGAGTTGGCGGATTCCGTGGAAATGGTAAAGGAGGAAAAACGCCCTGAATTAAAAAGGGGAATTGATTTTGTAGAGTTTGTACTGGAGCGATTATAAGAGAGAATCAGGATGAAAAATCTGGAAGCATTTACAGCAGCAGAAGAAAATTCTATTAGGGAAGTGATGAAAAAAATCGCCGAAAATACAAAGGGGCTTGTTTTTATCTGTAAAGAGGGGAAATTACTTGCTACAGTGACGGATGGCGATATTCGAAGGTATATACTTGCCGGAGGGGATATAGAGGGGGAGGTGTCGAAAGCGGCACACTATTCCCCTGTTTTTGCTTATCAGGAGGACAGAAACAGCGCGAAAGATATTATGATTAAGCAAGGCGTCACAGCGCTGCCACTTGTAAAGCATGATCTGGAAATAACCGATATTGTTTTTTTGACGTTCTTTGATGAGGAAGACGTTGGGAAACGAAAGGCTGATCTGCGTGTGCCTGTACTAATCATGGCAGGCGGAAAAGGTCAGAGATTGAAACCGTTTACGGATATATTACCGAAACCTTTGATACCGTTAGGAGAGAAAACTATTACGGAACGGATTATCGGCAAGTTTCAGGAGTACGGTTGCGATCTGTTTTATATGGTTGTCAATTATAAAAAAAATTTTATCAAAGCATATTTTGCGGACAATGAAATGAAATACAATATTCAGTTTGTGGAGGAAGAAAAGTTTCTGGGAACTGCTGGTGGGCTGAAGCTGGTGCAGGGAAAGGTTACAGGCGATTTTTTTGTTTCTAATTGTGATATTTTGATTGATGCCGACTATCAGACAATTTTGGAGGAACATGTCCGCAAGCAGTGTATCATTACACTGGTCTGCGCGCATAAAAAATATCAGATGCCTTACGGAACCGTTGAGGGGAGTGAGGATGGGTATGTCTGTAATATGCAGGAGAAACCGGTATTGTCCTATAATATAAACACTGGTCTGTATGTAATCAACGAAAGATTTTTAGAGATGATACCGCAGGATACCTTTGTGGATATGACGGAATTGATAAGTGATTGCATCAAGAAAAATGAGAAAGTGGGAATTTACTTGATTGAAGAAGAACAGTGGTTGGATATCGGGCAGATGGAGGAACTGGAGAAAACCCATGCTGCTTTAAATTTAAACTACTAGGAGCGAGACTAATTTAGAAGTAAGGAGTATGCAGAGTGTGAAGAAAGCATTGGTTACAGGGGCTGATGGATTTATTGGAAGTCATTTGACTGAGGACCTTCTGGAAAAAGGATATGAAGTAAAGGCATTTACATTGTATAACTCATTTAATACCTGGGGGTGGCTCGACAGTCTGCCAAAGGGAAAGCTGGGTCAGATTGAAATATATTGCGGCGATGTGAGAGATCCAAACGGTGTGAGAGAGGCAATGAGGGGTGTGAATATAGTGTTTCATCTTGCGGCTCTGATTGCTATTCCATTCAGCTATCATTCTCCCGATTCCTATGTTGATACCAATATAAAAGGAACGCTGAATGTCCTTCAGGCAGCAAGAGAACTGGCGACGGAAAGAGTTCTTGTTACATCTACGTCAGAGGTGTATGGAACAGCGCAGTATGTGCCGATTGATGAAAAACATCCTTTTCAGGGACAGTCGCCTTATTCGGCAACTAAAATAGGCGCCGACAGACTTGCGGAGAGCTTTTATAGAAGTTTTAGACTGCCGGTTTCCATTGTACGGCCTTTCAATACATACGGGCCGAGGCAGTCCGCGAGGGCGGTTATTCCGACTGTTATTACACAGCTGTTAGCTGGCCGGGAGGAGATAAAACTGGGAGCACTGACGCCGACAAGAGATTTTAATTATGTGAAAGACACGACGGCTGGCTTTATTGCTATTGCAGAGTCGGATCAGACAATCGGGGAAGAAATCAATATTGCAACGCAGAAAGAAATATCGATAGGGGAGTTGGCGGGAGAAATTATAAATCAAATCAATCCCAAAGCACGCATTGTCTGTGATGAGGAAAGGATCCGCCCGGAAAAGAGCGAGGTAAACAGGCTGCTTGGTTCCAATGAAAAAATCAAAAAGCTTACAGACTGGAAACCTCAGTATACATTTGAACAGGGGATTGCAGAAACCATAGAATGGATTGGCAATCATTTGAACTTTTATAAATGCGATATCTATAATGTGTAGTTGGATGATTGAGGAATAGTGGGAATGGGAAGTATTGCGATTATCACGGCTAGGAGCAGTTCCAAGGGGCTGCCGGATAAAAATATTAGAGAATTGTGTGGGAAACCTCTATTGGCTTATTCCATAGAGTGCGCAATAAGCAGCGGGCGATTTGACAAAGTGTTTGTTTCGACGGATTCCGAAAAGTATGCGGAGATTGCAGAACGTTTTGGAGCGGAGGCCTCCTTCCTCAGATCGGAAGAGACTTCGAGCGACACGGCCGGTTCCTGGGATGTTGTCAGGGAAGTGGTTTACAAACTTGAGGAGAAAGGTGAGTTTTATGATGATATTATGCTCTTGCAGCCGACCTCCCCACTACGGACTGTATCGGATATCAGAGATAGCTTTGCGCTGATGGAAGAGAAGGGTGCAAACGCCGTTGTGTCTGTGTGCGAGATGGAGCATTCCCCCTTGTGGAGCAACACGCTGGAAGAAGATCTTTGCATGGACGATTTCAGGCGGGAGAATTATTGTGACATAAGACGGCAGGATCTTCCGAAATACTATCGGTTAAATGGCGCGATTTATCTGGTAAACAGAAAGGAACTGGAACAGTCGAAGATGTTGCGGCATAAATGCTACGCCTATATTATGCCGACAGAGCGGTCGATTGATATTGATACGGCGTTTGATTTTAAAATAGCGGAGTGTTATATGCAGGAAGGAAAAAACAATGGCTAAACTGTATATCATTATGTATCATTATGTCAGAGATTTAAAAAACAGCCGATATCCGAATATCAAGGGATTGGACTATGAATTGTTTAAACAGCAGATCGCATTTTTAAAAGAGCATTTTACGATCGTTGCCATGGAGGATGTGATCGAGGCGTGGAATTCTGAAAATGGTAAGCTGCCGGAAAATGCAGCGCTGTTGACTTTTGACGATGGGTACATTGATAATTTTACTGCGGTGTTTCCGA
Organism: uncultured Lachnospiraceae bacterium; assembly: GCA_947650155.1. Classification (GTDB taxonomy): domain Bacteria; phylum Bacillota; class Clostridia; order Lachnospirales; family Lachnospiraceae; genus RGIG3002. The sequence continues at coordinate 15,055 of CANSUS010000044.1, forward strand.
TTTTAAAAGAACATAAGGTGCAGGGATCCTTCTTTATTCCAGGGAAGACCTTTACGGAAAATGTGCTGTTAGATGTAAATAAGATACACTTTACGCTTGCGAGCGCGGAGATTCATGACCTGGTGAAAGATGTATTTGCGCTTTTGGATCAATATCGTAGTGAGGAGGCGGGGAATCTTATTCCTGCTAATGAAGAGTTATTTGAAAAATATGCCGTTGCGAGCCGGTTTGATACGAAAGAGACTATTTTTGTCAAGCGGATCCTGCAGACGGTCATTCCTGAAACGATACGTAATCGGATGTCAAGCGAGTTGTTTCGAAAATATGTGGGAATGCGCGAGGATAAGTTTGCGCGCGAACTGTACATGAATAGGGATCAGATCAGGTGCATGAAGCGGGAAGGTATGTTTATCGGTCTGCATGGATATGATCATTATTGGCTGGGAAATCTGACAGAACAGGAGATGCACGCAGATATTGATAGAGCGTTAGAGGTTATGGACGGGCTTATAGATAAGGATAATTGGGTGTTAAATTATCCTTACGGTTCATACAATTTGAATGTTATGCAGTATATTGCGTCAAAAGGATGTAAGGCTGGAATGGTAACTAAAGTGGCGGTGGCGGATACGGAAATTCATGGCAGATATGAATTGCCAAGATTTGATTGCAATGATTTTCCGCCAAAGAGCAAAAATTATTTGAATATGCAATGATACGAAAGAGAGATGGGGAGAAGATATGGAACAGAAAATCAGGGAAACTTTGGCTGAGATTAAACCGGAATTGATGAATTATCATGGGGATAATCTCTGCGCGGATATGGGAATTGATTCGCATGATATTTTTAATGTGGTAATGAATCTGGAGGCAGCTTTTGATATTGAGATTGCGCCTGTTTATATGCGGATGGAAAATTTTATGAGCATCGCTAAAATAGAGAAAATGATACAGGAAATTCAGAAAAAGGCCTGACAAATAAGGGAGAGATGATGCGAAGAATACCGATAGAGCTGCCGGAAGGATATGCGATCCGGTTTGCAAAAAAGGAAGATATTTCAGATATTATGCTGTTCTTTAAGCAACACTGGAAGGAAAATCACATTCTGGCAAACGACAGGGCATTTTTTGAATATGAGCTTTGCCGTGGAGATGAGGTGTGTATGGTTCTTCTTCTCAATGATAAAAATGACATAGAGGGTACGCTGGGGTATCTTCCCTACGGAGGGGAACTTCGTGACATTTTTACTGTGATGTGGAAGGTTTTGGATAACAGTCAGATGTTCGCGGGCGTCGGATTGCTTTATTATCTGATCGATCATGGAAGATGCCGTCACATCTATACCTGCGGGTTAAATGAAAATACGCGGAATATATATAAATATCTTGGATTTTGTACGGGAGATTTACAGCATTTTTATATGTTAAACCCAGAATGCAAAAGTCGAATTGCAGAAATTAAGAACACAGAGGAACTAAATACAAATTATCAGAAAAGCGCTGTTTCTCTTTCTTTACACAGGGTGGAGAATAAAGAAGAGTTTCTAGCGGATTACTGTCCGGAGAAAAGAGCGGATAAAATATATAAAACGGCGGAATATATGGTACACAGATATTTCGAGAATCCAAAGTATCGATATCAGGTGTATCAGATATGGAAAGAAGGAGAAAAAACAGTTTCCTTTCTCATTGCCAGAGAACAGGAGCAGGATGAAAGCAGGTTATTGCGGCTGATTGACTTTGTGGGAGATGAGAAACTGCTTGCGCATATAGGGACACCGCTTCGCTGTTTGATGAAAGAGAATGGCTTTGAGTACACGGATCTTTATGTGTACGGCGTTGCGGATGAAATCTTATATCAGGCTGGTTTCAGCAAGAAGGCGAAGAATTCTCAGAATGTGATACCGAATTATTTTTCCCCTTTTTGTAGGAAGAATGTCAACATTGCGATATTTTGGGAAAAGGACGTACATCCGATTATTTGGAAAGGCGACGGTGATCAGGACAGGCCCTCCTTATAGGAATTTAGAAGTGGTAGAATGTTACCGTAATGAGGTGAGTATGATAAACGTATTGGAGATGTTGGAAGATACAACTGATAAATATGGGAGCAAGCCGGCGTTTGCAGATGGTATGATGCAAGTGACTTACTCGGAAACCGTTGCATTAGCTCAAAAAATCGGAAGCAGTTTAGCAGCGGATGGTATAGTAAGACGAGCGGTAGCAGTTCTGCTACCCAAAGGCGTAACGGAATTAGTCAGTTTTTTTGGTGTTGTCTACAGCGGGAACTTTTATGTGCCGATTGATACTGAGATGCCTGTTGAGAGAGTACTGCTGATTTTTCAGACGCTGAATCCTATCCGGGTAATCGTGGACCAGAAAACGTGCGGTGTGGATCTTGGCAGGTATAATGATTTAAAAACCCGCTATGAAGAAATGATTGCAAGAGAAAAGAATATGGCTTTACTGGATAGGATAAGAAAGAACGCTATTGACACGGATCCGGTATATGCTTTGTTCACATCTGGCTCTACTGGCGTCCCGAAGGGCGTTATTGTCTGTCACAGGTCTATTATCGATTATGCAGGGTGGTGCGTATCCACCTTCGATTTGAGCGCTGAAACGGTTTTTGGAAATCAAACGCCGTTTTATTTTAGTATGTCAGTGTTGGATATCTATGCCACGATTCGAAGCGGTGCGGCGCTTTTTGTGATTCCGAAGGCGCTTTTTACGTTTCCCATGAATCTTATTGAGTTTTTAAATGAAAATCGGATTAACACCGTTTACTGGGTGCCTTCGGCGCTGTGTCTGATTACGAAGTTTAACATGCTGTCAGCGGTAGAACTTCCTTATTTAAAGAAAATTTTGTTTGCTGGGGAGGTGATGCCGACAAAGCATTTAAATTTGTGGAGAAAGTATCTGCCGGATGCGCTGTACGCTAATCTGTTCGGACCCACGGAGATTACGGATATAGGCATCTATTATATTGTGAACAGGGAGTTTCGTGATGACGAACCGATTCCGATCGGAAATGCCTGTAGAAATGTGGATGTTTTTGTTCTAGATGAAGATGGTCAGCCGATTACGGAACCGGGTATAGCAGGGGAGTTATATTACAGGGGAACCTATCTGGCACATGGCTATTATAACAACTGGGATAAGACGAATGAAGCCTATGTACAGAACCCGTTGAATACGGCTTATCCGGAAATTGTGTATAAATCGGGTGATTTGGTGCAGTGGAATGTGTTTGGAGAGCTAGTCTATGTTTCCAGAAAGGATTTCCAGATCAAGCATATGGGTTATCGGATTGAATTGGGTGAAATTGAGAATGCAGCGGGCGCATTTTCGGAAGTAGACAGATGCGCGGCGGTTTATGATTCGCAACACGATGATATTGTCCTATTTTATGAAGGAAAAAGGTGCGAAGAGGAGAAACTGAAAGAATTTGTGAAAAATAAACTGCCAATTTATATGGTGCCGCAGAAATTGCAGAAAATAGCGCGGCTGCCGTTGAACGAAAATGGAAAGATAGACAGAAAAACCCTGCAGATGCGGCTTGTGCAGTAAGAAGAATATTCTTGCGAGGTTAAGGAGATAACATGGACAGTCTGAGAAATGTAAAATCGCTATTGAATAAATTTAGGGTAATATTATCAAAACCGCAGAAAATGTGGGCTGCTGTTCTATTTGTGATGACGTTAGTCGGTGCGGTATTTGAAGCAATAGGTGTATCAGCGGTCCTGCCTTTGATCAATGTGATCATAGATCCGGGCGCACTGAGAAATAATGAAATTGGAGCGAAACTGCTTGCACCCTTTCCGGGGATTACCGATGAAGAGATTATGTTTTTGACGGCTGCGGGTGTTATTGCGGTTTATATTTTCAAGAATCTTTATATGTCCGGTCTTGCCTATATCAGAATCAAATATTCCTGCAAAGTACAGAGAGAACTTTCAATCAGAATTATCAATTCCTATGTAAAACGGGGCTACTCTTTCTTTTTGAACACGACTGCGGGGGATGCGCTGCGGGGAATTGGCGGGAGTATATCAGGGGTATATGTGATATTGAACCAGTTTTTTGGCATTTTGGCGGAAACGTTGACGATTGCCTGTATCTGTGGGTATCTGATTATTGAGGATGCGGTTTTGGCGGGGACAATTATTGTGCTTGCTTTGTTTTGTGTTGTGCTGACTTTATTAATTTTTCGAAAGAAAGTAAAATATTATGGAGAAGAACAGTTTAAGTATAACTCTATTGTAGGTCAGAATTCGCTGCAGCTTTTTTATGGAATTAAAGAAGTTCTGGTTATGAAACGGGTGAAACATTTTCTGAATGAGTATGAGGAGGCATATATTCACAAACAGAAGGCGACGGTCAGCCAGACCATGGCGGCAGCTTCGCCGGCTTATATTATTGAGGGCACCTGTGTAGCCGGCATTATTGTAGCTGTCTGCATCCGCATAGGAGGAATGGAGTCGGCGGTAGCATATCTTCCTCAATTGGCAACATTTGCGATGGCTGCTTTTCGAATCCTGCCCTCTCTTGGCAGAATATCCAGCGGGTTCAATACCTGTATTTTTTATCTTACAGCGGCGGAAGAAACCTATCAAAATATTTTAGAATTAGAAAAATATGAGAAGCACCAGTCAGATTGGGACAAGGGGATAGAGAAAACGGGAGAAAAGAGAACCTACTCGTTTGAAAAGAGTATTACTGTGGAACATGTTGTGTGGAAATATGAGGGGGGATGTGAGGATGTCCTGGAAGACCTGAATCTGGAAATAAAAAAGGGGCAGGCAGTCGCGCTGGTTGGTCAATCGGGGGCGGGGAAAACGACGTTGGGAGACGTGATTTTAGGATTGCTAGAGCCGCAGAATGGCAGGGTCTGTATCGATGGTACGGATATAAGGGATATAGGTGACGAGCTGGGCAACATAATTGGCTTTGTACCGCAGAGCATTTATCTGATAGATGATACGATCAAGAAAAATATTGCGTTTGGGATAGATGAGAGGGATATTGATGAGAAAAAGATTTTTATGGCTTTAGAAAAAGCGCAGCTGAAAGATTTTGTGGAGACACTGCCGAACGGGCTGGATACCATGATCGGCGAGCGAGGTGTCCGGCTTTCCGGGGGTCAGAGGCAACGCATGGCAATCGCCCGTGCCCTGTATCTTGATCCACAGATTTTGGTTCTGGATGAGGCGACTTCCGCCTTGGATGAAGAGACAGAGACTGCGGTTATGGAGGCGATTGATGCCCTGCAAGGGGAAAAGACACTGATTATTATCGCACATCGGCTCTCTACAATTCAAAATTGTGATGTGGCTTATGAGATTGTAAGTGGAAAAGCAGTTGAGAGAAAAATAAGTGAACTGGTGTAGAAGCAACACATGGGAGACAGAGGGATGGTGTGTAGAAAAGCGGATAAAAATCGTTTGAGGATCGGATATTTTGCGGATGGCCCATGGGGATGGCGCGCATTTGATAAAATGATTGTTGACGATTCTTTGGAGATTGCCTTTATGTCAGTGAGATATGAGGCAAGGGATTCAGAATTGATAAAACGTGCAGAAGAAAATCATATTCCGTTGGAGTTAAGTAAAAATGTAAATTCCGAAGAGTTTTTGGAAAAAATGCGAGAGTATGACGTGGATCTTTTTGTGTCTATGTCGTTCAATCAGATTTTAAAGACGGAGTTTATTAATCTGCCCAAGTATAAGACGATAAACTGCCATGCGGGAAGGCTGCCGTTTTATAGGGGAAGAAATATATTGAATTGGGCGCTGATCAATGATGAGAAAGAGTTTGGCATAACGGTACATTATGTGGATGAAGGAATTGACACCGGAGATATTATTTTACAGGAAGTCTATCCGATTACAGATGAGGATAATTATGGTACACTTCTTGAACAGGCTTATATTGGATGTGCGGATGTACTTTATAGGGCAATTAAAATCATCCAGTCCGGTGAGGTAAAGCGTATCAGGCAAAGGGACATAGACCCGATTGGAATGTACTGCGGTGGAAGGCAAGAGGGGGATGAAATAATTGACTGGAAACAGACAAGCAGAGAGATTTTTAATTTCATTCGTGCCTTGAGTGTGCCGGGACCGCAGGCGACATCGTGGGTGAATGGAGAAAAAATCAGTATAAACAAATCCAGAATGGTAGCCGGCGCACACATATATAAAAATACAGCGGGTCAGGTGATCGGGAAAACGGAAGACGGTTTTCTTGTCAAAACAGGGGATACCATGCTGGAAGTGGTGGAATACACGTTTAATGGAAAAATTAAAATAGGAGACAGATTAAAAGATCGTGAATAAAATATTTATTATCGCGGAAGCGGGAGTCAATCATAACGGAGATATTCAGACGGCAAAAGAATTGATAGATGTGGCGGCAGCGGCAGAAGCCGATGCCGTTAAATTCCAAACCTTCAAGGCGGACACATTGGTATGCAGGCAGGCACCAAAGGCGGCATACCAGATGGAGACCACAAGTGCGGAGGAGTCACAGTTCGATATGCTTAAGAAGCTGGAGTTGACGCCGGATATGCACAGAGAATTGATTGACTACTGCCATGAAAAAAATATCATGTTTCTATCGACGCCGTTCGATTTGGACAGTCTGCACTATCTTGTCGATTGCGGTCTTGCAGTCATCAAGATTCCATCCGGGGAGATTACTAATTATCCCCTGATCAGGGAGGCGGGAAGATCAGGGAAACGGATTATTCTTTCAAGTGGCATGAGTACAATTGATGAGGTGAGAGAGGCGGTTGCCGTGCTGAAAGAAAACGGCAGCACAGATATTACGGTTCTGCACTGCAATACGGAATATCCGACGCCCTTTAGTGATGTGAACTTGCGCGCCATGCAGACGATCAAGGAGGAGACCGGCGTTTCCGTGGGTTATTCCGACCATACGCCGGGAATAGAGGCGGCGGTTGCAGCAGCGGCGCTGGGTGCGATAGTCATAGAGAAACATTTTACTTTGGACAGGAATATGAAAGGACCAGACCATAAGGCGAGCCTGGAACCGAACGAGCTGACGGAGATGGTGCGGGCAGTCAGGCATATCGAGCAGGCATTGGGGGATGGGGAAAAGAAACCTTCGGCGTCTGAGAAAAAAAATATGGCGGTTGCACGGAAGAGCCTTGTGGCAAAATGCCTCATTAAAGGGGGAGAAATGTTTACCGAGGAAAACCTGACGGCGAAACGACCGGGTACGGGACTGTCGCCAATGCTGTGGAATCAGGTAATCGGGCAGAAGGCGAAGAGAGATTTCGCAGCGGATGAGATGATAGAATTATGAAAAAGATATGTATCGTAACGGGAACGCGCGCCGAATATGGGCTGTTAAAACCTGTGATTGACAGGGTGTATCATGCGAATACGATGGAACTGCATCTGGTTGTGACGGGGATGCACCTGTCACCGGAATTTGGACTGACATACCGGGAGATAGAGGAGGACGGCTATCCGATTGATACAAAGATCGAGATGCTGCTGTCTTCCGATACGAGCGCGGGCGTAACCAAATCCATGGGGGTCGCTCTGTTGGGATTTGCCGATTACTTTGATGAAAACAGACCTGATATCGTCGTTCTTTTAGGGGATCGGTATGAAGCTTTGATGGCGGCTACAGCGGCGATGATGGCGAGGATACCAATTGCTCATATCCATGGCGGGGAGACCACGGAAGGTGCGGTGGATGAGGCGATCAGGCATTCCATAACGAAGATGAGCCACCTGCATTTTACGGCGACAGAAGCATACAGGAACCGGGTGATTCAGCTGGGCGAACAGCCGCAGAATATCTATTGTGTCGGGGCGCTTGGTGTGGAAAATGTCAAAGCGGTTTCCCTGCTGGACAGGAAAACGCTGGAGGAGTCGATCGGGCTGACCTTTCGTACGCCCACTATTATGGTCACGTACCACCCCGTTACATTGGAAAATCAGACGGCGGGGGAGCAGTTTGGAAATCTTCTAAAGGTAATCGGTCGGCATAAAGAGCTGCAGGTCATCTTTACGAAAGCAAACGCCGATCCGAATGGCAGAATTGTGAATCAGATGATAGATGATTATGTGGAAAAGAACCATACGAGATGCAGGGCATATACTTCGCTCGGGCAGCTTCGGTATCTGAGTGCGCTGCAGTTTTGTAATTTGGTGATGGGCAATTCTTCGAGTGGAATTATTGAGGTGCCATCCTTCGGCATTCCGACGATTGATATAGGAGACAGACAGAGGGGGAGAGTCAGCGCGGAGTCGGTCATTCATTGCGAGAACGGGGAGAGGGATATTGAGAGAGCGCTTGTGCAGGCAATGTCGCAGGAGTTTAGAGACAGTATCCGCAGCATGAAAAATCCCTATGAGGGAAGCCATACCTCGAAACAGATTGTAGAAGTGGTTGAGGAATCGTTGGAACGTGGAATTAATTTAAAGAAAAAATTTTATGATTCAGGAAATGCTTTGCATGCATAAGACTTGCTGACCAGAAATGCTACAGCAAGCGTTGGAGGGAAATTACCATGAAATTAATTATCCAGATTCCTTGTTATAATGAAGCGGAAACTTTGGAAGTAGCGTTGAACGATCTGCCGAAGAAGATTGACGGAATAGATGAGATTGAATATCTGATCATCAATGACGGCAGCCAGGACAACACGGTGGAAGTGGCAAGGAGCTGGGGGGTTCATTATGTGGTTAATTTCAAGCAGAATAAGGGGCTTGCCAAAGGATTTATGGCGGGTATTGACGCATGTCTGCGGAATGGGGCGGATATTATTGTGAATACTGACGCGGACAACCAGTATTGTGGCGAGGACATAGAGACGATTGTACGCCCGATTCTGGAAGGGAAAGCGGATATGGTGATTGGAGAGCGCCCCATTGACGATACGGCTCATTTTTCACCGATCAAAAAAAAGCTGCAGCATCTTGGAAGCTGGGTTGTACGGAAGGCGTCCAATACAGATGTCCCTGATGCGCCAAGCGGTTTCCGGGCGTACAGCAGAGAGGCGGCTATGCGTCTTAATGTGGTCAACGATTACACGTATACGTTGGAGACAATCGTACAAGCTGGCAGAAGCAAAATGCCGATTATGAGCGTGCCGATCCGAACAAACCCTGAACTGCGTAGTTCCAGACTGTTCCACAGCATGTGGGGGTATGTCAAGAAATCCATGCTGACAATACTGCGTGCCTTTATGTGGTATAAGCCGTTGTACTGTTTTTCACTGGTGGCGCTGATACCGACGTTTATCGGTTTAGGAATCAGCGTGCGTTTTCTGATTTTTTTCTTTAACGGGATGGGAAAAGGTCATGTGCAGTCGCTGATTTTGGCGTGTACGCTGCTGATTATTGGATTTATTACCTTCGTCATCGGACTGCTTGCAGACACGATCGCCGCAAACCGGCGAATACTGGAAGACGTGCAGTATCATGTGCGGAAGTTGGAGTATGACAGGGAGGCGGCGCGGAATCAAAAAGGCGTGTGAGAGGAGTAGTTTTGTCCGTTCAATTATTGCTCAAGAATAAAAAAGTTTTATTTATAACAACCAAGAATGTAGATTATATAAGGAATGTGCAGGAGATTCGCCTGATTGAGAAGTATGCAGCAAATGTGCGAATTGTCGGGGCAGGAGATTTGGGATATATTAAACGGCTGATTCGAGTCTTTTGCCAGCTTCTATCTGTGAAGGCGAAGAAATATGATGTTGTGTTTATTGGGTTTGCGCCACAACTTGTGTTGCCGTTTCTGCACAGAAAATTCAGAAAGAATCAGGTGTTAATTGATTTTTTCATATCCATGTATGATACATTTGTATGTGATAGACAGAGCGTCAAACGTAACTCATTGACTGCAAGGCTTCTTCACTGGATTGACAGCAGGACGTTGCATCTTGCGGACTACATTATTGCCGATACGAAGGCGCACAAAGATTTCTTTGTGTCAGAGTTCGGTGTGGATTCGGATAAACTGCAGGTGCTGTATCTGGAGGCAGATCAGGATATCTATTATCCGAGGTTTTCAAAGAGCAGACGAAATTCAGATAAATATGCGGTATTGTATTTTGGAAGTGTATTACCGTTGCAGGGGGTTGAGATTGTAATTAAGGCGGTAGAGCTTCTTAAAGATAATAATAAAATACAATTTATTATAATAGGACCTGAAAAGAAAGGTGTTGCTCGATATATAGGAGAGAATATAAAGTATATTGAATGGCTTTCTCAACAAGAATTAGCGGATGAAATAGCCAGAGCGGATATTTGTCTTGCTGGACATTTTAATGCTCAAATTTCCAAGGCGAGGAGGACAATACCGGGAAAAGCATTTATATATGAAGCAATGGGAAAGAGAATGATCCTGGGGGACAACAATGCTAACCATGAAATTTTTTCGGCTGACGATATGCATTACTATGTGGAGATGGGTGATGCTGCCAAATTGGCGAAGCTGATTGTTGATATTGTAGAGGACATGGAAAGCAGAAAGGTTTGATCGATATGGAAAGGAGGGATGATATTGATATAGCGAAAGGAATTGGTATTATTTTGGTAGTCTGGGCACATGCGCATGGACCGGCTACAAATTTTATCACGCCATTCCATATGCCTTTTTTCTTTTTTATTTCAGGACTGCTTTATTCAAGTGAGAATTGTTCTGGTAAAGAATATATTATTCACAAAAGTAAATCTCTGCTTTTGCCGTTCTGGTGGTGGAACTTGTTTTTTTATCTTCTGTATTTTGTTCTGTTTTACTGGGGCAAGTGGTCGGCATTTGTTTTCGGGAAAGAGATCATAGACATTTTTCTTACAGTAGAGAAGGTCCCCTTTTTGGGGGCAACCTGGTTTTTGACAGCTCTTTTTCAAGTCAGTGTTATTATACATTTGGCAATTAGAGGCTTTAGAAAGAATAAGTATGGAGATTTTGCTCTTTTAGGAATGGGCGCTGCAGTGTGTGCGCTTGGCTTTGCAATAGACTTTCCACATAGAATTAGCAGGACGATGGTATGCTCATTTTTCTATATATCTGGATATTTGTATAATAAAATTTACGGACTCGTTTGGGAGAAAGGGCAAAAACTGTCGGGGCACTCGCAGGAGGGATTCTCTTTATCGTAATAGCAATAATCCTTTGAGTACGCCTATGCGAAGGCTGCATATGATTTGATAAGCGTAATTTAAAGCATACAAATAAGACAGTATTTTATTATTAAACGGATATAATTTATAGAAATATAAAGGTATCTGCTAATAAAACTGTTATTGTAAGGGAGAAAATGTAGGAACAGAAAGGAGCTGGGAGAGATGAGTCAGGAGGATAGGGAAATAAAATTTATTTCGATGCCAAGATATCAGATGCGGAGACATGCGTTGAAAAAGCTGCTTAAAAAAGCAGGTGCGGTTGGGAGTGGAAAGAAAATATATGAGATAGGCTATGGCGCAGGGGAAATATTCAGATTATACAAAGAGATGGGACTGCGTGTGCATGGCTATGATTTTTCGGAATATGCTTACAAATATGCTTCGCAGAATTATCAGGACGACCAGATTGTACTGTTTCAGGAGAAACCAAAACCGCAAAATCAATATGATTTTGTAGTTGCCTGTGAAGTTTTGGAACATATTGAAGACGATCTCAAAATGTTGAAGGAATGGAAGAGTTATTTAAAAAATAAGGGAACACTCATTATTTCAGTTCCGGCTCATAGAAAAAGATGGGGAGCAGCGGACGTTTACGCTGGTCATTACCGACGCTATGAGAGAAAGGAACTGGAAAAGAAACTTGCAAAAGCAGGGTTGAAGATAGAAGAAATATATACTTATGATTTCCCTGAATGCTTGTTGTTGGACAGGATGCGGGATAATGATTACGGAAGAAAGATGGAAAGGGAGAAGACAGGAAAAAGTAAGGAAGAATACACAAAAAGGAGCGGGATAGAGCGGGAGTTCAGCCCGTTAATTCAAGCATTAGCGAACCCTGCCATATGGACAGTGGTGGCTAAAGTTTCGGAGCTGTTTTACCACACGGATTGGGGTTCGGGATATATTTTGGCGGCATCAGCAAAACGTCAGGAGAAGGGCGGCGAGGATGCGTAACTTTCTGGTGCATACAAGGGATGCTGAAAAAGCCGCTTATCTGTGGAACGTGATAGCCTACACGGGGAGTTCGTTTCAATCAATGCTGCTTATGCTTGTCATATCGCGGCGCGGGAACATGATTGATACAGCTATTACATCTATTGCGTTTACTGCAGCGAGTATGTTTTTACTTGTGGGGAAATATGCGATTAGAAATTATCAGGTTTCGGATATAAGGAACGAATACACATATAAGGATTATTTGTACGCGAGAGGTATCACAATATTATGGATGGTTCTTGTAGCTGCTTTTTATCTTGCGTATTGTTATATTTATAAAGAATATTCAGTAACTAAAATGTTTTGTATGATTTTTATTATGGGGTTTCGTTTTGAAGAGGCGGTCGAGGACTCTCTGCATGCGGATTTGCAGCGTCATGGCAGACTGGATATTGCTGCTAAAATCTGGGCGGTACGTACATGGATTTATATTGTATGCTTTGCGGTACTTTATTATGCTACGGACAGAATATTGATTGCGTCCGCGGGCGGTTTAGCTGTTTCAGTGTTATTTTTTGTTTGGATGAACTATTCAGTATATGATTTGTTCCCCAGAGACAGAGAGTATGAGTGGGTAAGGATATGGGGAATTATCAAAAATTGTTTTCCGCCGGCAGCCAGCACCATGACACTGGCATACATAGCCAACGCCACGAAATATACAGTGGACGCGGTTTCTTCCAGTGAAGAGCAGGCATGTTTTAATATTATTTGTATGCCAGTGTTTGTGATTACACTTCTGGGAAATTATATATTTATTCCGATTGTAAAAAAAATGGCATCTTTATGGTGTAGGGGGCAGGTATTAGAAGTAAAACGGACAGTACTAAGACAGATTATGATTTTGGCAGTTTTTTCAGGTGTAGTGGCTTTGGCAGGGAAATGGTTCGGAGTTCGGTTTTTGGGATTTCTCTACGGTGTGTCACTGGAGCACTATGAAGATGAGTTTGTTCTGTTGATGGCGGCAGGGGGAGCAATTGCAGTGTTTAATCTGCTAATAGCGGTATCAACAGTGATCCGCAGGCAAAAAATGCTTATTTATATATCTCTTGCAGCCTCTGCCGTGCTTATAGCAGGCAATAAAATGATACTGTTACGTTGGGGTATGAGAAACATGTGCTTATTTTATGCATTGGCAGTGATAAGCATGTCGGTTTTGACACTGGTTTTGATAATAGTATATATAAATTTGGGTGGCAGGAGGGCGCTAAATGGTCAGTAATGGTATGCAAAAGCAAGGTCTGGTATTTTTGATTTTTTGCCTATGTACGCTTGTGTTACGGCTATTCTATATTACCAACGTTAATGGACCTTTTGTATATGCAGACGAATTTGGATACTGGGCGCATGCCGCTCATATGACTGGTAATACATGGGCGGGTGTTATGGACGGGATGGGATGGTACGGTTTCGGGTACAGCTTCCTGCTTGCGCCGTCATTTTTGTTGTCAAATGACATGGCTGTTATTTATAAAGCAGCGGTTATTTTTAATGTAGTATTGAGCGTGGAAATTTACGGACTGGCGTATCTCGTTTCCAGCAGGGTGTTTTCTGCTTTGACAGTTTTTCAGAGAGGGATGATCGCACTGGTTGCAACATCCTTTTCGACTTATATCTTTTATTCTTATGTGACGATGTGCGAAACGTTACTGACATTTTTAATCTGGCTCGTTTTTTATGATATAATGTTAATAGAAGAGAACTCCACATGGTGGAATTGCTTTTTGTTGGGAATAGCATTGGGATTTGCTTACATGGTGCATAATCGAATGCTGTCAATGATGCTTGCAGCGGCGTTTTGCATGATATTGTTTGTGGTACAACGAAAAGTGAACGGTTGGAATTTTATGGCATTTGGAGCGGGATTGGTTCTTATGTTTATCCTTAATGCCATGTTAAAAACATATTTTTGTGACCTTATTGAGAATAATGGTGTAATAAATGCACTGGGTGTTTCTGTTGAAATGGGGAGCGCGAATAGTATGGGGGGACAAGCGCAAAAGATATTGGGGTTGCTGTCGCTTGATGGACTGAAGCAGTTTGTTTTGAACATAGCAGGACAAATTTGGGAGTGCCTGTCTGCTACATATCTGCTATTTGGATGCGGTATGGTATATGCGGTTTACAAAATATGGCAATGTGTAATAGACAAAAAAGGCGCAGGAAAATATCTGTTTCCAGTTCTCGCAATGCTATTATCTATAGCGATGACAGGGGTATTCTGTTATCAGTATGTTATGGAAGGGACATCCGGAAAAATCAGAATGGATCCCCTGTTTTATGGAAGATATAACGCGTGCTTCGTTGGTATTTTTATCCTTTTTGGGGTGGGCTTGCTGGCGGAGGAGCGGAGATTTCACTGGAGATCATATTTGACAATAGCAGCAATTTATATCGGCTTGTCAGCAGGTATGTTTATGCGGCTGGGAAATACAGATGACAAATACCTGAATGTCATATCTGCTATTGGCATTCATATTTTTCACTGGCTTGGGGAATTCAGCGTATGGAAATGTACTGTGATTGCGCTGCTCGGATGTGGGATTATTGTGGGGCTGTGTTGCTTTAAGCGGTTTGGATGCCTAGGTCTTTACGCTGGCATGATTGTATTGATGTTTCTTTTTTCCACCACGGCGCTGCATTGCATGCGGACGACAATCCGGGGGGAGAATGATTATACGATGCAGTATAAGCCGCTTTTTGATTATCTGAATGAGAATACCGAAAAGGATGAAATTGTATATATTACTGCCAATGGGAAACCTGCCTTTGATTTACAGAGCAGATTAGTGGACAAACCGGTGGTGGTCATGTGGGGAGAAAATCTGGATGCGATTAAGG
The DNA here is from genome assembly GCA_947650155.1 of uncultured Lachnospiraceae bacterium. Classification (GTDB taxonomy): domain Bacteria; phylum Bacillota; class Clostridia; order Lachnospirales; family Lachnospiraceae; genus RGIG3002. The sequence continues at coordinate 30,060 of CANSUS010000044.1, forward strand.
GGGAGGCATATGCAGTGATTCGAGGAGAGGAATTAGAAAACATTCCTGTTTCGGATTTCGAGATTTGTTTGGAATGTGAAGAATTTTTGGTTCTTAGGTTGAATTAAAGAAACAGAAACAGACGGACGGGTGAAGGTAAATGATGTATCGGGCAGAGGACAAA
>CANSUS010000045.1 GCA_947650155.1 uncultured Lachnospiraceae bacterium
CCATGCGTCTTCTCTTTTGTCAACAGCTTTTTACAGTTTTTTCATATTTTCTTTTGAAAAATTTGTTGTCACTTATTGCGACCGAAGATTATATTATCACCACTATATAGAAAATGTCAACACCTTTTTGTAAACTTCTTAAAAAAATTTTGAGAAAAAAATCACCTGTCTTTCTCCATCAGGCAGACAGGTAATTCTCCTATTCATCTCTGTTCTTATTTTCTTAGGTCCTTCAGCAAAGACACTTAAAAATGCCAGTACAACATGTACAAAACAAATAGTTATGTCTGCTTTCTATTACTGTAATGGCAATTGTGCGCTTCCAGCATCCCCTCTCAGTGTAAGCGTAAGGGAATTAATACTTTCACTGCCCTGTGCAGGAATCTCTACCAGAACCACTGTTCTTGTTGTTTCTCCAGCGCCAATCATTCCCTTATACGTCAGTAGTTCTTCCGGGAGGGAACAAAGCATAGGCACTTTATTGGCACTGCCATTCACAGAAATTCTAAACTTAGGAGACAAATCAATCATATTAAATTCCATTTCTGCATCACTTACATTTGTGACATCAAAAAACAACACTAAAAATTTATTTCCTGCTGTTGCATCCAGTGAAAAAAACAAATCTTCTCCTTCTGTCTGTTCCGGATAAGAATCATACACACCATAACCATTATACTGAATAGTTACCCCCTGTATCTGGTAAAACTCTTCCACAGAAGCAACTGTCTGAACTTCCATCCTGTTCGCACTGCCGCCATTTGCTTCCTGCGCTGCCGCCGCTGCTTCCGCTTCCAGCCTCGCCTGTTCTGCTGCCGCTGCTTCCTGTGCTTTTCGTTCTTCTTCAGCTATTCTAGCCAGTTCCTCATGATATTCCGTTGTGTCTACTACTCTGGAAACGTAGTTCTTATCATATTTCAGCAATAACTCTGCCGCATATTCTGCTATCATATTTTCCTGTTCCTTTGTCATTTCCGGTATCGTGTTTCCACATCCGGTCAGCATAATTACACTGCTCAATACTGCTGTACAAACAATTGCTGCTTTTTTCATAAATAAATACCTACCTGCGCGTTGCGACGCGCCGCATCACTTTGTCATAATAATAGTTGAATACGCCTTTTTATCCAACTGTTCTTCTGTCTTATAGCTGCTTTTACTCATTCGCATCCACAAAAATCACAAAACTATTATACAATATTTACTTTCAAAATGGAACTGTTAATTTTCAATTCCTGACCATTCAGTCCAAATAGGCGCCTGTAAAATTTACCGGACAGTCTCTAATTCAAACCAAAACTCCACTCCATTTTCATAATTCTTTACACCGTAGGATTGATTCATAGATTCCATAATTACTTTTACAATGGAAAGTCCCACGCCACTGCCGCCATATTCCCTGGTTCTCGCCTTATCGACTTTATAAAACTTTTCCCAAATGTGTCCAATACTGTCTTCCGGAATCGGTTCACCAGTATTAAAAACGGAGATTCTCACCCTTCCCTCTTCTTTCGCCAATTTCACATCAATCACCTTTTCATTCTCACAATGGTTCATTGCATTGCTGAAATAGTTAGCGAATACCTCTTCCGTTTTAAATTCATCCGCCCAAACATAAACAGGCGGATACTCATCCATTCTGACGGAAATCTCATTCTGCTTCGTTAATATTTCTGCCGATTGAACATAGTTTGTAATAAGCGCTACAATGTCAAACCTTTCCATTGTAACAATATCATTTCCAAACTCCAGTTGATTTAATGTCAAAAGCTTTTTTACCATGACGTTCATCTTCGCCGCTTCATCCATGATAACATCACAATAGAACTCTCTGCTTTCTGCATCATCGTTTATGCCTTCTTTCAATCCTTCTGCATATCCCTGTATAAGCGCAATGGGTGTTTTTAACTCATGGGATACATTGGAGAGAAATTCTTTACGCATTTCATCAATTTCATTTTTTTTCTCAATATCCTTTTTCAATTCGTTATTCGCTGTCTTTAATTCGGAAATGGTTTTCTCAAGAGCTTCAGAAAGTTCATTAATATTCTGTCCTAAAATCGCGATCTCCGTTTTGGAATTTCCCGTATACTTTGCTTCAAAATCCAAATGTGTCATTTTTCCCGAAATGGAGGCCAGCTCTAAAATAGGTTCCGTTATTTTTTGAGATACATAAAATATGATGATTGCACTTAAAAATACTGCACAGGAACCAACATATGTTAAAAAGCGATTGGCAATCGCAACACTGTCTTTAATTCCTTCAAGGGCGCTGCGCATCAAATAGATATTTCCATTTTTCAATATTCCCCACATCTCTATATATTCCGTCTGTGTCCTCTGATCAAATGTGATCTGAATAATGGAACCGTTTTTTTCGTCTATAACTTCATTATTGACTACACGTCCAAATAAATTATCCAGAAGCTGTCTTCCTAAAATGTCCACATCATTTCCTGATGCTTTTAAAATCTGAGAGTCTGCATCCATAATGATAATACTGATATTATATTTCCAGCAAATTTTTTGGATCTCAATATCAAAACTGTCTGAACCAATGTCGCTCATATTGATTTTATTATAAGCACCCATCAGTGCTTTTTGTTTATTGCTTAAATAATATTTTTCCAAAAAAATATTATTTACCAAAAGACATGCCAGTATTGTACTTGTCATAAGTATAATGAAAATAATCGCAAATTGTTTTTTAATTGAATGTACCATATTTTCCGAGCCCTGTTAACTATTCTGCTTCAAACTTGTATCCCATACCCCAAATTGTTTTTATCAGATCGCCTTTTTCTCCCATTTTACTCCTCAATTTTTTTACATGGGTATCGATCGTTCTTGCATCGCCAAAATAATCGTAATTCCAGACATTATTTAATATTTTTTCTCTGGAAAGCGCAATCCCTTGATTTTCCACGAAATAAGTAAGTAATTCAAATTCCTTATAGCTTAAATCGACCTGCTTATTTTCTATCATAACCATATGCGCCGCTTTATTGATCACAATACCGCCTGCCTCTAACATTCCATCTGACGCAATCTGATTTGTCCTTCGTAGTATTGCTTCTACTCTCGCCACCAAAATTTTAGGACTGAATGGTTTCGATATATACTCATCCACGCCAAGCTGAAATCCCTGAAGCTCATCCCTCTCATCCGACTTTGCCGTCAGCATAATAATAGGCACTTTAGAATATTCCCGTATCTCACGGCACGCCTGCCACCCATCTACTTTAGGCATCATCACATCCAAAATGACCAGTGAAATATCTTTTGTTTCAAAAAAAATATCCAAAGCCTGGCTTCCGTCTTCTGCTTCTATTACATCGTAATTGCTTTTTATCAAAAAGTCTTTCACCAGTTTTCTCATTCTGCTTTCATCATCCACGACTAAAATCTTCAATTTTTCCATTAAAAATCCCATTCCTTTCAATTACTGTTATTATAATCAAAAATTATGTTAAAAATGTGAAGTTTAATCGGTTTCCCTTAATTCTGCTTCGTTCTCAATCCCCAAACTCTTTTCTCTTTCTCTAAGTTCATTTTCTCGTTCCCGCAGTTCCTGCTCCCACGATGCATATTTATTTGTAATTACATTTTCATAGTTAAGTATATTGGGACTGTCGCTATGCAGAGTAATGTAGAACATCGCTGCAGCCATCAGCAGCAGCAATATATTGATACAAATGGAAAGTCTGTACCTGTCCTTTAATTTATCCCTTTGTTTCTCCGGCTGAATTCTTTTTTTTGCGGGTGCCGCCTGTTCCCTGATCTTTCTGCTGAAGTTTGTATTGAGAGGAATCGGCTGTATTGCAATATCGATTGATTCACTTTCTTCCAAAAACTGATGCAGTTTTTCCAGATATTTTATTCCAATTGGTGTCTGAAACGTTTGATTTTCAATTGCTTTCTGATAAACGGCAAGCACACTTTCCGGACGGTCATAATGCAGTCTTTGCTCAATATATTCAATTTTTTGCTGTTCTATTTTTGCAAGTACAGCATCTTCTTTTGTTCTAAAGTGATATCCGCCTACTGTCAGATTCTGTTTTTCCTCTTCTGTTAATAGCTGCTTTTCTTCCATTAGTCATCTCCTCTGCTTGGTTATCCTGCAATAGTATATTCAACCCAAAAAGGGGAAGCTCCCGCTTCCCCTAATAAAATATTTTATCAACTTTTCTCATAAGAAATTTCACTTTGTCATTAGAATCCAATCCCAGCTCTTTGATTGCATTCTCCGCGACCTCCTTTTGTGCATCATTTACACAAAAAATACAAGTTCCATTCTTATTACTGCCAAACCACTTCGGTTTTGTCCATCGCAGGAAATAAGACACTCTGCACTTTAAAAGCTCCTTTTCTATTTGATCTTTTAATTCAATGTCAGCAACTTCGCAAAGTTCAATTTCATTATGAACTTTTACTTTGGTATATTCTGTCTCCAGCATCTCGTACTCCCCTTTATTTATTACACATTTCATATACTTCGTATCATTTATTGCTTATGTACATAGTATACCATAGTATTCACCGGTGATGCACTCGGCATTGTGACAAAATATACTCTTATTTTTCTACATTTTGCTTAAAAGCGCTGACAAGTTATGACTTATTTTTCTTATCCCCCATCCTTTTCCCATCTGACTGTCCGCAAATATAACATTATCGTTTGCATCTTCAAGCACTGCGTGAATTACCGCCTCTGCCTTCTGCCTCTGATGCTGGTTGACAAAAATAATATATTTGCTGTTATCCCTATGTCCACTCCGTTCTCTTTTCCATTTTATAAAAAAAGAAACGCCGTTTCTGACAAATGCTTTTTCTATTTTTTCCTTTACTTCTCTTTCACTGATTTCACATAACTCAATTTCATTATTGACACGCACATGTGTATATTTTGATTCTATCATGATCAGTCTCCATTCTTGTTCCATCTACAAATTGGGTATATTGCTTTCCCCTTCACCAGATTCTTACAACGTACTCCTTTATATTTGATTCATACTGATTTATTATAACACCAGTCTGATGTCCATTCCTATGAAAAACTAATGAATATTTTTTAAGATTTTCTTAAATGCCATGCTAAAGGAGTCTCTTTCCCTTCTCCCATTCGGTTTTATCTGCCTCATATTGTTCATTCAGCCAGTCGGCTGCCATTTCTACTCCTTCCGCAGAAAACGGCAGTTCTGTTACTTTCTTTTTTTCTTCCGGAGTTTTAATATAATTAAGAGGACCCTGCCAAATGGTTACCTGCAGTTTTTCTTCGTCCCCTGCATGAACCCTTTTCAGCATATAGCGCATTCCTTCTATGCTTCCTGAAAACTCTTCCTTTTTAATATAATTAAAATAATGAAAGTTCTTTTTATCAATCATAATGTTAATGATCCTCTTGTTTATATATTCCGTTTTTATTTTACTCTTACGATAAAAAAGTTTTAAACCGTTTAAACAGTTTAAAACTTTTACATTAATTTCCATCAGTAAACACTTTAACGGATGGAATAGGCGGGAGTCGAACCCGCGTCCAAAAACCCATTCCCTGTCCTTCTACTATCATAGTTTGTTATTGCAAGGCAAGCCTTACGTTCCCTCCTGCATCAGGAAACAAACACCCTGATCCATTTAGTAGCTTCATCATACGCCCTCATGCTCAAAGCTTTGCATAAGTCGTTTCCTACATCGTCGATGCCTGGGTCTTAATGTGTAGGTGCACTAAGTCAGACAGCCGCCATCAGACGGCAAGACTCACTGCTTAGGCAGCGAGCGCTAAATTATCTTCAGCGTTTATATTTATTGTTGCGATTTGACGCATCGCCTGCGGATAGCTTCTCCAGCTGCAAGATCCCTGTCGAAACCTTTACTATCCCTTATAAAATTTTATTGTTTCATTTACTTTTCCTCATTATAGAGGTTTTTCTGGCACAGGTCAAGTAATGCTTTCTAAACAATCATTAATAATTTATAAACTACAGATTTCTGATTTTAAATTCTCTTTCCGATTCTCTCCGCTGATCTTTCTTTGCAATATCCTGGCGTTTATCATAAAGTTTTTTACCTTTTGCCAGTCCGATTTCCACCTTTGCCCTGCCGTCTTTAAAATATACTTGTAACGGAACCAGTGTATAACCTTTTTCAGCAATTTTTCCTGCCAGTTTATGAATTTCCTGTTTATGCAAAAGCAGTTTTTTTACCCGCAGGGGGTCTTTATTAAATATATTCCCCTTCTCGTATGGGCTGACATGCATTCCATAGACAAAAATTTCCCCGTTTTCAATTCGTACAAAAGCTTCTTTTATGCTGCACTTTCCCATCCGCATGGATTTCACTTCCGTTCCATGCAGACAGATTCCCGCCTCATATTTCTCTTCAATAAAAAAATCATGATAAGCTTTTTTATTGTTTGCAATAAGTTTCATCTGCTCTTTTACCATACTCTGCCCCCATTCCAGTTCAATCCTCAAATCCCCTGTTTTTCTCTTCTTCGTCATAAACAAGTCCAAAATCAATTGTCCTTGTCACTTTATCTACACTGTCAACATATATTTCAATACGTTCTCCTAATTTATAGCGTTTTCCTGTATCCTGTCCCACCATTTCATAATTGCTTTCATCATAATAAAAAAAGTCTCCCGGCAGCTTCGATACATGAATCATGCCTTCTATCGTACTGGGAAGTTCCACATAAATTCCCCAGTTCGTAATGGAAGAAATTACGCCTGCAAAATGTTCCCCGATATGCGATTCCATATACTCCGCTTTTTTTAATTTTTCAGTCTCTCTTTCTGCTTCATCCGCTCTTCTTTCTGTTTCTGAAGAATGCTTTGCAACCTCCGGCAGTATAGCTTCATAATGGGAAATTCTTTCTTCCTTCAGTCTTCCTCTTAACTGTTCTTTGATAATCCGGTGTATCTGCAGATCAGGATATCTGCGGATCGGCGAAGTGAAATGACAGTAATACTGACAGGCAAGACCAAAATGTCCTGTTCCTGCCACCGAATATTTTGCCTTTTTCATACTTCGTAATGTAAGTCTGCTTATCAGCGCCTCTTCCGGCGTACCGTCAATTTTTTCAAGCAGTTTTTGGATTTCCTTTGGATGAACCTCCTCTTTATTCATTTTTATTCCATATCCGAAATTATGAATAAAAAGTGACAGTTTTTCAATTTTTTCCGGATCGGGATTATCATGAGTACGATATACAAACGGCAGCTCCATCCAGTAAAAATGTTGTGCAATTGTTTCATTTGCAAGCAGCATAAAATCTTCAATCATCTTTGTTGCCGTATTTCTTTCATAAGGTTTGATTTCTGTCGGAATACCGCTTTTGTCTAAGATAATTTTTGTTTCCGGAAAGTCAAAATCAATAGAACCTCTTTTCTTTCTCTTTTTTCTCAGAATTCCTGCCAGTTCTTCCATCTGCTCAAACATTGGTACCAGTTCTTTGTACTCTGCTTTCATTCCCTCATCCTGATCTTCCAGAATTTTTTTCACTGCAGTATAGGACATTCTTTTATCTACTCTTATGACAGTTTCTGCAATATTATAATCAATTACTTCCCCTTTTTTATTCATTTTCATAAGACAGCTTAATGCCAGTCTGTCCACCCCTTCATTTAAAGAACAAATACCATTGGACAGCGCATGCGGAAGCATGGGAATCACTCTGTCAACCAAATAAACACTGGTACCGCGTTTCAGCGCCTCTCTGTCAAGCGCAGAATTTTCCTGTACGTAATTGGTCACATCTGCAATATGAACGCCTAATTCATATTCTTCCCCATTCACAGAAAGACTTACTGCATCATCCAGATCTTTTGCATCCTCACCGTCAATTGTAACCATTGTAAGTTCTCTCAGATCCAGTCGTCCTTCTCTGTCTGCATCAGAGACTTCACTTGCCGTCCGCTCTGCCTGTTTCATCACTTTTTCGCTGAATTCCATTGGCAGTTCATAGCCTTTTACTATAGAAAGGATATCAACTCCCGGATCATTAATATGTCCAAGAATCTCTGTTATCTTTCCCTCCGGCTTTCTATCTTTTCCACCGTAACTTGTAAGTTCTGCCACTACTTTATGACCATCTACCGCTCCTCTGGAACGTTCAATTGGGATAAATATATCGGCAGCAATTCTACTGTTATCAGGTATGACAAAGCCAAAATTTTTGGATTTTTGAAAAGTTCCCACAATCTTTGATGTCCCTCTCTCCAAAATCCTTACAATCTCCACTTCCTGCCTTTTCCCGGTTACGGCGGGAAGTAATGCCGCCTGCACTTTATCATTGTGAAAAGCACCGTTTACTTTGTCCTCCGGCACATAATAATCAGCCTCCTGTCCTTGTGTTTCAACAAATCCAAATCCTTTTGCATGTCCTAAAAAAGTGCCGACAATACATTGTGCCGCCAGTGTCTCATCTGCTTTAATATATTTACCTCTTTTCGTAATCTGAATTTTTCCTTCCACAACCAGCTCATCCAAAAGCCTTTTAAATTCTTCTCTGTCCTCTTTCTCTACCTGAAGCATCATGACAAGCTCTTTTTCTTTCATGGGAACATAAAATTCATCATTTAGGAGATCGCATATTACTTTTTTTCTTTTCTCTTTCTTATTTTCCATATTAACTCCCATTCATCCGCCGGTACCGGCAAACAAGAAAAACACCCTTCGCAAAAAGGGTGCTTCATCACATACTGATTAAAAACGATTGATATTTAAGACTGCTGCTATTACAATAAATGCAATCGCAAGACCTGTTGTAGCCTTAACAAGTTTGCCCTCCACAGAACGTCCCTTGTTTTTACCCCAATAGGTTTCTGCCGCACCGCTGATCGCACCGAGTCCCGCTGACTTCCCTTCCTGCATTAATACCAATACCACTAATGCAAAACATATGAATATAAAAACGATAGTCAATATAGTTCTGAACATCTCTATCACACCTCCTAATGTCAAACAAAGATTAGTTTAACACAGGATAAAAGCTTTTTCAACTAAATTTTGTTAAAAGGTTCTTTATAACTGGCAAAACTTCCAAGTTCCTCTTCAATTCTGAGAAGCTGATTGTATTTTGCAATACGGTCACTGCGGCATGGTGCGCCTGTTTTAATCTGTCCTGTATTCAGTGCAACGGCAATATCTGATATGATCGTTTCTTCCGTTTCTCCGGAACGGTGGGAAATAATTGCTTTATATCCATTTTTATGAGCCATTTCTACTGCTTCAAATGCTTCGGTCAGCGTTCCTATCTGATTTACTTTTACCAAAATAGCATTAGCAACGGATAGTTTAATACCTGCATCCAGACGTTTTGTATTCGTAACGAACAGATCATCTCCAACCAACTGTATTTTTTCTCCAATTCTGTCCGTCATTTCCTTCCATCCATCCCAATCGTCTTCCGCAAGTCCGTCCTCGATGGAAATAATCGGATATTTTTCAATCAAATCTTCATAATATGCAATCATTTCGGATGTGTCCCGAACCACTTCTTTTCCAGTCAGTTTGCTTTCACCGGGGAAATGATACATGCCGGTTTTTTCATTGTACAGCTCGCTGGAAGCTACATCAAGGGCAATTTTAATATCCTGTCCCGGTGTATATCCGCTTGCTTTGATTGCCTCTACAATCAGATCCAGCACTGCAGGTGCATCCGGCAGATCCGGTGCAAAGCCTCCCTCGTCTCCTACTCCGGTAGAAAGACCTCTCTCATTTAATATTTTCTTTAAATTATGATAAATTTCCGCACATATTCTAAGGCCGTCTGCAAAACTTTCTGCCTGTACCGGCATAATCATAAACTCCTGAAAGTCGACAGTATTTGCCGCATGTTTCCCTCCGTTTAAAATGTTCATCATCGGAACAGGCAGAAGTCTTGGGGAAATTCCACCCAGATAGCGGTAGAGCGGCAGTTCTAAAGTTGTAGCAGCGGCTTTCGCTACTGCCATAGACACCCCAAGCATGGCGTTAGCTCCAAGGTTGCTTTTATTGTCTGTTCCGTCTGCTTCAATTAATATCCGGTCTATCATGCCTTGTTCCAATGCATTTTTACCAATCAGGCAATCCTTAATTTTTGTATTGATATTGTGAACCGCCTTCGTGACTCCAAGCCCAAAATATCTTGTTTCACCATCCCGCAATTCTACTGCTTCAAATCTTCCTGTACTGGCTCCTGAAGGAACAGATGCTCTTGCATGTATTGTATTTTCAATTTCCACTTCCGCTTCTACTGTCGGATTTCCTCTGGAATCCAATATCTCCCGTCCCTTTACATCTGTAATCGTCAAAAATAAACCCATAATCTACCTCTTTTCTGCTTTTTCTTTTTAGTAGTGTTTCCCGTTTTTTTGATATTACACAAATTTCAAAAACAAAAAGAGAAACCATCCTGAATCCAGACGGTTCCTCTTTTTTTCTATTTTGCAAAATCAGGCAGCAAATCTTCCTCTACAGTAAAATAGTTCGATTCATAAAAGACTTCATCATCCTGTATTACATATGACATCTCAGCAGAATAATTAAAATAATTTCCATCTTTAAACACTTTATAATTTCCGATTATTCCCGGTACAAGCGCTGGAAGAACAGCCTCTATTTCCTCCTTCTCCTTAAATACCTGCTCCCCCCAATCTCCAAATTCTCCGTCGAAACGGCTGATCGTAATTGACTCTATATCATAAATTGATTCTTTCCAGTCTGCTAACAGTCCTTTTTCTTCAGCATAAGCTATTGTCTTTTCAAAATTGGCATAAATCGGCAGCGTATAATATATATTCCTTCTTTTTTTATTGTATGGATCATCTCCAAGAGTAACTTCCACTGAAAATCTAAGATCAATAATACCTATTGGATATTGCTCAACCGCCGTCTTTATATCATAATTCATCAAATCTTCTTTATACGCCTGCAGTACCATTTCCATATCTGCTTCTTCTATTTCTTTCTCTGCAACGCCATTGCTGAAACTCATCTGTTCTATTAAAACCTGATCCATAAACTCCTCGTCCAATATCTGATAAGTTCCCTTTTGATACTCTTTATCTGATACCAGCGCGTCTAGCTCCTCTATAAATTCTTCATAAAAAATTCCTACCCTGCGGTATTTTTCCCTGCCGTTTTTCATTTGATACTTTACTGTGCTCCACAATATGCGCTCGGGCTCATGTTCCTTTAATTTATCCCATTCTTCCCATTTTTCTGCTACATCCTCCATCCATGCGCAAAAAGATTCTGTATCTGTAATTTTCATATGCTGCAATACATATTCAATATTCTCAATATAATCGCCGCTTTTCAAATCATACATACTGTTATAAGAAAGATCGCTGCTGCCAAATGCCACACTTTCTACCTGATCCGGTCTTGGCACCCATCTGTCATATCCAATCAGATCAAACTGAAAAACAGCATAAATTGCAAAAACCAAAACCGCGCCTGCCGCCATTGAATAAAAAGATCTGAACATCGCCTTTAAATCAAATTCAAAGATCACTTCCAAAATTCCATGACATAAAAGAATACCTAAAATAAACCCCAGAATTGTCATTGCAGTGTTGTTCGTAATCGAATAAAATATAATGCCTGCCACAAGGCTGAGCGGGACCAAAATAGCTATTTTGATAAACGGCCTGACCTTTGAAAAAGTAATCGCTTTATTACAGCTTTCCGCCGGACGTACCGTATACAGCAAGTATCCTGTAATACCTGTTATCACAGTAATTACGGCAATTTTTACAAGTATAAATCCGAACTCCTCTAAAAGATAAGGTATATTCTGCCCGCTTAAGTCATGGCACAATCTTCCCACAAAAAATAATACCGGTGAAAAAAAATTTTCATACCATGAATCATCGGTATAGACGGAATAGGTGCGAAAATACATGGAGCTCATACTTGCTAAAATAACCCTGATCCCTCCTTCATAGAACAAGAATACACCTGCTCCACAAAAAGCCATAAGTATATTTCCAGTAAGCATCACGGCAATAATCGTTATATTATAAACTGCAAGATAATATAACAGAAAACTCAAATAAGAAAAAATAAGCGTTTTTATTACTTCTCCCGCATACACACCATTTCCTGCGCCAACGCCAAAGCTTAACAGAATACTGAAAAGATACGGCAGCGCATAAAGCAAAATTCCATTTAAATAAATAACTGCAAAACGGCGTTCTTTCGATACCGGTACGCTCATATACATGTCCAGTTTCTGTTTTTTAAATAAGTAAGAAAAGCCCTGTACTGCACACATCACTGCCAACAAAGTGGTGAATGCTGCTGTCGGAACATTCATCCCCATATACTGTGCAAAAATCTCTGTCAGACTCTCCCTGTAATCAGAATAATTCTGTGATATATAATCTTTCATAGATACAAAAAATAAGGTAAGTCCTATTGGGTAAATCAGCAAAAAGGAAACGGAATAAAGTACCGCAATTCCCTTTCTTCTTTTCAAATTTTCCAGCATATTAGCCAAGAATGAGTTTTTTAATATCATAACCTACCACCTCCGTTTCACTGATGAAAATTTCCTCCAAAGATAAAGGAAGCACTTCACAGAATACGGTATCTGTCTGTTTAAACAATTCCATAATTTTCTCTCTGTTTCCTCTTACTGTAAAAGTATGCAAAGATCCTCTTCGCTCATCTTTTAATATATGTAACGCTCCCATAACCTTTGTTTCATCTTCTGTATTCTTAAATACGCACTGCACTTTTTGAATATTTAATTTCATTTCCTCTAAATCTTTTGAGAGCAGCACCCCGCCCTTATGCAACAGTCCTATGTGATCGCATATATCTTCCAATTCTCTGAGATTATGAGAAGCAATAACCGGTGTCATTCCTCTGCGTGAAATCTCTTCCGCAAAAATACTTTTTATCCCCTGGCGTACAACAGGGTCCAAACCATCAAAGGTTTCATCACATAATAAATACTTTGTTCTGGCACAAATTCCAAGCAGAAGCGCAAGCTGTTTTTTCATGCCTTTAGAATACGTATTTATTTTCCTTCTCTTATCAAGATCAAAGTGAGTCAAATACCTGTAAAACTGATCTTTATCATAGTTTTCATAAATACTTCCGTAGTATTTCTGCATCTCTTCCGCAGTAGCATTATTAAAAAAATATGGTTCGTCTGCAATAAAAAACAAATTCCTTTTGGTTTCCATTTTATCAAAAACCGGCTGTCCATCAATCAGCACAATCCCCTCATCCGGCTTATAAACTCCCGCAATCATGCGCAGTACCGTACTTTTTCCGGCGCCATTCGTTCCTACTAGTCCAAAAACGTTTTTGTCTGTTATCGTTACAGTCACATCATTCACTGCCTGAAAGCTGTCAAAAGACTTAGAAACCTTTCTGACTTCTATCATAAGTTTCCACCCCCGTTTTCCAAGTAATAAATAATCGAAGTTTTAGCTATCCCTACCTCCCTCGCTTCTTCTACAATCTTATCCAACTTCTCCTGTAACTCTTTTTTCTTATATTCCATAAGTTCATCTTTATAAGTAACAAAGTTTCCTTTGCCCTTTACTGCATAGATAAACCCTCTTCTTTCTAATTCTGCATATGCTTTTTGAATCGTGTTGGGATTGATGGATAATTCTACTGCAAGACTTCTGACAGAAGGAAGTTTTTCATCCACAGGCAATGCACCGGAAAGGATCAATGTCTGAAAACGTTCTACAATCTGTTCATAAATTGGTCTTGTATCTTTATAATCCACTATAATCATGACTTTCCTTTCCGTACAGTTCCATTCTGTAATTCAACTGTACTAATTCACTTAATACAGCCAGTATAAAGATAACCTTCCCCAAATACAAGAGGCTTAAGAAAAACTTAAAAACTCTTAACCAAACGTAAAAAGAGGTAATGTCCATTCAGGCATTACCTCTTTTTACATTTTGCAATTTCATTTTATTTCTTAATCAAAAGCGACTGCCCTGTCATTTCCGCCGGCTTTTCCATTCCCATTGTTTCGATCAGTGTAGGAACAATATCTGCAAGGCAGCCGTTTTCCCTTAAAGTGTATGATTCATCATAATTAACAAGAATGAACGGCACCTGATTCGTAGTATGAGCTGTAAAAGGAGAACCTGTTTCATAATCCACAAGCTGTTCTGCATTACCATGATCTGCACAGATAAACAAAGTTCCATCTACTTCTTTGACCGCTTCTACCGCTTTGCCAACACATTCATCTACTGCTTCCACAGCCTTAATTGCTGCTGCCTCTATTCCAGTATGGCCAACCATATCAGGATTGGCAAAATTAATAATAATCACATCATATTTACCGGAGCGAATCGCATCCGTAAGCTTATCACATACTTCATATGCACTCATTTCCGGTTTCAAATCATAGGTTGCTACTTTAGGAGAATTTACAAGTATCCTGTCCTCACCCTCATTCGGCTCTTCTACTCCTCCGTTAAAGAAGAAAGTAACATGCGCATATTTTTCCGTTTCTGCAATTCTTGCCTGTGTCATTTTATTGGCGGCAAGCCATTCACCAAAAGTATTGTTAACAGAAATCTTATGGAATGCAATTTCTTTATTCGGAATCGTCGGGTCATAATCCGAAAAACACACAAACTTTGTCTGAATCCTGTCCGGTCTGTCAAATCCTTTAAAATCATCATCGCAAAATGCTCTTGTAATTTCCCTTGCACGGTCAGGACGGAAATTGAAAAATACCACCGAGTCATTATCTTTAATTGTACCGATTGCCTGTCCGTCTCTAACTACAACTGTAGGTTTTACAAATTCATCTGTTTCCTCTCTGTCATAGGAACTTTGAATAGCAGCAACGCCGCTTTCTGCAGTCAGTCCTTCTCCTTTTGTAAGCGCATCATAAGCAAGCTTTACTCTGTCATAGTTATTATCTCTGTCCATTGCGTAATACCGGCCCATCACAGAAGCAATCTCACCAACTCCGATTTCTTTCATTTTTTCATTCAACTGTTCTGCATAACTTTTCCCGCTTGCAGGAGGTGTATCCCGTCCGTCTAAAAATCCATGTACAAAGACTTTGGTTAATCCGTTTCTCTTTGCAAGCTCTAAGAGCCCATAAAGATGTGTGTTATGACTGTGCACTCCTCCATCTGATAAAAGTCCGAAGAAATGAATAGCAGAATCATTTTTCTTACAGTTTTCCACTGCATCTAAAAGCGCTGGATTTTCAAAAAATGTACCATCCTGAATTTCCTTCGTAATCCTTGTAAGTTCCTGATAAACAATACGTCCTGCTCCCATGTTAAGATGCCCGACTTCGGAATTTCCCATCTGTCCTTCCGGAAGACCCACTGCCATACCGCTGGCATTTCCTTTTACAAAAGGATATTCTTTCATCAATTTATCCATAACAGGTGTTTTTGCCTGTGCAACTGCATTGCCTTCTACCTTACTGTTCAGTCCATAACCGTCCAAAATCATCAATACTGTTGTTTTTTTACTCATGCTTTATTCCCTCCATTTTCTCATAACCTGCCAATTATTATACTCTACTTTGCTTTGATTCGCAACCAGTCTTTTCCATCAGTTTTGACAGAAAAAAGGAGCTGCAAACTATAAATATGACAGCCCCTTTTATTATATCAGGTTACTTTTTCAATCCATTCCCTGTTTTCTGTACTTTTTCCCCATGCGTCAAGCGCAAGGTTATAGGTATCGTTAAGTCTACGGCTCAGTTCTTTCATGTCTTTTCTAATTTCTTTCTGTCCTGATTTTAATGACATTACTTCCGAATCCAGCCTTTCAATACTGTTCTCAACCTTCATAAGCCTGCCGTCTATGCCGTCAAGCCTGTCGTCTATGCCATCAAGTCTGCTGTCTATGCCGTCAAATCTGTTGTCCACGCTATCAAATCTATTGTCCATACTGTCAAGCCTGCTGTTTATAGGCACCAGCAGCCCTGCAATTGCCTGCAAATCTTCTTTTGTCAGTGCCATTTTATCACGTTCCTTTCTGATGTTTAATCTGTTTTTTCAATATATCTGTTTCATCAAATTCCTGCTATCATTCTGTCTGCACGTCTGACGCTGTCATAAGTCTTATCCCGTTCTTGTATTCAATTATTCATTCTTTCAATATTATCGGATATGCTCTATTATAACAGATTCTATAATACGTTCAAGTATCCGGTATTCTATTTTCTATTTTTTTAACGGGCTTATGATAAAGACCCGCGTAATGCCAGGCAACAGCTTTTTATTGTCTTTTTATGCAAGATGTACTACAATGAAAAGAATGGAACGATCATAAAGAAAATTGGAGAATATTATGGTTACATTTCTGGCAAAACTATTTATAAAAAATTATCAGGCAGCCGATCAGCCGTCTGTCCGTCAGGCATATGGCATTCTCTGCGGAACAATTGGAATCATTTTTAATTTTTTTCTGTTTGCAGGAAAATTTCTTGCAGGCTTTTTGAGTGGTTCCATAGCAATTACCGCAGATGCTTTCAACAATTTATCTGACGGCGCTTCTTCCGTTATCACGCTGGTCGGTTTCAAAATGGCAGGGCAGAAACCTGATTCTGCCCATCCTTTCGGGCATGGCCGGATTGAATACATCTCAGGCGCACTTGTTTCCCTTGCCATATTGGTTATGGCAGTAGAATTGGTGGAATCCTCTATAAAAAAGATACTCCATCCTGAAGAAATTACTTTTCATATCATGACAGTGGCAATACTAATTATTTCTATTTTGGTCAAACTCTATATGTGTTTTTATAATAGAAAACTGGGACAGAAATTAAACAGTACGGCCATGAAGGCAACTGCAACAGACAGTTTCAGTGACTCGCTTGCTACTACTGCCGTACTTGTCTCAACATTAATTTCCCATGCTACCGGCTTCAATATTGATGGATACTGTGGTGTTTTAGTAGGCTGTTTTATTTTTTATGCGGGTTTTTCTGCCGCCAGGGAAACTTTAAGTCCGTTACTCGGACAACCGCCTGCACCGGAGTTTGTTCAGAAGATCTCGGACATTGTACTTTCCTATGAAGATATTTTAGGAATTCATGATCTGATTGTTCATGACTACGGACCCGGACGGGTAATGGTATCTCTTCATGCAGAAGTCCCGGCAGGCGGGGATCTGCTGCATCTTCATGATACAATTGATAATATTGAGCACCGTCTTCGCACCACACTCCAATGTGATGCCGTGATACATATGGACCCCATTTGCAATGATGACAAAGAAACACTGGCGTTAAAGGAAACCGCAGTCCAGTTCATCCATCAGCTTTCCCCAGTTCTGACGCTGCACGATTTCCGGCTCGTAAAAGGTCCTACGCATACCAACATTATCTTCGATGTAGTCGTACCTTATGATTTTATCTATTCTGATTCAGAGATTAAGGAATATATTGCAAAAGCATTTTCTGAACTGAATGCAAATTACTATACCGTAATTGATGTGGATAAATCCTGTTGTTAAATAATCATTCCATATTTTCTACAATTATTAAAAAAATGTATTGACAAAATAATTTTTGAGGCGTATTGTGAATTTACGCTTAGTCAACAAATAAGAAAGGAAGGAGGTAAAACAGATGATGAACTCAGCGTTACACTTTAACTTAAAATTTACAGCAAAAAATAGTTTATCCTTTGGAATTACCTCTGTGATTTATGCTTTAGCCTGCTTTGGATGAGAAATTTACAGTTCTTTGTTCGTGATCTTTTAAGAATAGAAATTTCTTTGCAGCATGTTGTACGCTTTTAGCCGTGGTAATTCGCCACGGCTATTTTTATGCAAATTTTTAACAGGGAGGGAAACACCATGAAAAAATTATCCAGCTATCTATGGGAACACAAATTCGCTTATCTTTTTGCCGTGCTCTCCATGCTGATCGCTGTCTCGCTGGATCTCTATGCGCCGCAGCTTACAAAACGAATTGTAGACGAAGTTATTGTAGGCGGAGAAACAGAAAAATTAAAATTTTTATTGCTTGGAATTTTCTGTATCGGAACGGGCAGATGCATTTTCCAATATACAAAAGAATTTACTTTTGATTACGCCGCATCTTCTATCAGCGGCAAGATGCGCAGGAATCTGTTTACCCATGTGCAGGGCCTCAGCGCGGACTTTTTTGACCGCACTAATACCGGAGAACTGATGGCCCGGATCAAAGACGACGTAGACCGGATCTGGGATGCTGTCGGCTATGTCGGTATGTTGATCTTTGAAGTTATCGTACATACATTAATCGTTTTATATTTCATGTACAGTTTGAACTGGAAACTTGCCCTGATTCCTACCGCCGCCATGATAATCTGCGGTCTGATCGCAATAGTCATGGAAAGAAAACTCGGAACCGTATATGAGGAAATCAGCGAGGAAAACGCCGTGCTAAATACTGTTGCGGAGGAAAACCTTGCCGGTGTCCGTACTGTAAAGGCTTTTGCACGGGAAAAATATGAAATTGGAAAGTTTTTAAAACATAATCAAAAATATTACGAACTGAATATGAAACAGTCCAAAGTTTTTGTAAAATATTATCCTTATTTTTCAGTGATTACAAAAATTCTTCCGCTTATCACACTGATGCTTGGCGGATACCTGACCATACAAAAATCTATGACTCTGGGCGAACTCAGCGCTTTTGTAGAGTATTCCACTAATATTGTATGGCCTATGGAAATGTTGGGATGGTTAACAAACAGTCTTTCTTCCGCTTTTGCATCCAATAAAAAACTGAAAAAAATCTATGCGGAAAAGCCCAGCATTACAGAAACTGAAAATCCTGTTGTTCTGAAACAGATAGAAGGTAAAATTGAATTTTCCCACGTAGGTTTCCACAAAGCCGACAACTATGAAATTTTAAGTGATATCAGTTTTTGTATCGAACCGGGAAAAACGCTTGGCATTATGGGAGCTACAGGCGCCGGAAAGACCTCGATCATCCATCTTTTGCAGCGTCTTTATGATGCGACGGACGGCGACATTTTCATAGACGACGTAAACGTAAAGGAACTGACCCTGAAACAGATCCGGAGCAATATTTCTTTAGTCATGCAGGATGTGTTTCTGTTCTCAGACACTATTACGGAAAATGTGAAACTGGGGAAAAGAGATGTGATTGACAACAGCCTTGTGCGAAGCGCTTCTAAGGATGCACAGGCGAGCGAATTTATTGAGCGTATGGAAAAACAGTACGATACCGTAATCGGGGAAAGAGGCGTCGGTCTTTCCGGCGGACAGAAGCAAAGAATCAGCATTGCCCGTGCTCTTGCCAAGAAAAATCCAATTCTTGTTTTGGATGATTCAACCTCGGCTTTAGATATGGAAACAGAACATTTAATTCAACAGACATTAAATGAACTGAAAAATACAACCAAAATTATTATTGCACACCGAATCAGTTCGGTAAAAAATGCAGACGAAATCATTGTCATGGACAATGGCCAGATCGCAGAAAAGGGAACACATAATGAGCTTTTGCAAAAGAAAGGACTTTATTATGAAACCTATCTGTCTCAATATGGCGATTATCTGCTTGGAAAGGAGGCGTAATCATGCCTGTTAACTCATTTAAAGATGATGAACAGCATGTAGAACGAAATAAACGGGAAACACTGCTTCGTTTATTCCGTTATCTGCTTGCTTACAAAAAAGAAATTATCAGCGTTCTTGCCGTAATGCTGTTCTGCCTCGGCGTCAGCCTGGTCAATCCGCTTATTATGGAATCCGCCATCGACGACCATATTGCAGCCGCTGATTATAAAGGACTTTTTAAATTAATCGGAATCGCACTTTTTTTAAACCTTTTAGTAGTGCTCGCCATTAAAATTCGTATGTATGTGATGGCAAAAGTATGTAATAACATTCTGGTTACAATCAGACAGGAACTTTATACCCATATTCAGACACTGGATTTTCACTTTTTCGACAGCAGGCCTACGGGAAAGATTCTCTCCCGTATTATCGGTGATATTAACTCACTGAAAGATGTACTCAGTAATTGTGTAACCACTCTGATTCCTGATTTTTTAACAATCATTGCCGTTGTTATCATTATGTTTGCCAAAAATCCTGTTCTGGCAGTTGCTTCCCTGCTAAGCATTCCTTTCATGGCGCTTGGCGTGTGCCTGATTGAAGCCAATGCACATCCCAGATGGCAGACGTTCAGAAAAAAATCTTCCAATCTGAACGCTTTTATTCACGAGGATATGTCCGGCATGAGGATTATCCAGAGTTTCACTGCGGAAGAAGAAACGGAAAAGACTTTCGATGAATTGATCGAAGAACACCGCAGTTCATTTATAAAGGCAGTCCGCTTAAGCGACTCTTTTGGTTCTGTTATTGATTTCAGCTGGGGACTTGGGTGTATATGTCTTTATTTTACAGGCATCATTATTTTAGGCACAGACAAAGTATCTCTTGGCACCTTTATTGCATTCGGCTCTTATATCAGCATGTTCTGGCAGCCGATCAACAATCTGAGTAATTTTTATAACCAGATCATTACGAATATTGCCGGTGCAGAACGTATCTTTGAAGTACTGGACACCAAGGCAGAAATAAGCGACGCCGAAGGCGTAACAGAAATTCCTGAGATGAAAGGACAGGTAAATTTCGACCATGTGTCCTTTTCCTATGATAAAAATACAAAAGTATTGAATGATGTCAGCTTTCAGATTACTCCCGGCGAAACCATTGCGCTCGTAGGACCCACAGGCGCCGGTAAAACTACAATCGTCAACCTGATCAGCCGTTTTTATGACGTGCAGGACGGTACGGTAAGTATAGACGGACATGATGTAAAGAAAGTATCTATTGAAAGCCTCCGTAAACAGATGGGTATCATGACACAGGATAATTTCCTGTTTTCCGGTACGATCAAAGAAAACATCCGCTACGGGAAATTAGATGCCACAGACGAAGAAATCATTGCTGCTGCAAAAGCAGTCAATGCCCACGAGTTTATTATGAAACTGGAAAAAGGATATGACACAGAATTATCGGAACGGGGCGGCGGTCTTTCCATTGGTCAGAAACAATTGCTTGCATTTGCAAGAACAATGGTATCCATGCCTAAAATACTGATACTGGACGAAGCGACCTCCAGTATTGATACCAAAACCGAACTGCTTGTTCAATCCGGTATCGAAAACCTGTTAAAGGGAAGAACCTCTTTTGTCATTGCTCACAGACTTTCTACAATTCAAAAAGCAGACCGTATCTTTGTCATTGATGACGGGCGAATCATCGAGGAAGGAAATGCCAAAGATCTTCTTAAGAAAAAAGGCGCTTATTATAATCTGTATATGGCGCAGTTCGCATTATAATCTCAAAAATGCCGAAAGGAGCAATGAAATCTTAGCTCTCTTTCGGCACTTCTTTTTTAAACCGCAAATAAAAGAAATCGGATTTTCTCCTCTCTTCCATAAGCGTCATTCCATGCGCTTCACACAGCGTAATAAAAAAATCCATATCCTGACTATCCAGTTTACCAATCCCATAAGTCGTTTGAATATGCTTTCCTGCAGCATCAATATACAGCTCTGCTAAAAACGGTTCAGGATAGGCGCTTTCAATATTGGTATCCCAAATATGAAACTGCCCGCCCGGCTTTAATACTCTCACCGCCTCACTAACCGCCTGTTTTTGGGTATCCTTTTCCATATACATCAAAGTAAAAAAGGAAGTCACATGATCGAAAGACGCCGCCTCAAACTGTAAGTTTGCTGCATCCATTAACATTTTTTCACACTCGCCTGTAGTCTCGTCAAGTTCTTCTTTATTATTGTCAATGGCAATGGCCTGTTTTCCATAAATCTGTCCAATCACACCTTCTCCGCCACCTCCGATATCAAGAATTCTTCCCTTTAACTCTTTCTTTAAAATAATGTTCATCCATTCTTCCTTCCCGTTTTTTCTTTATAACACTATGCATTATAACCACCTCACAACAGCAAGCAGCGTCCCCTCTTCCACAGTAACCACTCCTGCTTCCCCCACAAATTCATTACTGATTCCAATAGGAAAGTCATTGGTAACTTCTGCTTTATCCAAAGGATATTTCATATTTGTAATTGTAACGCCTTTCGCCTTTTCATTTAAAGAAAAAAGGGATAGAAATCCTTCCATCTCTTTATGAAAGGTCACGGTTTCATTTTGAATCAGTGTCATCATACATGACTCGTCCATGATATATCCTTTGGCGCCGTTATTTTTTAAAAAATGAAGGCACTGAATATTGGCAATCGTATGTTCCAGCCGGCCTCCCATTGCCCCATAAATATGAAAATTGCGATATCCTTTTTCCAGTCCGATCCGCAAAGCTGCAAGCGTATCCGTATCGTCTTTGCAAGGGTTCAGTTCCACGATCCGTTTCCGATCTGTTTCTTTTATGCCTGAAAGTTCTTCTTTTTCCGCTTCGCTGACAGAATCAAAATCGCCTACAATCAGATCCGGCGTTATATTCAATAATTTACTATATAAATATCCGCCGTCCACCGCAATGACAAAATCGCCCTCTTTTTGCTTTATTTCCAACGGCGTAAAATCTCCGGCACAGATCACGATACACTTCCCGCTCTTCGTCATACTGCTTCACCCTTCTTTTCTTTTCGTCTGCGTCCGTTTCCTTTTAGTTCACCTGATTTTCTGCTGCTGAAATTTTTACTGCGGCTGTCGTATTTATCATATTTTTCATACTGTCTTTTCTTTTTATCGGTATCTTTTCCATAATATCTTCCTGAACTTCTTCCCGCAAATCTGTCCTGTCCGCGATGATCCCCGCTTCCTCTTCTGCCATAGGAACCTTCTTTTCTGGGAACAAATTTTTCAATCTTAATATCTTTTATTTCATTTCCCATACTCAGTTTCAAAAATGCTGCCGCAAGTTCTAATGCAGTAATCTCTTCCGCTTCCATTTTCTCTTCGATAAGTTCAGCCATTTTATCCAGATTCTGCTGCTGCACCGCCTCTATCGCTTCTTTTAAAATTTTATCCGCTTTAACTGCTGTGATCTGGGCTGCCGCCGGAATATTTTTCTCCTTTATTTTCGTTTTACAAACTCTTTCAATCTCACGAAGTTTATAGATCTCTTTTCCTACAACAAACGTAAAAGAGCGGCCTGTCCGCCCGGCACGTCCTGTTCTTCCAATGCGGTGAACATAATACTCAATATCCTCTGGCAGATCATAGTTAAAAACCGCCTCCACATCATCTACATCAATTCCTCTTGCCGCAACATCCGTCGCAATCAGAATATCTGCCCTTCCATTACGGAAAAGATTCATTACCGTATCCCTCTGGTTCTGAGAAAGATCACCGTGGAGTCCTTCTGCATTATACCCTCTGCCTTTTAAATTTTCTGAAAGCTGGTCCACCATCCTTTTTGTATTGCAAAAGATCAGAGAACGTTTCGGATTATAATAATCTAAAAGGCGGCTGAGTACTTCTTCTTTCTGCTTACTCTGCATCTGATAATAATACTGTGAGATTAACGGCACCGTTACCTCTTTTTGCGCCATCTTTACATGAACCGCATCTTCTTTTTGGTAAGTATGCGTAATATCTAAAATCGCTTTAGGCATAGTCGCCGAAAAAAGTCCCGTCTGACGTTCTTCAGGCGTCTCTTTTAAAATCGTTTCAATATCCTCTCTGAATCCCATATTTAACATCTCATCCGCTTCATCCAAAACGATCATCTTTAAATCATGCAGTTTAATCGTATGCCTGCGCATATGATCCATCACACGTCCCGGCGTTCCCACTATAATCTGTACGCCGCCCTTTAATGCACGGATCTGTCGTGAAATATCCTGTCCTCCATAAACCGGAAGTATTTTTATTCCATGCATATATTTGGAAAATTTATGCATTTCCTCCGCTGCCTGAATGGCCAATTCTCTTGTAGGGCAGAGTACAAGCGCCTGCAGGGAACGCACCTTTGCGTCCACACTCATAAGCACCGGTATGCCGAAAGCCGCTGTCTTTCCCGTACCTGTCTGTGCCTGTCCGATAATATCTTTTCCTTCTAAAAAATAAGGAATTGCCATCTGCTGGATAGGCGTCATGGTTTCAAATCCCATTTCTTCTACCGCACGTATGATTCTTTCGTCAATTCCTGATTCCCTGTAATTAATCTGTTCCATTTTTTTCTCCATTTCTGTGCAGCTTTTGACTCAAACAATCTCTGCTTCACACAAAAAAAGACAGCACCCGTTCTTAGGGGTGTGCCTTCAAACTTTGATACTTTGTTAGTATAATATCCATAATAATAAAAGTCAATGCATTTAAATAATTTCATTTCATTAATTTCTCTTTTTCATCTGCACGGCTATTCATGATATTCCTCTTTTTCGTCCTCAAGACCATATTCTTCCATGCGCCTTTTCCCCATATTACGTCCCATATTTGAATGCCAGCTATATCCTGAAACCAAAGCAATTCCACCTATAATGCCTATCATCAAAACCACTAAAAGCAATTTCATGGTCCATTCTTCCTTCCTGTCCGATTTCCTTTTTCTCTGTCACCAATTTCATTTATCACTATAATATCCTTATTGAATAAAATCAATACATTTTTACACTAAAAAGAGAGTAAAGAACATTTGCCTTCACTCTCTGACACTTTTTCACGACACTACCTGTTTCCAATAATAAAACCCGTATACCGGAATCGTAATTTCTCCGTTTCTTACAGTCCACCCGGAAAATAAATCTACATATTCACCGTCCGCTTCCTCCAGTCTGATTGTTTTATCCGTTTCACTGAAATTAAACAGACCTGTAATTTTTTCTCCTTTCCAGTATCTTCCCATACATAGTACCGCGGTATCTTTCGTTTCCACAGTCCATGTATCCGCACAGGATACAAATGCCTTCTCCGATTTGCGGATCTTTTCCAGCTTTCCAAGCCCCTGAAACAGTTTTCCCTCTACCGTGTCCTCTCTTTTTCTTTTTTCCGCCAGCACCCAGTTCATCGCACCACGGTGAATGTATCTGGAATCCGACGCCTTAAGCGGATTGTTCTTATAACCGTAATCATTAATCTGACCAATTTCATCTCCACTATATAACACCGGAATACCTGACTGCATAAACAAATAAGCATGAAGCATCATATCCATTCTGACCGCTCTTTCCATCGCTTTCTTATCTTTATCCAGTCCCGCCTTCTCAATGCCACACATGGATGCCGTAGTTGCACAAAATCTGGCGTCTCCTGTTACCGGATCAGCATTATACAATTCTCCCCGGCTGTTGCTCTCTCCAGCAAATCCCTGAAAATAATCATTTAAATATTGCTTATGTGAACGTTCCTCCATCCCCTCTTCTTTCAAAGACGCATAATCCAATCCCCAGCCAATATCATCATGACAGCGCAGATAATTTAAAAACACGTATTCTTTTGGCAGGGAACTTACAATATCAAGCTGTTTTTTCAACAGCTTTACATTTCTCGTTGCCACTGTATGCCATGTTGTTGCCATTGTGGTAACATTATACAGCAAATGACATTCCGGTTTTTCCAATGTTCCAAAATAGGGTATCACCTTTTCCGGTTCCATAACTACCTCGCCCAGCAGCAGTATGCTCGGGCAGACAATTTCACTGATCATGCGCATCATACGGACAATGGTATGAACCTGCCTGAGATTGCGGCATGAAGTACCTAACTCTTTCCAGATATAGGGTACAGCGTCGATACGTATAATATCAACTCCCCTATTAGCCAGATAAAGAAAATGATACATCATTTCATTAAATACCCTGGGATTTTTATAATTTAAATCCCATTGATACGGATAAAATGTTGTCATAACGTAATGGCCGATATCCTCAAGCCATGTAAAATTTCCCGGAGCCGTCGTAGGAAATACCTGTGGAACAGTTTTTTCATATTGAGAAGGTATCTGGGCATCATGAAAGAAAAAATATCTGCTCATGTATTCTCCTTCTCCTGCTCTCGCTCTTTTTGCCCACTCGTGATCCTCCGATGTGTGATTCATAACAAAATCCATACAGACGCAGATACCTCTTTTATGACAGGCAGCCGTCAAATTCTCCAGATCTTCCATAGATCCTAATTCTTTCTGTACCTTTCTGAAATCCGATACTGCGTATCCTCCGTCAGACCGGTCTTTCGGCGTTTCCAAAAACGGCATCAAATGAATATAATTTACATTACACTGTTCTATATAATCTAATCTGCTCTCTACACCCTTCATATTACCGGCAAAATTATCAATATAAAACATCATCCCCAGCAGATCATTTTGTTTATACCATTCCCCGTCCTTTTCTCTGGTCATATCCAGTTTCTTTAATGTTTCATTCCGTTCCAGATAGAACTGCTCCATTCGGTCGCACAGCTCGGCAAACATGGACGGATTATCATATAATTCCATATAGAGCCAACGCAGCTCGTCATGATGTTTTTTCAGCCTGCTTTGAAAAATCTCCGTTGATTTATTCGTTCTTTTCTCCATCTTTCCATAAAATTCCTTCCTTATTTCCTACTGCTTTAAGGTAAATCTGATATGCCGGATACTCTGTTGTATGAATCGGCATAGGTATGCCCGCCTCCATAAGCGCCGATCCATAGAAACGTTCTTTGTTTCCGTCCACTTCGTACACAACATCCGGTTTTAAGCCTTTCATCCTCACATAATTTACGGTCATGTTTCCATGAATTTTAAGCATAACCACACTCACAAATGCCTCTTCCTTTTGTTCTGAAACAAACATCCATGCCGCATAGTCTGCATGGAACGGATCTGACAAACGGAAATATTCTCCTGTATTGATCAGACTTGCATGTTCCTTATAGCATACAATCTGCTCCTTAATCTCTTCCTTTTCCATTGCCGTAAGCCTGGAAGGATCAAGTTCATATCCAAAAGTACCCGCCATTGCCACCACGCCTCTTGTATGCAGACTTACGCTTCTTCCGGTCTGATGATTAGGTACTGCGGATACATGGGCGCCCACAGCAGAAACAGGATAAAAGAAAGACGTGCCATATTGAATCTCTAACCGGTCTATGGCATCCGTATTGTCACTGCACCAGATCTGAGGCGTATAATACAGCATGCCTGCATCAAATCTTCCTCCACCCCCACTGCATCCTTCAATCAGCATATTCGGATATTTCTGCAGTAACTTTTCCAGAAAATCATACAATCCGATTACATAATCATAAGTAACTTTCCCCGGTAATGTCTCTGATGAATAAATGTCACAAAGACTCCGGTTCATATCCCATTTGATGTATTCGATATTTCCCTGTTCTAAAACTTCACAGATCTGATGAAAAATGTAATCTCTTACTTCTTTTCTTGAAAAATCAAGAAGTAATTGATTTCTGCTTCGTATCGGACTTCTTTTGGGTATCTTCATAGCCCAGTCCGGATGTGTTTTATAAAGATCGCTCTCTTCCGATACCATCTCCGGTTCAATCCAGATACCAAACTTTACGCCTAAGCGATTCACCCTCTCTGTTAATTCATTTAAAGTACATCCCAATTTTTTTTCATTGACCTGCCAGCCACCCAAACTGCTGTTATCGTCTTCTCTCTTCCCGAACCATCCATCATCCATAACAACCATATCAATCCCAAGCTCTGCCGCTTCTTCTGCCAGCCTGAAAATTGTGTCTGCGTTAAAATCGAAATAAGCTGTTTCCCAACTGTTAATCAGAACTGGTCTCTTTGCTTTACTGTATTTTCCCCTGCATATATGTTCTCTGATGCAGTGGTGATATCTTCTTGACAAAGTCCCAAAGCCCTGATCCGAGTAACAGAGAATGGTTTCCGGAAGTACCAGAGTCTCCCCATTCTCTAACGGATAGCGAAACAAATCGCTGTGCAGTCCCATTAATACCCTTGTCTGCCCGTATTGATCCTTTTCCGCTTCACACAGAAAATTTCCGCTATATACAAAAAGCATTCCGTAACAGCAGCCTGTATCCTCTGTGGTATCTTTCTTTGCAATGATCACAGCTGGATTATATTGATGGCTGGAAGTCCCCCTCCGGCTTCCAATCATCTGCGTTCCATGCACAATCTCCGCTCTTTGAAAATTGCGTTCCATCGCATGTCTGCCGTAAAAACTGACAAGATCATAATCTCCATACAAAAAATCCAGACATACTGATGCTGCCTTTTCCACCCATACACATTCTTTTCCGCCATTTGTAATTCTTGCACTTCTTGTAATAATATCTTCTTTTTCCAGTACACCATATAGGAGCTGTACCTGTATTTTGCTGACTGCATCTTCCAACAGAATTTCCAGTGTTTCCCCCTCTTCTTCTGCTGCATGGACCGCTGGCAGTCCCTCCAGTCCATATTTTCCTCTCCAAATCTTATGACTGACGTAACGCAGGTCACAACATTCCGAATGGTCTGCATTATGGAGTATAAAAGCCGTATTTCTATAGTCCCCGTTCCCTGCCGCCGGATATTCCTGCGGCAGTACATCCAGAGAATAGGTTCTTTCTTCCCCTGCATCCGAAGGATTTCCGGAAAATCCCCTGTCATAATAAGTAAGCAGATAATCCATATTTCCATCCACCTTCGCACCATAATATAAATGCAGAAGAAATCCATATCGGTCTACCTTTATCTGATAAGTTGTATGTTCAGTATTTAATATAAAAATCCGTTCTTTTTGCTGATATAGAATTGCCATGATCTCTCCTTATATTCTGAGCCGTCATTTATTGTTTTTTTCTCTGCGCAATATGCATTTTCTGTTTCTCATACAATTTAACTGACGAATGCATCCTACTTCACCGCACCATTTACCACTCCGTTTAAAATCTGTTTCTGACAGATCACATAAAAGATCAGAATAGGAATCAATGACAGCAGGTAAGAAGCAAATGCAAGATTATAATTTGTTCCAAATTGAGACTGGAAATTCAGCTGTGCCAATGGCAGCGTATTCTGCTCAGAACCCGCCATAATGACAAGGGGAGTCATTACATCATTCCAAACTGACAATGCTGTCAGAACTGCTACCGTGGCATGCATTGGTTTCATAATGGGAAAAAGAATCTTCCAGTAGGTGATCCATGTGGAAGCGCCATCCACTTTTGCCGCCTCCTCCAGTGCCATTGGAATATTTACCAGATACCCGGAGTACAAAAGGATATTCATCGGCATAAAAAAAACTACATATAAAAGAATGACTCCAGCCCAGTTTGCCAATCCCATTTCCGCCGTCTGTTTTGCCAATGGCATCATCAAAATGGCAAAGGGAACGAACATACCGCTGACAATAAAAAGATATATAAAATTATAGAATTTACTGCTGCTTTTATTTCTTCCCAGCGCATAGCCCATTAAAGAATGAATCAAAACAGACAATACCACCGTAACCACTGAAATCAGCAGACTGTTTCCC
Organism: uncultured Lachnospiraceae bacterium; assembly: GCA_947650155.1. Classification (GTDB taxonomy): domain Bacteria; phylum Bacillota; class Clostridia; order Lachnospirales; family Lachnospiraceae; genus RGIG3002. Next base: position 29,397 of record CANSUS010000045.1, read on the forward strand.
AAAGACTGCCAGAAATTTGTTACTCTCATCGCTTCCCTGAAATTATCAAAGCTCCAAGTCTTTGGCAGAGACAGAATACCGCTTATGGTATCGGTCATTTCAGAGGGCTGTTTAAATGCAATCACCACCGTAAGATAAAGTGGAAACGCAATTGTACAAAGCCCCAGTATTAATAAAATCATTGCCGTCCAATTTGTTTTTTGTTTATCATAACTGCTCCTCCTTTTTACCTGAAAACTTCATCTGGGCAACGGAAACAATAACAATCACTATAAAAAATACTACTGCATTCGCACTTTGAAAACCAAATTGACCGCCTGACATTCCATTATTATATATCAGATAAGAAATGGATTCTGTACTTTGTGCAGGCCCGCCTTTTGTAAGTGCCATAATCTGATCAAATACCATTAAGAAATTTTTTACACACAACACCATGTTGATGGAAAAAAAACGGGATGATAAGGGGAAACGTTAAATAGCGGAACTTTTTAAATCCGGTCACTCCGTCCAGTCCGCCCGCTTCATATACATCCTCCGGCACCGTCTGCAGTCCTGA
>CANSUS010000046.1 GCA_947650155.1 uncultured Lachnospiraceae bacterium
AAAATAAAAACATACTCTTGTAGTATACAACACTTTTAAGGGTTTGAGGATGTTTTTAAATAAAAAGTTTATTAAAAATATGGGAATCTTATTTTGGGCGCTGTTATTTATAATGGGTATGCTGGTCTTTCCCAAACTCAGTGTCAGTTTTGCCTTGTCCGCATTAAATCTCTGGTTTACTAAAATGATCCCGACATTATTCCCGTTTATGGTATTAAGCGGTATCTTAATCCGCATGAATCTGGTAAGACCGCTTTGCGCTCCTCTGCGCCCTGTATCCCGATTTTTGTTCGGTGTTGAAGAGAATGGAATATTTTGTATTATCATTGGTTTTTTGTGTGGGTTTCCAATGGGAGCAAAAGTTATCAGCGATTTATATAAACGGAATGAAATATCTTTAAGGGAAGCAGAATATCTGCTGTCATTCTGCAATAATATCGGTCCGATTTATTTTTGCGGTTATGTACTGGTTACCCTTCATATAGAAAACAAGCTGCCATTTCTGTTTGGTATGTATGGAATTCCGCTCTTATATGGAATCATAAGCAGCCATATTAACAGAGGTGCGGTTTCCGCTGTCTGCTGTGCGTCCGTACCTGAAAAACAGGAAGCATCCAAATTTATGGATGCTTTGGACAGTTCCATATTTTCAGGGATTGAAAATATTACAAAACTGGGCGGTTATATGATATTTTTTAACCTGTTCAATATGTTTCCACGGATTTTAATGCAAAAAGGTTTTTTCAATCATCTCTCCTATGAGGGAAGAATCCGCCTTACTTATTTCTTTTCCTGTTTTTTTGAGATATCAAACGGCGTAAATCTTGTAAACAATAAGGAGCCGTTTCTTGTACTTTCGATGTTGTCCTTTGGCGGAATCTGTTGTATGGCGCAGACCTATTCTCTTATAAAGGACACACCGCTGTCTATTGTGAAATATGGAATCAATAAGCTGCTTTTTTTACTGCTTACCGGCAGCTATTATTTGTTTTTATTTCGGTCCGGGGTGATCTGACCGTTATTTTGGCATGACCATATAAATGACTGCAATGCCGATCACAAGCTGAATAATGGCAAAACGAAAGACGGTCTGCGTGTTGGACCAGCCGGATACTTTTCTTGCCTGGTCATGAAGCGGCGTTCTGATATTTTTCAAAATGCGGATTTTTAAAAAGCGCAGCAAAAATACTTTTACCAGTCCAAGACCGCCATCTATAAGTAAAATAAACGCAACCGGGATATAAAGAAAGGGAGAGCCGGTTTTTAAAGCTGCAATTGCAAGGAACAGTCCCATAGCCCTGGAACCGGCATCACCCATCAGAATTTTGCTGGGTGTTGCGTTGAACCATAAGTATCCTAAAATACAGACAATAAAGATTAAAATAAAATAATCAAAACTACCGGAACGTTCTCTTACTAAATCCACAATATAAAAAGTAGCAAGCGATATAATGGTCAGAGTTCCGGAAAGACCGTCAACGCCGTCGGAACAGTTGGTTACGTTAATAGATACCCAGACAAGAATGACCGTAAAGATGCCAAATACAACAGGGGGAAGCGTTACGGGGATATTTAAAAAGGCAAAGGTAATCGTACTGGAATTAAAAGATAAGAAAGTGACTGCAACGCCTATTGCAAGAAGCAGGTCAAGCAGTCCTTTTTTATATTCTCCCCAAGGGGTTTTGGATGCATCGTCAAAGAAACCGGTAAACATTGCAGCGGCAGTCAATAAAAGATAAAGAATATTCTCTGTATTGATTTCTCCAAATAAAAAAGAGATGATACAAAATATCAATATAAAAATAAGCCCGGCGCCTCTTGGTTTACCGGCGGATTTTTTTCCGTCGAATGCAAAATCTCTGCCCATGTCTTTTGGCAGAAAGACAGAAAATTTGGAAACGGCAAAACAGGTAAGTACAAATGCCGACATAATTCCGATAAATGCCACAAATCCTTCTAATTGTTCTGTGAAATAATTAATCATTGGTTTCATCCCTTCTAAAATCTTCTTCGTCGTTTACGATTTTTTCGTTTTTTCATTTCAAGATAACTGTAGCCTATAATCAGGAGCAATAATAAAATTCCGATACAAATGCCGCAAATTTTGAGGAAGGTGGAGAAAGAAAGGTCAGGGCCCTTTTCTTCCTTTGTTTTTTCTTCTGCGCCATTTCCGCCCCAGGCTTCCTGAACGGATTCCGGCATTCCATCCGTTAACGCTTCCGTATTGGTTTCAGACTGTGTTTCCGTCAGATCTTCCTCCGTTCTTGATACTAAAGGAAAACCTTCGATTACAAGAGCGTTACTTGTCGTGATACGGTCATATTTATTGTAGACATTGACTACGATATTGGGAGATATTCCATTTGGGACAGGAATGGTAAATGAAAAGGTATCTCCTTTTGGCCATTCTCTTAATTCGGAAAAAGTTTCGCCCCCGTCCGCGCTGTAAGAATAATAAAGCAGATAACTGTCGGAATCTTCTGCACTCAGTCGTATTTTTACAGTCCGGTCTTCTTTGTCAGCTTCTACAAGTTCAATATAGCAGATATCCGGAGGCGACAGATCGGGAGCCATGACAGATACGGGAAATTCTACCTGTACGTTTTCATAATCGCTGTAGTCTGTTCCAAGTTCTCTGGAAGACAGACCGAAATAATGGGCAACTGCAACAGCGTCCATTTTTCCAAAGTTTTTTAATTTTTCCGCCGAGTTATAAAATTCATGGTCCTTTTCCTGATCCAGATGACAATGCTCCACTATGATCGACGTGACGTCTCTTGCCTTTGCTTCTCGTATGATTCCATAATAGTCGTCGCCATCGTCCCCAAGTCTTGTTTTTATCCCTCTTCTGTATATGCCCAGTTCATCAAACTGTTCCATAAAAGTTTCTCCAATGGCGTACCCCTCCTGATATTTTTCACCAAAAGCGGAGATCCATACCTCAGAACCGAATAAATTATGATTTTCCGACATGTTAAAATGGAGGGCGATTAAAACGTCGGCGTTTACGCTGGCGGCAAATTCTGCCCGGTCTGCAAGACTTATGGTTTCATCCCCCGTTCTTGTCATATATACTTCTACGCCGTCATATTTGGATAATTCCTCGTACATGGCATTGGCTACGATTAATGTTATTTCTTTTTCCGTATACTCTTCATATTCTGCGCCGAGATTGGTTCCGCCGTGACCGGGATCGATTACGACAACAACGGGTTCGGCCGCACAGCTTCGGAGTGGAGACGCAAAAAAAGGTAAAATTATAAGCAGAAGAAATAAGAGGGCAAAGCTGTATATTTTATTTTTCAAACTGCTTCTCCTTCCTGTTATCATGATTTCTCTTTCTGTTATGGTTCCAAAATCTGCCACAATGTTTTATAAGTAAACAGCCAGTTTCGTTTATCGAAACCGGCTGCATATTTATGTATGAAAACCACATAGTCAGACATCTATAATAAATCTAAATTAGCGCTGGATTTCTGATTATCATTCAGATCGGCTTCTTCTAAGTCGCCTACAGGATTTAATTCAGCACGATTGGCTTTTACAATATCATTGCAGCCGTTTAAGGATTGAATCATGGCTTCATAGTGTCCGGCGGCAGTTGCAATGCTGTGCCCTATAATGTTTTCCAGATTGGCAAGAATGTCATCCGTATACTGCATTGCAGCCTGACGTACATTATTCGCTTCAATTGTTGCATTATCCAAAATTTCCTGTGCCTGTCTGGAAGCAAGGCTCACTACTTCGTTGGCCTGCGCGTATGCCTGCTGCATAATCTCATGTTCGTTTATCAGTTCATTTGTATGTACGGTTGCCTCATTAATGAGGGCTTCCGCTTTTGTCCGGGCATCGTTTAAGATCGCTTCCTTATTGCTGATGATTTTCTGATACCGTTTTATCTCATCCGGTGTTTTCATCCGAAGTTCTCTTAAAAGACCATCGATTTCTTCTTTATTTACAATGATCTTTGAGTTGGAAAGAGGCTGATATTTACAATTATCTATAAATTCCTCAATCTCATCAATTAGCTGTTCAATTCTGCTGCTCATAACCCCATTCTCCTACTTTAACGTAATCTTCTATTTTGATCCGTTTCTGTCAAATCCATATTTTTCATAGATCAGATGTGCAACAAACTCCGGGACACACTGACTGATATCTCCGTGGAAACTTGCAATTTCCTTTACGCTCGAAGAACTTAAATACGCATATTCCAGACTGGTTGTCAAAAATATCGTATCCAGATCACCGCCGGACAACTGCCTGTTTGTCTGTGCAATCTGTAATTCATACTCAAAATCCGTTACGGCGCGAAGACCTCTTACGGAAACACGGATATTTTTTTGCTTTGCATAGTCTATTAACAGACCTGAAAAGGATTCTACTTTAACATTTGGTAAATCTTTTGTTGCCTCTTCTAGTATCTTAACACGTTCCTCCACAGAAAACAATGGAGTCTTTGCTTTATTATCGAGTACGCTCACCGTTAATTCATCAAAAATTTTCGCGGAACGTTTAATAATATCTAAATGTCCAAATGTGACGGGATCAAAACTTCCCGGATAGATAGCAGCTTTCATGATTATACCTCTCTTTGTATAAATACATGTTTGTTCGTTTTATATTTTTTTTCTTTTACCAGTTCAAAACCGACTTCGCCGAGGTAAGAAAAGTCTGTATCTGATTGTGCCTCTACTACTATCAGCGTATTCTCTGTCACATATTTCATACCGGCAAGTTTGAAAAGCGTCTGTTTTTCCAGATCCTGTCCATAAGGAGGATCTATAAAAATAACGTCGGCCTCTTTCTCAAATATATGACTCAGACCGCTTAGGACATCCTGCTTTATTACGACCGCTTTCTCTTCAAATTTGGTAAACTTTAAGTTTTCCTGAATACAGTTTATGGCTTCGCTGCTATTTTCGATAAAATAACTTTTTCTGCCGCCCCTGCTGATGGCTTCGATTCCAATCCCTCCGCTTCCGGCAAAAAGATCAAGAAAAACACAATCGTTCATATAACCCTGCAGCATATTAAATAAGGTTTCCTTGATGCGGTCGGTTGTGGGTCTTGTGCCTTCTCCGGTTGGCGCCTTCAAGGGCAGGCTTCGTGCCGTTCCTGCAATCACTCTCATAAAAATCCCCCGTTCTTTATTTAAATTCTTAATTTTGTTCCCTTTGTGTCACGTCTCATCAATTTTACTCTGGCAGCATCCACCGTTTTATTCTTATAAGTAAGGGAAGTATCCTGCCCGTTTTTTGTAAATTGAATCTCTTCCACATAATCGCCGGCATTTAGCTTCATTCCGCGCACGCCGACAGCGCCCTTTTTCTTTTCCGGTATTTCATCTATGGAAAAGCGCAGGAAAAAGCCGTCTTTTGTACGCAGTACAATATCTTTTAAATTGTCCATAACCGTTACGTTAATGACAGCGTCTCCCTCTAAAAGTTTTGTCGCCGCAACGGTTCTTTTTGTAACATCAAATTCGCCGCCGTCTACAATTTTTAACATAGACAGCTTCGTCCCAAATACGACTCTGTATAAATTCAGCTCCGTCTGGCTTGTTACAAAGATAATCTCTTCTTTTTCTGAACTGAAATTACTGATATTATCGATAGGAATTCCCTTGTCCCTGAATTTTCCGAAAGGAATATCCATAACTTTAACGGTATGAAGCTGGCCGGTATTGGTAAAAATACAGATTTTTCCGGTATTTTTGCAGGAAAAGACGTATTTGTTTTCACTGTCTGCGGCTTCTTTATTTCGTTCATAAGCTGGCATATCGACTGTTCTTGCGTAACCGAAGCGGTCCATAAGAAAGCAGACTTCCATTTCCTCTATTTTATTTTCTTCATAAACAGCCTCTTCCCCGTTTTCTATTATAGTTTTTCGGGGGACGCCAAACTCTTTTTTTATGGCGTCCAGTTCATTGATAATTACCTGGGCCATAGAATCCCGTCTGGCAAGGATGTCTTCGTAACGGTAAATATTTGCCATTGTCTCTTCGTGTTCTTTGATAAGCGCTTCTATTTCAAGACCGATCAGTTTATACAGGCGCATTTCCAGAATAGCGTTAGCCTGTTTGTCCGAAAAGTGAAGCTGCTCCGCCATGATTTTTGATTCTTTTGATTTAAAACGGATGCCGTCAGTCTGCCCGTTAACGAGACAGTCTTTTGCCATCTGTCTGTCCTTTGAACCGCGTAAAATCTCTATAATAAGGTCTATGACATTACATGCTTTGATAAGCCCTTCCTGGATTTCTTTCCGCTCCAGTTCTTTCTCTAATAAGGTGCTGTATTTTCTGGAGGCAACCTGGAACTGGAAGTCCACGCTTTCTTTAATGATTCGTTTCAGCCCCATTGTTTCAGGTCTTCCATCCACGATGGCGAGCATGTTTACGCCGAAAGTATCCTCTAATCTTGTTTTTTTATAGAGCATATTTTTAAAATTTTCTATATCCGCATCTTTACGAAGCTCTATCACAATACGAATCCCCTCTTTAGAGGACTGATTGGTAATATCCACAATATCCTGTGTCTTTTTTGTTTCCGCGAGCGCGGCGATATCGGATAAGAATTTGGCAATATTGGCGCCGATCATAGGATAAGGGATCTGGGTGATGACAAGATTGGTCTTTCCGCCTTTTCCCTTTTCTACTTCTACTTTTCCCCTGATTTTGATTTTACCAGAACCGGTTTCATAAATTTCCGAAAGATCGTCTTTATTGATTACGATGCCGCCTGTGGGAAAGTCAGGTCCTTTGATATATTTCATAAGACCTTTTGTTGTAATCGTTTCATCTTTCATGTAGGCTTTTGTCGCTTCGATCACTTCAGAAAGATTATGAGGGGGGATGCTGGTAGCCATTCCGACGGCAATTCCTTCAGAACCATTTACTAAAAGATTGGGAATCTTCACAGGAAGCACGCTGGGTTCTTTTTCTGTTTCGTCAAAGTTTGGTATAAAATCCACCACGTCTTTGTCCAGATCAGAAAGAAAAGCCTGCTGTGTGATTTTTTGAAGACGCGCTTCTGTATAACGCATGGCAGCCGCGCCGTCGCCTTCAATATTTCCGAAATTACCATGTCCGTCTATTAAAGGAAGGCCCTTTTTGAAATCCTGGGACATGACAACAAGGGCATCATAGATAGAACTGTCGCCGTGGGGGTGGTATTTACCCATTGTATCGCCCACAATACGGGCGCTTTTTCTATAAGGTCTGTCAAAGCGTATTCCTAATTCATGCATATCATATAAGACTCTCCGCTGAACCGGCTTTAAGCCGTCCCTCACATCGGGAAGCGCTCTTGCAACAATGACGCTCATGGCATAATCAATATAGGATTTCTGCATCACTTCGGAATATTCGGTTTTTATAATTTTCTCTTCCATGATTTATTTCCCCTGTTTCTATATCTTAGATATCTTAGATCGATATTTAGCGGCAATCTTATATATCCAGTTCTGCATCCGCAGCATGTTCATAAATAAAAGCTTTTCTTGGCGGAACGTCGGTTCCCATCAGCATCCCAGTCACGTCGGAGGCCATTCTGGCGTCTTCAATCTCCACAAGTTTTAACATTCTTGTTTCAGGGTCTAAGGTCGTTTCCCAAAGCTGGTCAGCATCCATTTCTCCAAGTCCTTTATAACGCTGTAAGGTAAAGGGCCCTTTATGCTTTTTTCGGTATTTTTCCAGCGCTTTATCGTCATAAAGATATTCCTCTTTCCCCTTTGCAGGCATGGCTTTATAAAGAGGCGGCATGGCAATATAAACATGTCCTTCAAAAATCAGTTCAGGCATAAAGCGGTAAAACAGCGTTAAAAGTAATGTGGAAATGTGCGCGCCGTCCACATCCGCATCCGCCATAATGATAATTTTATTATAGCGTAGTTTACTGATATCAAAATCATTACCATAACCTTCTGAAAATCCGCATCCGAAAGCGTTGATCATGGTCTTAATCTCTGCATTGGCAAGCACTTTATCGATACTTGCTTTTTCCACATTAAGAATTTTACCTCTGATAGGAAGAATCGCCTGAAAGGCACGATCCCTTGCGGTTTTGGCGCTTCCTCCTGCAGAATCGCCCTCTACGATGAAAATTTCACACCTGGAGGCGTCTTTTGATTCACAATTTGCAAGTTTTCCGTTAGAATCGAAAGAAAATTTTTGCTTCGTAAGCATGTTTGTTTTTGCTTTTTCTTCCGTTTTACGGATTTTGGCGGCCTTTTCCGCACAGCTTATTACATTTTTCAGAGTTTCCAGATTACGGTCAAAAAAACGAACGACTTCATCGCCTGTTACCTTTGCGACCGCTTTAGAAGCATCCTGGTTGTCCAGTTTCGTTTTTGTCTGCCCTTCAAACCGGGGATCAGGATGTTTGATGGATACGACCGCGGTCATACCGTTACGCACATCTGCCCCTGTAAAGTTAATGTCTTTTTCTTTTAATATATTTAATTCTCTCGCGTAGGAATTTATAATATTCGTAAATATTGTTTTAAAACCGGTTAAGTGGGTTCCGCCTTCCGCGTTATAAATATTGTTGCAGAATCCCAGAACATTTTCGTGAAATTCATTGACATACTGGAAAGCTGCTTCTACCGTAATACCTTCACTTTCCCCCTGAAAATAAATAACATCGTGAATGGTTTCCTTGGATTTATTCATATCTTTAATGAACCCTACGATTCCTTCCGGTTCATGAAATTCCAAGGTTTCCGGTTCCTCTTTTCGCAGGTCTTTAAATAAAATGGTCAGATTGGGATTCAGGTATGCAGTTTCGTGCAGTCGGCTTTTTACTTCGTCTTCTTTAAACCGCGTCTTATCAAAAATCGTTCCATCAGGCAGAAAATTCACCCATGTTCCCGTTTCTTTTGTTTTTCCGACTATAGGGAGCAGACCGTTTTCTAATTCTGTAATGGGATTTCCGCATTCGTAATTATCTTCATAAATAAAACCGCCATTTTTGACTCGGACGGTCAATCTTGTGGAGAGCGCATTGACTACGGAAGAGCCTACGCCATGAAGACCTCCGCTTGTTTTATAGGCGGAATTATCAAATTTTCCTCCGGCATGAAGCGTGGTGAAAACGAGACGTTCTGCACTGACTCCTTTTTCATGCATGCCGACAGGAATTCCGCGTCCGTTGTCTTCTATAGTAGCCGAGCCGTCTTTTTCCAGTGTTACGGTTATGGTACTGCAATATCCGGCAAGGTGTTCATCTACTGCATTATCTACAATTTCATAGATCAGATGGTTCAAACCTTTGGTAGAAACGCTTCCGATATACATTCCGGGACGTTTCCTGACCGCCTCCAGACCTTCTAAGACGGTAATGCTTGACGCATCATATGTATCTTGTTTAGCCATGTGATTCAACCCTTTCCATGCACAGTCTGCATGAAAAATGCCATATAAACAGACTATACCCAAATATACATTCTGATACTAACACATATTTTGTGGTTTGGGAAGAATAAAATACTTTATATGGGGATTTTTTTCTGAAAAGAAATGCCGCAAAAATTCGGACGCCTGTCAGGGCGTCCGGGTCAGAATAAAGAAAGATTACAGTGTTATACCGGCTCTTTCACTTAAATATGCTATCCATTCTTTTCTTTTCATTACGGAACATTTATATTTCTTTTCTTTTCCCTTTTCGGGATCTAAAGCAGTTACAGTAATACCCGTCGGTATTATGAAGCTGATCTGGGATTTCTTAAGTCCTCTGATATCAGAGTATTTAATGGCGAAATTGTTTAATCCCCATCCGCTTATAAAAACCAATTTTTCTTTTGTAAAGAAATAGTTGCCTCTTGTTTGGGAACCTAAAGTCCAATAATCGCCCTGAGTATGTTCTTCAATAGAGTCCGAAGCAGATATGAGTTCTGCTTCTTTTAATGTTTTTTCCCATTCTAATCTTTTCGCTTCTGGTAGTTTCATGATTCTATCCTCCCTCAAATAATTTCGATTTATTATATTCTGAAATTTAAAAAAAATCAAGAGATGCGGGTATGTATATTTCTGTATATGCTTTTGCGCGGGCGTCCTGTATAATATATTTGTATCAGACAATTATCTTTTATGAATCCAATAGAGAAAGGAAGGCATTATATGAAACTGATTTTTATTCGTCACGGAGAGCCAAACTATGAGAAGGACTGTCTCACCGAAAAGGGCAGACAGGAAGCGGAGGCGCTTGCTAAAAGAGTTGCAGGCTGGGATATTACGGAGGTTTACTGTTCGCCGCTTGGCAGGGCAAAGGAAACGGCCTCATACAGCCTGAAATACTTAAAAAGGGAAGCGGTTACAAAAGAGTGGCTGAGGGAATTTGTAGTGCCGATTATTCATCCTGAGTCGGGAATGCAATATGTTCCGTGGGATTTTCTGCCTGCGTACTGGACGAAGGAACCCAAATTTTACGATAAGGATCATTGGTTTGAAGCGCCTGTGCTGCAGACGGCAGAATGTGACATGAAAGAATACTATCATGAAGTATGTGACAGTTTGGATTCTCTTTTAAGTGAATATGGATATATCCGTACAAATGGTTATTATCAGGTGAAAAGACATCCTAAGAAGGAGGAGGTACTTGTTTTTTTCTGTCATTTGGGATTAAGTTATGTATGTTTATCTCATCTTTTAGGGATTTCTCCTTCTGTTTTGTGGCAGGGGTTTTTCAGCGCTCCGACTTCTGTTACCATATTGGGGAGTGAAGAAAGGGTGAACGGCGAGGCGGGATTTCGCTGTCAGGTGTTGGGAGACACCAGACATTTATCAGATGCCGGGGTGGAGATTTCCAGAGCAGGATATTTTACAGATGTTTTTCAATTGTAACATGTAAAATCAGATCAGGATATCGCTTTTTTAATCTGAAAGCAATATCCTGATTCTGACGGTATACCGGATTGGATTATTTGTTATTAATATAATTTACAAGGCCCTCAGCGGCAATGATCTTTTGCATGAATTCCGGGAAGGCCTGCCCTTTAAAAGTAGTGCCTTTCGTTACATTGGTGATGATGCCGCTGTCGAAATCCACTTCCACTTCGTCTCCCGCTTCTATGCCTTTTGCGGCGTCTGCGCATTCTATAATAGGGAGACCAATATTGATGGCGTTGCGGTAAAAAATCCTTGCAAAAGTTTCTGCGATAACACAGCTTACTCCTGCAGCTTTGATGGCAATGGGGGCATGTTCTCTGGAAGAGCCGCATCCAAAATTTTTGTCTGCGACAATAATATCCCCTTTCTTTACTTTCTTTATAAAGTCTTTGTCAATATCCTCCATACAGTGTTCCGCCAATTCTGCCGGATCGGAAGAATTTAAATATCTGGCAGGAATGATTACGTCCGTATCTACATTATCTCCATATTTAAAAACAGTACCGTTTGCTTTTTTCATGATCGCTCTTCTCCTTCTATTTTATAATTGTTCCGGTCCGGAAATTTTTCCGGTTACCGCACTTGCTGCTGCAACGGCAGGGCTTGCCAGATAGATTTCTGAATCCACATGCCCCATGCGGCCTACAAAATTCCTGTTTGTTGTAGACACACAGCGTTCTCCTTCGGCAAGAATACCCATATAGCCGCCAAGACACGGACCGCAGGTAGGAGTGCTGACAATAGCGCCGGCTTCAATAAAGGTTTTTAACAGTCCTTCTTCCATTGCAGACAGATAGACTGCCTGTGTTGCCGGAATGATGATGCAGCGCATTCCCTTTGCCACATGTCTTCCCTTCAGTACTTTTGCAGCAATCCGCAGATCATCCAACCGTCCGTTTGTACAGGAACCGATTACGACCTGATCAATGGTAATATCCTGTTTAATTTCGCTTAAAGTTTTTGTATTTTCAGGCAGATGAGGAAAAGCGACGGTGGATTCAAGAGCGCTTAAATCAATGGTATATTCTTCATCATAAACGGCGTCTTCATCTGCTTCATAGACCGTATAGTTTCTTGTGGAATGTTCTTTCATATAAGCTTTTGCCAGATCGTCAACAGGGAAAATTCCGTTTTTGCCGCCTGCCTCAATCGCCATGTTAGCAATAGTAAAACGGTCGTCCATAGACAGATTTTGAATCCCTTCACCGGTAAATTCCATCGATTTATAAAGAGCGCCGTCTACGCCGATCATACCGATAATATGTAAAATAACATCTTTACCGCTTACCCATTCTTTCGGTTTTCCGACTAAATTAAATTTTATGGCTCCCGGCACTTTGAACCATGCTTTTCCGGTTGCCATTCCGGCAGCCATATCCGTACTGCCGACACCGGTGGAAAAAGCGCCCAGAGCGCCGTATGTACAGGTGTGGGAATCGGCGCCGATAATGACGTCGCCCGCTACTGTCAGGCCCTTTTCCGGTAAAAGAGCATGTTCAATCCCCATTTCGCCTACTTCAAAATAATTGGTAATCTCATTCTTTATGGCAAATTCGCGGACGCATTTACAGTGTTCGGCAGATTTAATATCCTTGTTTGGGACAAAATGATCCGGTACTAATGCGATTTTATCTTTATCAAATACACCGTTCACTTTCATTTTATCCATTTCTTTAATTGCTACCGGACTGGTAATATCATTTCCGAGTACCAAATCTAAATCCGCTTCGATCAATTGGCCTGCTTCTACTTTGTCAAGTCCTGCATGAGCTGCCAGAATTTTCTGAGTCATTGTCATTCCCATTTTGTTTTCCTCCATTCTGTTTTCATTCACTCTTTTTTCTGTTTTCAGAATATGGTATTATAGTATCACACTACAAGGCATTCCTCAAATACATATTAATTATGTTTTATATAACAATAGGTTATGATATAATTTTGTATCTATCATGAAAAGAAATACAGGAACGGAGATCTGATTATTATGGAAAATCATCTGAATTTATACTATATCTTCTACACTGCCGCTAAATGCGGCAATATTTCACTTGCAGCCAAGGAACTGTTTATCTCTCAGCCGGCTGTCAGCAAAGCCATTTCAAAATTGGAGGAAAATTTGAAAACGACTTTATTTTTGAGAAGTTCAAAAGGCGTCAGACTGACTGCGGAAGGAGAAATATTATTCAGGCAGGCGGAGCACGCTTTTCTTGCGCTGAATGCCGGAGAAGAACAAATATTCCGTATGCGTGAGCTCGGCGTGGGACAGCTTTCCATAGGCGTAAGCAATACTCTGTGCAAGTATATACTACTGCCTTATCTACAGGATTTTATCAAGGAAAATCCTCATATCCGCATCTCTATTGAATGTCAGTCCAGTTTTCATACACTGGAAGCTTTAAGGGACAAAACGGTGGACATCGGATTAATCGGGGAGCCGCAGGGAAAAAATGCAGATATTTCTTTTTATCCCGTAACAGAGATACAGGATGGTTTTGTAACAACGAAAAGTTATCTGGAAAATTTGAAAAAGAGACTTCCCCAAGAGGAACTTTCTCCCGAAGCGCTTCTTTCCCATGCAACATTAATGATGTTGGATCAGGAAAATTTGACAAGACAGTATATCGACGACTGTCTGAAGAATTATGCGCCGATTCATGCCCAGCTGATTGAAGTTTCTTCTATGGATCTTTTAATAGAGTTTGTAAAAATCGATCTGGGAATTGCCTGTGTTATTGAAGACTTTGTAAAAAAAGAGTTGAAGGAAGGAATGCTGATCCGTTTTTCGCATCCGTTTTCCATTCCGAAGCGAAAAATAGGGTTTGCCTGCCCAAAACAAAGTTTAAGGCAGACAAACCCCACAGATTCTTTAAATATATTTATTCGTTATTTCAAAGAAAAGCATCCGTTGATTTAAAAAGCTTAGTTGTTAATCAGTTTATCGCTTTCATTATTCCAGCTGTAAAGTTTACGGATTTCTTCGCCAACGATTTCTGACGGATGTTCGCTTGCAAGTTTTCTCATAGCTCTGAAGTGTGCCTGACCGCCTGCAGCAGACATGTCTAATAAGAAATCTTTTGCAAAAGTACCGTCCTGTATATCGGAAAGGATCTTTTTCATTGCTTTCTTTGTGTCTTCTGTAATGATTTTAGGACCTGTAATATAGTCGCCGTATTCAGCTGTATTGGAAATGGAATATCTCATTCCCGCAAAACCGCTCTGATAGATCAGATCCACGATTAATTTCATTTCATGAATACATTCAAAATATGCATTTCTCTCATCATATCCCGCTTCTACAAGAGTCTCAAAACCTGCCTGCATCAGCGCGCAGACACCGCCGCATAAAACAGCCTGTTCACCAAAAAGATCTGTTTCCGTTTCTGTTCTGAATGTTGTTTCCAGAACGCCTGCTCTTGCACCGCCGATTGCAAGCGCATAAGCCAGAGCAAGATCCTGTGCTTTACCGGTTGCATCCTGATGTACGGCTACCAGACAGGGAACGCCCTTGCCAGCCTGATATTCACTTCTAACGGTATGTCCTGGTCCTTTCGGCGCGATCATGGTAACGTCCACATCCTTAGGCGGAACGATCTGTCCGAAATGAATATTGAAACCATGTGCAAACATTAACATATTGCCGGGTTCCAGATTCGGTTCAATAGATTCTTTGTAAAGTTTTGCCTGAAGCTCATCATTAATAAGGATCATGATGATATCAGCTTTTTTTGCAGCTTCTGCAGCTGTATATACTGAAAATCCCTGTGCTTCAGCTTTTGCCCATGACTTTGATCCTTCATACAGACCGATGATTACATTACAGCCTGATTCCTTTGCGTTTAATGCATGAGCATGTCCCTGACTGCCATAACCGATCACAGCGATCGTTTTACCTTCCAATAAAGATAAATTGCAGTCTTCCTGGTAATAAATATTAGCCATTTTGATTTTCCTCCGTTTTTGATAAAATTTTCAAAATATATAACTGAAAGGTTTCCCTAAGAGTTCATTTTCAGGAAAGATAAGTAATATTATCTGTTCCTCTTCCAAGACCGGTCGTACCTGTTCTTGCAAGTTCCAAAATCTCGTATCCTTCTAACAAACTTAAAAACGCATCGATTTTGGCAAGATTACCGGTCAGTTCTATCACAAGACTTTCGGGAGAAACGTCAATGATTTTTGCGCGGAAAATATCAGCAACGGAAATGACCCCCTGTCTTTGATCCGGTCCTGCCTTCACTTTGATTAAAACAAGTTCCCGATAAACGCTTGTCTCCGGCTTTAATTCTTTGATATCCCTTACGTCTTCCAGTTTTGCAACCTGTTTTTCAATCTGATCCAAAATGTCTTCGTCGCCGGAAGTTACGATCGTAATTCTTGTAAATCGGGGATCTGCCGTCATACCGGCAGTAATACTTTCTATATTGTATCCGCGTCTGGAAAAAAGACCGGAAATACGGCTGAGCACACCTGACGTATTATCTACTAAAAGCTGAAATACCTTTTTTTGCATCTTAATCCTCCATGCCGCCTTTGGCGGCTCAAATCTTCGATTGCTATTTTATCAATTCTTCCCATAAAAGTCAATAAATTACTCGCTGCATTTGGAAAGCGCCAGCGTTCCTGTGCGCGCCACTTCTACGATACTGATGGACTGCATCATTTTTATAAAAAGCTGGATGCGTTCCGGTACGTCGCAGATTTGAATAATCATATAATGGGTAGACATATCTACGATCTGTGCTTTCATAATTTCACAGTTTTCCATGATATCCCTGCGGTTTGACTTATTGTATTTGATTTTAATCAGCATCAGTTCCCTGCTTACGCTTTGTGATTCGTCAAAGGTCTTAACCTTGATGACATCAATTTTTTTATTGAGCTGTTTTTCAATCTGTTCAATGGTCCTTCCATCGCCGGAACTTACGATTGTCATGCAGGAAACGTCTTTGTCATCGGTCTCTCCTACCGCCAGACTGTCTATATTGAAGCATCTTCTTGAAAACAGACCGGCTACTTTACAAAGGACGCCGGAACGGTTTTCTACTAATACAGAATAAATTCGTTTCATTTTATATTACCCATACCTTTCCTTGCTATTTTACTAAATCATAGGGATCTATCAGACATTCTAAAAGTACGGATTTATCCTCTTTTAAAAATTCTTCCAAAATATTTTCTGCGTTTTCCATGTTGGAGAGCCTTAAAAACGGCAGATCATATGCAGCTGAAAGTTTTTCAAGATCCGGGCTTCCTGACAGATCTACTACGGAGTAGTGGTCTTTATAAGTGTAATGCTGATATTCCCTTACCATTCCCAGATAATTGTTTTTCAGAACTATGATTTTTACCGGAATATTGTGCTGTCTCATGGTTGCCAGTTCCATCATGGACATTTGGAAAGAACCGTCTCCACATACTGCAATTACCTGTCTGTCTTTTGCAGCAAGTTTTGCACCCATTGCCGCAGGGATGGAGTACCCCATTGTTCCCATACCGCCTGAGGTAAGAAACATTCCTTTACGGACAATATGATAACTACAGGACCAAATCTGATTTTGCCCCACGTCCGCCACATAAATGCCGTCTTCTTTCATTTTTAAAGAAAGCATTCTGATCAGTTCTGCCGGATCTACATAGTCGGGATTTGGATTCCTCTTTGGCGCCATCGTCCGGCGGTACTCTTCCAATGTATTGATCCATTCGTCGTGGCTGCAGGAAAAGGTCTCTTCATTCAGGTCGTTGAAAATGTGTCTGGCATCTCCCACAAGAGGAATGGCGGGGCCTACATTTTTACCGATTTCAGCAGGATCAACATCGATATGTACCAAAACTTTATTCTCTGTAATCAAATCAGGCTGACTGACTGCTCTGTCAGCGACTCTTGCGCCTACCATGATTAAAAGATCAGATTCGTTCATGGCACGATTGGCATAAGGCTTTCCGTTATTACCGACCATTCCAAAATAAAGGCTGTCTTCTGTAGGCATAACGCCGATTCCCATCATAGTCGTAACTACCGGAATTTTATGCTTATCTGCAAACTCTCTGAGTTCGTGGTGGGCATTACTTAACAGAACGCCTCCGCCGGCACAGATGATGGGACGTTTTGCCTTTTCCAGTTCTTTTATGACTTTTTTGATCTGGACTGTATTTCCCTTTACTGTGGGTTTATAAGTACGCATGGAAATTTCTTCAGGATATTCAAATTTTCCTACGGCGGCATTTTGTATGTCTATCGGCACATCAATAAGAACGGGGCCCTTTCTTCCCGTATTTGCAATGTGGAACGCCTCTTTCATAATATGAGGGATATCTTCTGCTTTTCTCACAAGATAGCTGTATTTTACAAAGGATTCCACTGCGCCTGTAATATCTGCCTCCTGAAATACATCGCTTCCCAGCAGTTCGCTGTTTACCTGTCCCGTAATACAGATTAACGGTATGCTGTCGGCAAAAGCGGTTGCAATACCGGTGATTACGTTGGTTGCGCCCGGGCCGGAGGTGACTGCACACACACCGGGTTTTCCCGTTACTCTTGCCATTCCGCTTGCAGCGTGGGCGGCATTTTGTTCGGTACGGATCAGTATTGTACGAATATCTGATTCCAGTATACTGTTATAAAAAGGGCAGATAGCGACTCCGGGATAACCAAATACCACTTCTACGCCTTCTTTTTCTAAGCATTTTATGATTGCGTCTGCACCATTCATTGTTTGATTATACCTCTCTCTCGTTTTCCGTAAATGATTTCTCAATATTTTAGCACACTAAAGTCATGCCATCAATCATTTTTTTGCAAAGTCGTTTCAGGGGCTTATTTTATGTCGGTCTGCCTGGAGATTATTTCCACGGCAGATCCAAAAGCCTTTGCGCCAGTTTTACTGCTTCTGCGGCGTCTTTGGAATAACCGTCTGCACCAATCTCATCGGCATAATCCTGTGTGATGACTGCGCCCCCTATCATAATTTTGGCAGTAATTCCCTGTTCTTTTGCATAGTCGACAACATGCCGCATCTGCTGCATGGTGGTTGTCATGAGGGCGGAAAGCGCTATGATCTGCGCGTTATTTTCTTTTGCCGCCTGAATAATTTTCTCTTTGGAAACGTCTTTTCCAAGGTCAATCACATGAAAACCATAGTTTTTTAACATCAGTGCAACAAGATTTTTTCCTATATCGTGGATATCTCCTTCTACGGTAGCGATTACCACTATGGGCATGTCTTTTTGGTCGGTGTCTGTCATGAGGAAAGGCTCTAATACTTCAATTGCATTTTTCATGGCTTCTGCACTGGCAATAAGCTGGGGAAGAAAATATTTTCCCTGATCGAACAAATCTCCGACTTCATTGATGGCAGGCAGTAAAGTTTTATTTAACAGTTCCTGTGCCGTATTTCCTTTTGCCAGAGCATTTCGGGTCAGTTCCGCAATTCCTTTCTTATTTCCCTTTAATACGGCTTCTTTTACTTTTCCCTGAAAATCGGAGTCAGCAGTTTCATTCTTTGCTTTGTTTTCTGTTTTGGCAGCTTTCTCTTCCCTGTTTTCTGTAAATAGGTTTAACGCTTCTAATTGTTTCTTTTCCTGCGCTTTTTTTTCGGTTACAAGACTCATGCGTTCAATATAGCGGATGTCTGCTGCTTCTTTATTCAGCAAAAGATCCGAAGCGAAGGCGCTGCACACAAGGAGTTCCTGCGAGGGATTGGAAATCGCCATTGTAAGGCCTTCTCTTATTGCCATTGTTAAAAAAGCGGTATTAATATAGCTTCTTTCAGGAAGTCCGAAAGAAATATTGGACAGGCCACAGATAGTAGCCAGTTCGTTTTCCTTGCAGAAACGAATCGTTTCCAGCGTTTCCAATGCGGCATTTTTATTGGCGCCGACGGTTGCCACCAGGCCGTCTACCACGATATCTTCTTTTGTCATGCCAAGGGAAAGCGCCTTTGATACAATTTTTTCAATAATCTGTGTCTTTTCTTCCAGGGATTCGGGAAGCCCTTTGTCGGAAAGCGGTAGCAAAATGAACATTGCGCCATATTTTTTTACAATTGGCAAAAGATGTTCAAATTTTTCCTTTTCCAGAGAGACGGAATTCACTAAAGCACGTCCGGGATAGTGTCTGAGCGCCTGCTCCAGCACATCGACATGGCTGGAATCCAAGGAAAGCGGCAGATTGGTAACAAGAGAGGTTTCCTCTATTGCCTTTAACATCATTTCCTTTTCATCAATACCGCTCATCCCCATATTGATATCCAGTATGGCGGCGCCATTTTCTTCCTGCTCTTCCGCAAATTGCCTGACAAGATCAAAGCATCCGCTTCTAAGCTGTTCCTGTAATTTCTTTTTTCCGGTTGGATTGATCCGTTCCCCCACGATCATGAAAGGATCATTCAGACCAAATTCCAGAGGCATACACTGGGAAGAAAGAAAATGTCTGCCTTTTTTGTGAAGTCCAAGCAGCCGGTCGGTTAATTTTGCCGATACTTCGTCCCAGTTATTGACCGACCTAGTCAGTTTATCTATATATTGCGGAGAGGTGCCGCAGCATCCGCCTAATATGGTAGCTCCTGCGTCTACCAGGATTTTCATTTCTTCTGAAAAAGTCGCAGCATCCATATCATATACAGTAGTTCCATCCGCATCCAGAGAAGGAAGCCCGGCGTTTGGTTTGGCAATGATGGGAAGCTTTGTAACAGATGCCATCTGCGCGACGATATCTTTCATATAAGCCGGTCCTGATCCACAGTTGACGCCGACTGCATCTGCGCCAAGACTTTCTAACGTAATTGCAGCGCTGGCAGCGTCGGTGCCAAATAAACTTCTTCCATCTTTTTCAAATGTCATTGTCACCATAACGGGAAGATGATATTTTTCTTCTAGTTCTCCCAATTCTTTGGCAGCAATCAAAGCGGCACGACTCTCCTGCAGACTCATCATTGTTTCTACAATAAGCAGATCCGCACCGGCATCGGCAAGATACCGGATCTGTTCTTTATATACGTCAATCAGTTCTTCCAACTTCAAGTCTCCAACGGGGACAAGCTGCTTTCCCGTCATCGTAATATCTCCGGCAACAAAAGCTTTTCCTTCTGCCGCCCGTCTGGAAATGGATACCAGCTTGTGGTTCATTTCTTTGATCCGGTCTGCCAGACCGTATTCTTCCAATTTGATCCGGTTAGCTGTAAATGTTGGCGCATATAGAATATTACTTCCGGCTTTGACATATTCGCGCTGTAAATTTTCC
Source organism: uncultured Lachnospiraceae bacterium (assembly GCA_947650155.1). Lineage (GTDB taxonomy): Bacteria > Bacillota > Clostridia > Lachnospirales > Lachnospiraceae > RGIG3002. The sequence continues at coordinate 20,124 of CANSUS010000046.1, forward strand.
ATGATGTCTTCATGTTCCAAAATCCATTTTTCAGGGCAGACGCCGGCCGGCATTCCTGCTTTCATTAAGTTGGAACCGGTGGCGCCGTCTAAAAATATAAAATTACTTTCCGCTAATTTTCTAAATTCTTCTTTTTTCATTTTTACTCCCATCTGTCTGCTTTAGCAGATACTCAAATTCAATAGTTGAAAACGCTTTTCTTTCAACCTTACGACCTTGAATCCTAATACGGTATTTTTATATTATCACGATTTTAGAGGGAAGGTAAATATGTTTCTTGCTTTCAGGGCTGATTTATGATAAATTCATTATGGTAAACTTATCGTTTTATAAGAAAAATGAAATGTCAAAGTGGACATGGGGTATAAAAATCATTATGAATCATAAAGTGGTAAAAACAGTTTTTATATTAGGTATTTTTCTTTTCCTGTTTTGCGGATGCGGAAAGAATGAACAGCTGGAAGATTATAAAACACAGATGAGCGCATTTTTTGACCGGATTGGGGAACTGGATTCCGGTATGAATGCCATAGACGCCTATGCGGAAGACGCTTCAAGCCAGCTGCTATCCTTTCTGGATGCCATAGAAGTTGAATTTGAGCGTCTTGCTGATCTGGAAGTACCAAAAGAGTTTGGAAGCGTGGAATCTCTTGCCGATGAGGCGGCGGAAAATATGACGCAGGCTGTTTCTTACTATCATATGCTTTATGAAGCGGAAAATTTTGACAGTAATGTGGCTGAAATGGCGGATGAATATTATAACAGGGCCAATATACGCTTACAATATATCATTTCCATTTTGCATGGCGAGATGCCGCAGGGGGACAATGTAACGATTATTATGGATGAGGAAACAGAAGAAAATACAGTCCCTTCAACAGAGCCTGTTGTAGAGACGCATGGCGAAATAGAAACGGAAAATCCATTGGCAGAGGAATAACGAAAAGGTACAGGCCGCAGGAATAGATATCCCTGTGGCCTGTTTTATAATTCGTTTATAGTTCGCAATCAAATTCGGTACAAAAAGGGCGTCGGAGTTCCCTGTCGCCATAGAGGAGTATGATTTCCTGATAGCCGGAGTTGTAATTTTCTTCTATCGTCTTAAACTTTATTTTCTTTGCCGTCTTAGTGATCTGGTAACGGTTAAAAATTCCTTTTTTATAGTCAAGGCTCTCACCATCGTCTTCATAATGAATATACTCTCCGTTTCCGCCCTTTTCGATATACAGATACAGAGTTTTTAATTTTTCATTTTCAATATGAAGCAGATTTTTATAGAGCGGTATAATGGAACCTGCTTTTATGAAAATTCCTGTACTGTCAAGCGGCATATCGATCAGATAAGTTTTTTCGCCTTCATATTCTTCTTTCGTGAAATAATGAATCCATTTACCTTTTGGGAGATATACTGCTCTTATGGTTTCGCCCTGTCTGACTATCGGAGCAAAAAGCAGTTTATCTCCAACCAGTACCTCATCATTGATCTGTTTTGTCCGTTCGTCATCGGGATTGTCAAAAAACAGAGGACGCAGCGCCGGTATTCCTGTGCGGTGTGCTTTTTCCAAAGCGTCATAGAGGTACGGAATAAATTCATAACGAAGTTTTAACATGCTGCGGTAGATTTTGAGCGTCTCTTCATCAAAGGCATAGGGTTCCTGATTTCGTGTATTCATTGCCGAATGATTTCTTAAAAATAAAGAGAACATATTGGCCTGCATCCAGCGAATTAACAGTTCTTTTGTCGTTTCATTTCCAAAACCTCCAATATCCACGCCGTTGACCGCAAAATTACAGAAATTCATTGTCATAACCTGAGGCAGCGAAGTTTCCAGATGAGCCCAAAGCGACTGGTTATCTCCGTTCCATGTGGTAGAAAATGAACTTGTAGTTGCAAATGCGGCCCGGGTGATTACGGTTGGTCTTTTATTGGCATTTTCAAATGCTTTGGCAATGGCCCTGGTCATGTATTCGCCATAAAGATTATGAACTTCCTCATGGTAATGACAGCCATCCTCGCTTTTAAATTCTACTTTGTCCGGCAGGGGGCCGTTAAAGGAAGCAGGTTCATTCATATCACACCAAATACCGCTTATCTTGTATTCTTCCATAAAATTTTCTGTGACCTGCGTAATATAATCAGCGGTCTCTTTTTCAAAATAATTGGGATATTTTGAATCTCCGGGCCATACTTGATTGACGTACTGCTCTCCCTCATATGTGGCAAATCCGCCGTGTTCTTTTAAATGGTCATAAATATCGTAGCCGTCCTCCACTTTTACGCCTGGGTCTATAATAGTGATCAGATCGATCCCTTCTTTGGCAAAACGTTCTGCCGTTTCCCTTAAGTCTGGAAATTCTTCTTTTTTTACGGTGTAGACTTTATAGTGATCCATATAATCAATATCCATGTGAATATAGTCAATTGGCAGTTCATATTCTGCAAATTTTTCTCGGATCTCTTCCATTTCCTCCGCATTATAAGACCATCTGGATTGATGATATCCCAGCATTTTTCTCGGTACAAATAAGGTGTTTCCTACCAATGAGGCATAGCGGACAGTAATTTCCGCCGGATTTTCTCCAAGTACAAGGAAATAATCATATTCCCCTTTTTCACTTCCAATATACATAAACTGCTCACTATATTTTCCAAGGTTGAAAACACACTCGTAGGAGGATGGATAAAAAATACCGTAATACTCGCTGCCATGATGATTTACCAGCATATAATTAATGGATTTATACAGCGATTGGTAGCTTTCATTATGTTGGGAAGGATCATCTGTATTCCAGGAAACGTATTCATAATCCCTTCTGTTTAATTGCGCGGCTTTGTCACCCAGACCGTATATCTTATCTTCTTTATCAAAAAGAGCGATATTGATCTGTGTTTTAAATTCAGTCTTTACTTCTTCCCTTTTGTGTCCTTCCAGTTCCGCTAAGGAAAAATCTTTTTTTGTTACATAAATGGCCGTATCTCCATCGTATTCTTTGAAATATTCCTTCCCGTTTCTTTCGATGCTCATAGTCAGGCTGTCGCTGAAATGGAGCCTGTAATGGCTGAATAAAATATAGATCCCTCCGTTTGTTTCTTCGGTAATGATATTGATATTTTCTTTGGCATAATGAAGTTTTACTAACTGTTCACTGTTTTTCTTTTTATAGATACGAAGCAGTCCTGTATTTATGATTTCTACATGTTTTTCTTCCATACCGTTTGAAACCGTAATGACTGGTCCGTCTGCCCATATTTTTAATTTTTCTGTCATATAATTGTTATCCTCCTTATTCTGCACATTGATTTGTTCCTGCTTTCAGAAAAGAGATAAATTAATCGTTTGTCTTTCCGTCGGAGACTAAAATACCTAACAGGCTGAAAGCATTGCCAGTGGAATCCTCTTTGATTTTTATAAGAACTTCATGTTCTGCCGGTTCATCGGAAGTATAACATTCCTGTGCTTTTGCATAATTTCCCCAGCCGCCTTTAAAGTCAGCATCTAAAACAGCGGCTGGTTCTCCGTCTACAAAGACTTCATACTGTCCTCCGTTTCCGTCTGTCTGACAATAATATAAGATCCCAAGATTGGCAAAGGAAAGAGTAAACTGGATTTCTCCGTTTTCATCTTCACAACTGAAACCGTGCGGAAAAGCCGGAAAAACGGAATTTTCCTCAAAACCGGTCATACTGTCCGGCAGGATCTTTTCAGAATCCAAAATTTTTGCGCCTCCGTAACATTCTTTTGTTACCGCATCTTTGGAAAATGTTTCCGGTTCTGTATATTCGTCTGCATTTTCACAGATTGAGTTTAAATATCTCCATAAGATTTCTCCGGTAATGGCATGGCCAAGGGCGGATGGGTGCACGGTATCGCCTGATAAATCTTTTTCATCAAATTTACCTGTTTCAAGCATTTCTTTTATCACATTCCGGTAACTAACCATTGGAAGGGAGTAAGAAAACCCAATAATAGACTGGTTTTCCTGTGCGCTCTCCAGATTGGACTGCGCCATAAACAAAAGCAGAACCGCAGGTGCATTTTCTGCTTTTGCAATTGTTCTGACCAGATTGTCGTAAGATTTTTTATAAAACGGCGTATTGGAATCATTTACGGCAAATTCCACCAGAACAAGATCAGGTTTTTTATTCAGCACGTCTTCTTCTACTCTGTGAACGCCAAGGTAAGAGTCTGTAGCGCCGATGCCGGCATTAATAAATTCAAATTCTGTGTCGGGAAAAGTTGTCTGCCACCAGGAAAAGAAGATATCTGCATAACATTTTTTATCGGAAACATCTTTATCCTGTACTCCGTTAGATATGGTTCCCTGGGTAATGGAACCGCCGATGACGGCAATTGTAACTTTTTCTCCGGCAGCTGCTTTTTGGATTACCGCAAAAAGTGCATCTTCCTTACTGCCCTTCCAATAATCGGCAAGCGCCATCTCTTCTTCGCTGACGTACGCAGTGGCAGGTAAAACAAGCTGCGGACTGCCAGAGTCTTTCATTTGATCTTCCACTGTCAAAGAATCCATGTCCTGTACAGACTCCTTTACGGAAGGAGACGGTGCGTCACTGCCTGCCGCTGTCTTATTATCGTCTTCATGCTGGCAGGAGGTGGTGCCTAATGCCGTCATAAAAATTGCCATAATCAAAAATGATATTGTAAAGATACTTCCCTTTTTCACTTTAGCTCCTATCTTCCCGCTTTTGCGGGCATATCAATCTTAAGAATATACCGCATATAGAATGAAGTTTTATTCCCAGAATAATTCATCCAGTGATTTATCCAGGCATTTACAAATTGCAATGCATAAATTGATTGTTGGGTTATAGTCTCCCTTTTCGATTGCTGAAATAGTCTGTCTGGATACGCCAATTCTGTCCGCCAGCTCCTGTTGGGACAAATCCATTGCAGCTCTCGCAGATTTCAGTTTTAAGTTTTTCATCCGCTGATCTACTCCTCTTCTTTCCTTTCTGAAAGCCCCTTTATTGCCAATGCAAGAAAGCTGATCCCGCATAGAATCGATGCAAAGAAATTGAGCAGATAAAGCTGTGAACTCCCGCTCTCGACGATGGCGGCGTTATCCTCGAGATTCCGTATTCCGCTTAGTAAATTGAGAAGACCGACGGCGCCAAAAAGAAGTAAAAAGTTTTTTCGTCCTTTGTGGAGTTCTGCATAAGCATCTTTCCAGATCACATAAACTGAAAATACTAACCCGCCTAAAACGATACTCAGTATCATAGAGATATCCGTATTTAAAATCGGTTTTTCGATCATCATGGCATAAATGGCGTATGCCGCGTTAAAAATCATCATCGTAAAAAAACCTAACTTATATCCTCTTAATCTTGCAATGATCTGCCGTTCATCAAACTGCTGTTTTTCTTTTGCAGAAAATTTTTTCACAAGCACCGCTATGCCAGCAACGAAAATTCCGGCAACGACTCCTGCTGCATAATACATATTTTCCATAATTGTCCTCCGCTTTACAATGTAATTGGTTCTATGTATTATATATACTATATCAGTAGCAAAATGTCAACTATATTTTACATTTTGCTACTGATTTATAGTTTTACTTTTTCTGCAGTTTTTAAAAAGAAAAAGCATTCGTGATAATTTCCTTCTGAAAAAAGTTTCAGTACTATGTGCTGCATACGTTTGTCCAGTTTGTGATAACATATCTTTTTTTCCCACGGAAGTCCCAAAATATAATCGATCTGGTCTTTGTCCAGTAGATCTGACAGCTTTTTGTATGGTTCGGAATCTTTTTTCCAAAGTCCGAATTTGCAGGAAACATATGCCTCATTCTGGTTCTTATGGCATTTTTCTAATAAGAAATCTGAAAATTTCTGCGGATCGTTTTCCACAAATGTATACTCTGTAAAAAAGAGAATTTCTTTGTCTTCCTGCTTTTCTACTACTTTTCGGAAACTTGCTTTTCCATATTTATTATATTCTCTGACATAAGTGATTTTTTCATGTTGTTTTTCAGTTCCTGGGATGTCCAAAAGAATAGTGCCTGTATCAAGTAAATGTTTCCAGACAGTTTTTTGAACTCTTTCATAAGGAGTCGGATAAGTCAGGGTTTCCATAATTTGCTTTACCGTATAGCCGGTATCTGTCAAGTGCCGGATTGCTCCTCCACTGGCAGCGTCATAAGTAAAATCAGACAATGCTTTTTGAAAATATCTGTTTTCGGACATGGCAGTCTCCCTGTTGTATCAAAACATTTTTGTTTTTTCAAGCTATTGAGTCATATATTCCTGAAGTAAATGAACTACTCTGGATACGTCAATAGGTTTGGAGGTATGTGCGTTCATACCGCATTGCAGGCATTTGGTCACATCATCCGAAAAAGCATCTGCACTCATGGCAATAATAGGAATATTGCCAGCGTCTTTATGTTCTGAACTTCGTATGGCTTTTGCCGCTTCATATCCGTTCATAACAGGCATACGAATATCCATTAAGACAGCCCGATAATATCCGGCAGGCGACTGCAATAATTTGTCTACACAAATCTTACCGTTTTCAGCTCGTTCCAGATTCAGGCCTGTCTCAGAAAGTAAAGCGTTTGCGATCTCCCAGTTTAAATCATTATCTTCTGCTACAAGGATATGTTCACCGGAAAATGCTTTGCCTTCCGGAACATTTTCTTCTGATGCGGTTTCGGATTCTTTTGTAAATTTGCGCAGATTATAATAGAGTGTTGACTGAAACAATGGTTTGATAATAAAAGCATTCACACCGGCATGCATTGCCTCTTCTTCCAGTTCACTGTTGTCAGCGGCGGAAATCATTAAAATATGCGGCATATTCCCGTATCTGCTGCGAATTTCATTCACTACTTCAAGTCCGTTCATTCCTGGAAGCCGCCAGTCCAAAAGGATGATTTCATAATCTTCTCCCTTCTGGTGTCTGTTTTCTATCATTTTCAAGGCTGTTTTTCCGTCAAGCGCCCATTCGGCGTCTGTAATGCCAATTATTTTTAGTGTGGCAAGCGTGCAGTCACAAAAAATTTCATCATCATCTACTACTAAAGTCTTCCATGCAGGGAGCAAAACTTCTTCCTCAGATGTGCCGGCCTTTTCCATATCCAGAATGACATGGAATTCACTTCCCTTTCCCTGTTCGCTGCTTATCAGAATTGTACCGTTCATGGCATCTACAATATATTTTGTAATACTCATGCCAAGACCGGCGCCTTCAGTCTTTTGAACACGGGCATTATCTTCCCTCATAAAAGATTCAAAGATTTTTTCCTGAAATGCAGCGCTCATTCCAATTCCGGTATCTATTACATGCAGATGGACGCAAGTATATTCGTCTCCTTTTGAAGACGGCTCCTGATGCAGTTCCAGCTGTATATTACCGCCTTCCGGTGTAAATTTTACTGCATTGTTTAACAGATTTATTAAGATTTGATTCAGGCGTACACTGTCTCCCCATACATTTTCTGTTATAATATCATGAATATGTAAATCAAAACGCTGATTTTTGTCTTTCGTCTGTGGAAGTATGATATTTACTACGTTCTGCATTAATTCAGGGAGAGAAATCTGTTCTGTATTTAATATCATTTTACCGCTTTCAATTTTTGACATATCCAGTACATCGTTAATAAGACCAAGTAAATGTTTACTGGAACGGGATATTTTTTGCAGACATTCCGCTACTTTTTTTGCATTGGTAAGGTTTGCTGCTGCAATTTCGGTCATACCTATAATACCGTTCATTGGTGTACGGATATCATGACTCATATTGGAAAGAAATTCACTTTTGGCTCTGCTTGCACGTTCAGCGGTATTTCTTGCTTCTTCAATGGTACGGATCTGCTGGTGGGACAGCCAAAAGTAAACAGCAAATACGAAGAAAAACAGAAGAATAATAAAAACAGCATTGGTGAATGCGGTATTTGCCCATTCCCTGCTGAAATTCTCTGTCATTTCATCTAACATACTGTAAGGCATTGACAGCGCAAGATACCATTCAGAATAGGGAAGACTTTTATAATACAGCCTCCTTCGTCCGTTTTTAAGATTCAGTTCTGTTACATAGTCTTCTTTTGCATTCATGGCAGTCTTTAAACTTTCAAGATATTCTTCAAATACTTTCTGTTCGGTGTGGTGACTGCTCTCTTCGTAATGCTTCGTAACCTTATCAAAATAATTAGTTTCTTCTTCTTTATCACTTTGAATAATAATTTCACCATTACGGCGGATTACGCAATAGTTCATGGAATCTTCCAGTCCTGCTGAAAAGATATCTGCAATATAGTCTACAGAAAATCCGGCTACCAGAGCAACACTCTGTGTATTCTCATCCAATTCGTAAGAAATTGGGACGCCAAGCAGGATAAGGCTGTTTCCTTCCACGTCTGTTCCAAGAGCAATCTTTTTTTCACCCCGCCTCATAGATTGTACAAAAGCGGAAAAATAAGTATCACTTACCGTAAGTTTTGTGCCATATATGGTATCAAATTCTTCTTCACCCATGTAAAATGCCATATTACTGAAACCTCTGTTTTTTGCATGTCCGGCAAGCATTTTGTAAATAGCATCCTTTCCTGTTACATGATCATATAAAATATCGTCCACAAAAGCTTCTACCTGAGACAGTTTTAATTCCATGATCGTGCCAAAATGCTGGGTGATCTGTTCACTCATTCCGATCATGTAAGTCTCGCCAATATGATTCATTGTTTGAGCGCTTTTCTTTTTCATGTTTACGGCTAACAAAACAAAAACAGCTGTACATATGGCAATGATCAATATGAAACTAATCATTAAAAAACGTATTGTTTTATTTTTCATATTTACACCCCATGTCCGCTTCAGCGGACTCAAAATCAATAGTTGAAAGCGTTTTTCTTTCAACCTTACACCCCATGTCCGCTTCAGCGGACTCAAAATCAATAGTTGAATTTGTATTTTATTCAACAATGTTGTGAATAAAATATAGTCTATTACTCAAACTTCCCACATTAAAAATGGGATTTGCTCCTTGAAAAATCAATACTA
>CANSUS010000047.1 GCA_947650155.1 uncultured Lachnospiraceae bacterium
GAGCACTTGACTTTTAATCAAGTTGTCCGGGGTTCGAATCCCCGATGTCTCAGCAAAGCGAAACAGTAGAAATCTAATAATATAAAAGATTTCTACTGTTTTTTTATGCGAAAAAATACTTAAAGATTATTTTAATACCTAATTAATTTAACTTATATTGTTTAAAAAATCAATATTTCTATTTTTTCTGGAAAAAGAAAATTATTTTTGCTACAATTAGAAAAGTTTAATTTTTTAAGTAACGGATAGGATTTAAGAGGGAGTTACAGTAGCTGAAAAGGAACATATATCTGCAAAGGTTATTGCAATCTTTAAAGTTTTCGATATTATTAAAAGAGAAAATCATTGTTATTATAAATTAAGTCCGAAACTTGCGGAAAAATTGATTGAGAAGCAGTTGGATTGGAGCAATTATGAAATTATATCATGGGAGTAATATCGGAAATATTAAGACATTAGAGCCCAGACAGGCAGACCATGACCGTCCATACGTTTATATGACTACATTAAACGTAGTAGCAGCATTTTACTTGTGTAATGCAGTAGAAAGGCCATATTATTGGTTTCCCTATGGATTTGAGGCAGGCAGTAATATACCTGTTTATCATGAACTATATCCCAATGCGTTAAAGGAAGTGTCTCAAGGTGTCAGCGGTTATATTTATGAGGTTACAGACAAAGGAGATGGGATAATACCATTTAAGAATATTTCAGGAAAAGAAATTCCCTATGCGAAGCTGGCAACGGAACCTGTAGAGGTAGTCCGTTGTACGAAAGTAGAAAATGCCTATAATCTTTTTCTGGAGTACGAAGAGCAGGGAAAATTAAAAATAGGATACTTTCAGGATAAGACCGAACAGCAGATGAAATGGTGGTATTCCAGTCTGACAGATTACTTGAAAGAAAAGCATATGATAGAAATACCTGAGTGTTCTTATGCGATGTTTATAAAGGACAAATTTCCTCAAGTGTGGGAGAAATACGTTTTGGAAACAGAACGGGAAAAATATAAAATATAAGAAAATGAAAGGACGTGTTTGTGTGGAAGTAAGAGAGGTAAGGTTTTGTGACAGATAGAGGATAGTTTGTTAAAATTTGCAGTAATTATTTCTACATTTCAGGGTAAATGGGTTTTTTGTAAACATCGGGAGAGAGATACCTATGAAATTCCCGGCGGACATAGAGAACCGGGTGAAGAGATTATAATGACTGCAAGGCGTGAGTTATATGAAGAAACAGGTGCAATTGACTTTGAGATAAAGCCAATATGCGTGTATTCTGTGATTTGGGAAGAAGAAACGAATAAGGAGGATTCAGAGGAAAGTTTTGGAATGCTGTATGCAGCTGAGATAAAAGAGTTTGAAGGTGAACTACATAGTGAGATTGAGAAAATTATAATATCGGATACATTTCCAGACCGTTGGACATATCCGCTTATTCAGCCTAAACTGCTGCGGGAAGCGGTACAAAGGAATGCCATAGAAGGAATATGAGAAAAAGGGGAGATGACAGTCCATGAAAAACAGAGGTTATTTCAAATCTCCTATTGGAATGATGCGTATTGTGGAAGAGGAGAATTTTATTGTTGGTCTGGATTTTGTGCAGGATATAGAGAATTTAGATGAAGATAAGGAAAGAAATGAATTAATAGAACGAACAAAGCGGCAGTTAAAAGAATATTTTTCCGGCAGGCGAAGAGACTTTGCACTTCCGGTTAAATTAGAGGGTACGGATTTTCAGGTAAAAGTATGGAAAGCACTGCAGACCATTCCCTATGGAGAAACAAGAAGCTACGGAGAAATAGCGAAACAGATAGGAAATCCAAAAGCGTCGAGAGCAATAGGAAATGCCAATCATAATAATCATTTATTACTATTAGTGCCATGCCATAGAGTGATAGGTGCAGATGGTTCTTTAGTTGGTTTTGGTGCAGGTTTAGATGTGAAAAAATATCTTTTGGAACTGGAACGTTTACAGAGTATAAACTAAAAAAATAATTCTATAAAACAGAAAAGAGGAGCTTATGATTAAGGTAGATCATATTTCAAAGGATTTTATATCGCCAAAAAAATATCCGGGGCTGCGTGGAGCTGTTAAGGGTTTATTCTCCAGTGAAAAAGTGGTAAAAACAGCAGTGGATGATATCTCATTTACAATTGACACAGGTGAAATTGTGGGTTACATCGGAAGCAACGGTGCAGGGAAATCAACTACGATAAAAATGATGACGGGAATATTGACGCCAACAAGAGGAGAATGTCTAGTAGCGGGAATAGATCCCAGCCGTCATCGTAAGGAGAACGCGCAGAATATTGGAGTTGTATTCGGGCAAAGGACTCAGCTTTGGTGGGATTTGCCGTTAAGTGAGTCATTTACAATTTTAAAAGAGATATATAATGTATCGGATGAAAATTATGCAGAACGTATGGAGTTTTTAAACAGGGTATTGGAACTGCCGGATTTTTTTGACAGACCGGTGAGGACTCTTTCATTAGGGCAGCGCATGAGGGCCGATTTAGGAGCTGCATTATTACATAACCCTAAGGTACTTTATCTGGATGAACCTACGATCGGTCTGGATCTGGTGGTAAAGGACAATATCAGGAAAGCGATCAGGGAAATTAATGAGAAATATCAGACTACAGTGATTTTGACAACACATGATATTGGAGATATAGAGGAATTATGCAGCCGGATTATCATTATCGATGAAGGAAAGAAAATTTATGACGGTTCTTTGAATGATCTGAAAGATAAGTATGGAACGAAACGAAAAGTTTCGATGGAAATCAAACAGCCGGAGAAGATAAAAAAATTGTCACTTACTGAAATTTTGGGAGTGAAGAAAGAAGAGTGTGACGTAGAATTTGATAAAGAAAAGAATATGCTCTGTGTGACTTTTGATAAACATAAAATACAAGTGCCACAGGTGCTTACAGCTGTTATGGATGCGGTGGAGGTAAAAGATGTGCAGATTCAGGAAACAGAATTAGCCGAAATTGTAAAAGAAATTTATAATCATGGCGTTACGGCATAACAGAATGGAGAATAAAAATGAGAAAAAGTCTGAGAGTCTATTTGCCCTTTGCGTCAAATGAACTGAAACGTCAACTGGCATATAAAGGTGCATTTTATTTATTTATTTTGGTCAATATGTTTGGTGCGTTCATTAATTATTATTTGTGGATGGCAATTTACGGAAGTTCGGATCAGGCCATACTTGGAGGCCTGACGCGGAATGAAATGATCGTTTATGTTTTTATGTCGTACGTGACATCTTCCGTTGTATCGATCTCAATTGCAAGTACGGTAAGCGACGATGTGGTAAAAGGTACGGTGGCGATGAATTTGATTAAGCCGATTGATTATCGCCTGAGTTTAATTTCTCAGGCTGTTGGGAATATGATATACCGTTTTTTAGTACCCGCGGTTTTTATCTGGACCGGTGTTGAGATTTATAAAGCAAGAGCGCTTGGACTTCCGATTGTATCTATATGGAATATATTGCTGTACCTGCTAAGCTGTATCATGAGCTTTTTAATTTATGTATTGTTTGATTTTTGCTTTGGTATGATTGCTTTTTTTACCACATATATTTTTGGAATGCAGATGATAAAAAATGCATTGCTGGGATTTTTAACAGGGCAGCTGATTCCGATTAGTTTTTTCCCGGAGGTTATGCAGAGAGTGTTTGACTTTTTACCATTTTCATCAATGGTGTATACACCAGTTATGATCTATCTTGGAAAATACAGCGGGGAAAAGCTTGGATTTATGCTTTGCAGGCAGGCAGTGTGGATTATTTTACTTTATGGCGCAGGAAGCCTGATTTGGAAAAAGGTAACAAAAAAATTAGTGGTACTTGGAGGTTAGCACATGCATACATGTAAACGTTATCTACGTTTGTACAGGGTGTTGGTAACACAGTTTTTAAAAACGATCATGCAGTCGAAGGTAGATTTTTTAATGGGACTGTTTGGGTTTTTCTTTTCACAGATTATAGGAATTGCCTTTTTATATTTGGTATTTCAAAAGATTCCGTCTTTGCAGGGTTGGACACTGGATCAATTGATTTTTATATACGGATTTGCACAGATTCCAAGAGGGATCGACCATCTTTTTACAGATAATATTTGGATGGTGGCATGGAGAATTGTATTAAATGGAGATTTTGACCGGTACATGCTCCGACCGATGAATATTTTTTTTCAGGTAATTGCAGAAAAATTACAGCCCGATGCTTTGGGTGAATTATTGGTTGGGACGATTCTTGTTGTCCGTTCTTTGATGAAGGGAGTTGTCGTTATTGACGGACAGCATATTGCTTTGTTTTTTGTGTCGATTTTTGCAGGAGCATTAATTTATACTTCGATCAAACTATTTTTTGCAGCATTGGCATTTTGGTTAAAAATCAGCGGACCATTTTTACAGGTAGCATATCAGATGTCAGATTTTGCAAAATATCCAACAGAAATATATGCAAAGGGGGTTCGTTTTTTGATAACATGGGTAATTCCGTTTGCATTCGTAGCATATCTGCCTGCCAGCTTTTTCTTAAAAGAAGGTACTTCTGCGTGGATGATAGGGATTGAGTGTGTAATTTCCATTTTGTTTTGGTGTATCGCATATGCGGTATTTGACAGAGGAACACATGCGTATGAAAGTGCAGGAAATTAGCGGGCATGTTTCTGCTGATTTTACAATAAAAATGAAAAGGAGAAGATGGATGAAAGTACGAAGGTTTTTAAATCCGATAAATATTTTGATTATAATTTTATGTATCGTCATATTAACGGCCTGCGGTAAGCAGGATGCAGAAACAGAAGAAAAAGCAACAAACGGATTAGAAAGCGAATGGGAGGAGCAATTAGAAAACGAGCCGGATAGTAAGCAGCGGGAGGGAAACGATACGCCTTCCAAAGAGGAAGTGGAAGCGGCAAGAGAAGTTGTTTTTGAGGGAATGAATGAGGAAGACATAAGCCGGTTAAAGGAGAACATCAAAGTTGCAAATCAAAGATTAGAGAAAGCTTATTTAAACGATAATCTTTTTGAGAAACTTTCTGATCCCAACCATCTGTGCTGGAATTATATCGATCAGGAAGGAGATATCCAGGTTGGCTGGAGCTATAGCGGAAGTTCCAAAGAAATGCTTGAAATCTGCAAAAGTGAAGAATTAACGCTGGAGGAATTTTATGAAAAATATGGGGAACCGGTTATGCAGTATAATCGTTTTGATGTGGATAATTTTGTTGCGTTAATAGAAGATATGAAACAAAGCATACAGAACGAAATTTTAAAAGAAGATATGGATCAATTGATTATGAATGCCAATAAGGCAAAAGAGACACATGAAGCAGAATATGTGGAGCAGATTTATAAAATACTTCATGATATGGATTATTTTTTGTTTCGATATGGGCTTGAGGATGTGGCAAAGTATGTCGATGATCCGACACTGATTGGAACCTATTATGGCATGCTTTCGATTTATTAGCAATAAGGCTTTTTAGGGGGAAAGGAACGGGTACATGATCTATGAAATATTATAAAAAGATGAGTGGAAAACATGTGTATTTATCACCAATGCGTGAAGAGGATGCGGATATTTATGCAAAGTGGATGAATGACAGTGTGATTACTGACGGACTTGGCAGTTCTACGATGGTTTTTTCGGAGGAAGGAGAACGGGGCTGGATAGAAGAAAATGCAGGAGAATATCAATTTGCCATTATTGAAAAGGAAAGCGATATGCTGATCGGAAACTGTGGAATTCAGGCAGTAAGCCATACCTTTCAAAGAGCGGAAATCGGATTGTTTATCGGAGAAGAAGAAAACCGCAATAAAGGTTATGGAAAAGAAGTACTTTCTCTTCTTTTAGAGTATTGTTTTGACACGTTGAATCTGCATAATGTGATGTTAAAAGTGTTCTCTTTTAATGAACAGGCGATTCACACCTATAAACGTGTGGGTTTCCGGGAAATTGGCAGAAGACGCGAGGCCTATTATGCAAAGGGAAGATTTTGGGATGATATTTATATGGACATTCTGAAAGATGAATTTTCGAGAGAATTTTTATAAAGTAATACTGTATTTTCAATAAAAAAATGTTATACTTATACTCAATAGTTTGAAGGGTAAGACAATTTGGCATGGAAAATGTGGAAAATGATGTAACGGTGACAGACGAGAAAGAAGGGAAAGGATATACAGAAAAGAAGAAGACAGTAAAAAAGCGCAAGTGGGGAAAAAGAATATTGGTTTGCACTATTTTTATTTCTTTACTTCTGTTGACATATCTAAGCAGTGTATATTATTTTTCGGGCCATTATTTTTATAAGACGCGTATCAACGGAGAAGACTGCAGTTTCTTAACTGATTCTGAAGTAAGAAGCAGGATCAATAAAAAGATTTCGCTGTATGAGCTGAAGATCGTCGGAAAAGATGGTGTTACTGACACAATCTGTGCAGGCGATATAGGGTTAAGATTTATGTATGACGAAAGCCTGATGAAAGTGCGGGAGAGTGAAAATCCTTTTTTGTGGTTTACGGCATTTTTTACAGGTTATGATTTTGAATTGGCAGATGTGGCAGACTATGATGCGGATTTATTTGAACAAAGAGTGAAAAATCTTGTTTTTTACGACAGGGTTAATATAAAAAAGGCAAAGAACGCGTATATCGGAGATTACAGTGAAACAGAAGGCGCTTTCGTAATTGTAGAAGAAGAGGCGGGAAGTGAGCCGGATGATCATAAGATGATGGAAGTTCTTTCAGAAAAGTTAAAAAGTCTTCAGGAAGTTGTGTATCTGGAGAGGGAAGGCTGTTATAAACAGGCAGATATTATAAGAAACGATTCAGATTTAATTAAGGAATTAGACATATTAAATTCATATGTAACTGCTAAAATTACTTATGACTGGAATGGGGAAACAGAAGTTGTGGATGGCAGTCTGATTAGTGAATGGCTGATCCGGGACGGGGATGATGTATCTTTGGATGAGGAAAAGGTAAAAGAATATGTTGCCGAAAAAGCAAAAGAGCATGATACCTATGGAAAGGACAGAAGTTTCACAACGACGGACGGCAGAACACTGGAATTAAAAAGCGGCGGATTTGGATGGAAGACGGCAAGACAGGAGACAACAGAGGAATTACTTGCAGCAATACAAAATGGGGAAGTAACACAAAAAGAACCGATCTACAGCTGTACGGGGGCGCAAAAGGGAAAAGATGACGTGGGCAGCTCTTATGTGGAAATTGATCTTGGGACACAGCATCTATACTTGTACATAGAAGGGGAGATTGTTTTAGAGAGCGATCTGGTATCCGGTAATGTACAAAGGGGATGGACGACTCCGCCGGGAGTATTCGGCCTTACTTATAAAACAAAAAAGGCAGTACTTACCGGACAAAATTATAAAACACCGGTGGATTATTGGATGCCGTTTAATGGAAATATAGGGATGCACGACGCTACATGGAGAAGCAGCTTTGGCGGAGATATTTATTTGACCAATGGCTCTCACGGCTGCATCAACCTTCCTTATGATGCCGCAGCGCAAATATATGAATATATGAGCGATGGATTTCCGGTCGTATGTTATTATTGATTTTACATGATATTACATAACGGAGAGAGCGCTATTATGAGTAAAATGTCCAGAAAATTAAAACATGCTGAAAAATACAGAAAGTTTTTTAACAGACAAAAAGAACTGCATAAATTGATAGAAGAGAATGGCGGGGATATTTTGCAATCCCGTAATTTTAAGAGAACGAAAGATTTTACGCAGCATGGAACGGTATCTGTAAGTAAACATAGTATGGATGTGGCAAAATATAGTGTGGTGATAAGTCAGAAACTGGGGATCGAATGCAGTCAGAGGGATTTAATCAGAGGCGCCCTGCTTCATGATTATTTCTTATATGACTGGCATGATAAAGACAGGGATGATTATCAACCCTGGCATGGGTTTTATCATCCGGGTATTGCCCTGCGCAATGCTGACAGGGAGTATAAACTGACGCCCAGAGAAAAGGATATTATCGGTAAACATATGTGGCCGCTCACAGTAGTGCCGCCAATGTGCAGAGAGGCGTGGATTGTGACAGCGGCAGATAAATATTGTTCTTTTATGGAAACCGTGAGACTGCATAAGGGACATAACAGAAGACATCAGAACAGAAAGGGCAATTAATGGGCGGGCTGTATGAAAAACTTGTAGAATATGGACGGTCAGACTTTTATCCTTATCATATGCCGGGGCATAAGCGCAATATGAAAGGTCAGCCGTTAGAAGAATACTATAACATAGATATTACGGAAATAGATGGTTTTGATAATCTGCATCAGGCGGATGGTATCCTGTTGGAATGCGAAAAGAGGATCAACAGGTTATATGGATCTGATGAGACTTTTTTTTTGATTAATGGCAGTACGGCGGGTATTTTAAGCGCAGTTTCCTGTGTAGTGGAAACCGGCGGAAAAATATTAATTGTCCGTAACTGCCATAAGTCTGTATATCACGCCGCTTACCTTAGAAATTGTGAAATCGGATATTTATATCCTAAATTATCGGACCGGTTTGAGATAGCAATGGGAGTTAGTTCCGAAGATGTCAGACAGAGACTGGAAACGGAGGAAGGAATTGCGGCGGTGGTGATTACAAGCCCTACTTATGAAGGGATTATTTCCGATGTAGAAAAAATTGTGGAAACGGTGCATAATTATCGTATACCGGTTATTGTAGACGAGGCGCATGGGGCGCATCTGGGTTTTTCTGAGAAATTTCCTGAAAGCGCGGTAAGTGCGGGTGCAGATCTTGTAATTCATAGTCTGCATAAGACGCTGCCGTCTCCGACACAGACGGCGTTACTGCATGTGTCGGGGAATCTGGTAGATAGAAACAGGCTGAGACGGTATTTAAGTATATATCAAAGCAGCAGTCCGTCCTATCCGCTTATGGCAGGAATGGAATTGTGTTTTGATATCATTGAAAAGGATAAAGAAAAGCTTTTTAATCGAATGTATGAATATTGGGAAGAAATGCTTGGAAAACTGGAACAGTGTCAGGTTTTTCGTATTATGAGACGGCAGGATATTGTACAGGAGGGTATGAAAGATTTTGATGTGGGAAAGCTTGTAATATCCACAATTGCGACAAAGTGGAGCGGGCAGCAATTATATGATATACTTCTTCACAAATATCATTTACAGCTTGAAATGGCGGCGGACAGTTATGTGCTGGCTATGTTCACAATCATGGATACAAAAGAGGGATATGAAAGACTTACCAAAGCGATATTGGAGCTGGACAGACAAGCCGAAAGAAAATCTTGTATAACGGCAAAGAATGCCGGAGTGAAAAATACCTGTCCTGAAATTTCGTGTAAGCTGACAGAAGCTATGGATGGAGAGAAGGAATGGGTAAATCTCATGGAGAGCAGAGGAAGGACAGCGGCTGATTTTGTAAATTTATATCCGCCGGGAATTCCGGTGATTGTACCGGGAGAAATTTATGATGAAGAGATCATTTCCCGAATAAGAGACTTTAGAAGGCATAAATTGACCATACAGGGATTGAATGAAAAAATGGAAGTTATTTGTACCGCCGCAGGCGGAAGGACAAGAAGTTAAAAAATAATACCCAATAAAGGGATGCCATATAAGAGGCGAAGAATGGAGGAAAAATGCGTAAAACAAAAATTATTTGTACCATTGGACCAGCTTGTGAAAGCGTAGAAAAATTAAAAGGGTTGATGTCAGCAGGAATGAATGTGGCAAGGTTCAATTTTTCTCACGGAACGCATGAAGTACAGAAGAAAAAGCTGGAAAATGTTTTAACGGCAAGCAGCGAATTACAGCTTCCTGTCGCTACCATGCTGGATACAAAAGGGCCGGAGATTCGTTTAAGAGATATTGAGAATGGAAAGGCGCAGTTAGAAGCAGGACAGACTTTTATATTGACGACGGAGGAGATATTAGGCACTTCCCAAAGGGTTTCCATTACTTATAAAAATTTGGTGAATGATATTAAAGAAGGAGTGACCATTTTAATTGACGACGGATTAATTGAAATGGTGGTAGAAAAAATAGAGGGTACGGAAATCATATGTAAAGTGATTAACGGAGGACCGATATCCAACCATAAGGGCGTGAATGTTCCAGGGGCTGTTCTTT
Organism: uncultured Lachnospiraceae bacterium; assembly: GCA_947650155.1. Taxonomy (GTDB): domain Bacteria; phylum Bacillota; class Clostridia; order Lachnospirales; family Lachnospiraceae; genus RGIG3002. Next base: position 10,181 of record CANSUS010000047.1, read on the forward strand.
CCATGCCGTATATCAGTGAAGTGGATAAAAGCGATATTCTTTTTGGTATTGAAATGGGATTTGATTTCATTGCCTGTTCTTTTGCAAGGTCGAAGGAGGATATTTTACAGATCAGGGCAATCTTGGATGAACACGGCAGTAAGATGAAAATTATTGCGAAGATTGAAAATATGCAGGGTATAAAAAATCTGGAAGAAATATTAAACGTTTCCGACGGAATTATGGTAGCCCGTGGCGATATGGGAGTGGAAATTCCAATGGAGGAAGTTCCTGTTTTACAGAAACGAATGATTCATATGGCAGAAGCCCAGGGAAAGCATGTGATTACCGCAACGCAGATGCTGGAATCCATGATTAAGAATCCCAGACCGACCAGAGCGGAAGTAACGGATATTGCAAATGCTATTTATGATGGAACGACAGCAATTATGCTTTCCGGGGAGAGCGCTGCAGGTCTTTATCCCGTAGAGGCGGTAAGGACTATGGCGAAGATTGCAGAAAGAGCGGAACAGGATATCGATTATAAAGGAAGACTGAGAAAACGGACTCTTCCTGAGGATGTGGATACAACGACAGGGATATCTTATGCGACATGTTCTACAGCTATGGAATTAAAAGCGGCGGCAATTATTACGGTTACCATGTCAGGATTTACGGCGGAAATGGTATCACGTTATAAACCGGATTGTCCGGTAATCGGGTGCAGCGTGAATCCACAGGTATGCAGGCAGCTTAATTTGTGCTGGGGTATCGCACCGCTTTTAATGAAAAAAGAGGAGACAGAAGAGGCATTATTTGAGGAAGCGGTCAAAGTATGTAAGGAGGCAGGATATATAAAAACAGGCGACCGTGTCGTATTGACAGCAGGGGTTCCGCTTGGAATATCCGGCACTACAAATATGATCCGGGTGATCGATGTGGATTAATACAATCAGGAGACGACTATGGAAAAATATGTAATGGCATTTGACCAGGGAACGACAAGTTCCCGGTGCATTCTTTTTGATAAGGCAGGAAAAATATGTTCTTCGGCGCAGAAAGAGTTTACCCAGATCTATCCCCAGCCGGGATGGGTAGAGCATGACCCGTTGGAAATATGGTCTTCACAGTTGAGCGTAGCGGTAGAGGCAATGGGAAAGATCGGTGTGGACGCATCGCAGATTGCGACGATCGGAATTACCAATCAGCGTGAAACTACGATTGTGTGGGATAAGAAGACTGGAAAACCAATTTATAATGCGATTGTATGGCAGTGCAGAAGAACGGCGGATATGATAAATGAACTGACAGAAAAGGGTTTCGATAAAGTAATTAAAGAAAAGACAGGTCTGATTCCCGATGCATATTTTAGCGGAACCAAAATCAAATGGATACTGGATCATGTGGAAGGCGCAAGAAAACGGGCGCAGGCAGGTGAACTTTTATTTGGAACGGTCGATACATGGCTGATTTGGAACCTGACGAAAGGAAAGGTCTTTGTTACAGATTATACAAATGCTTCAAGAACCATGTTGTTTGATATTCATAAAAGACAATGGGATGACGAAATATTAAAGGAGCTTTCTATTCCTGAATGCATGCTGCCGGAAGTAAAACCGTCAAGCTGTCTTTATGGGACGACGGATGAGACGGTGATCGGAGGGGAGATTCCGATTTCCGGTGCGGCAGGTGACCAGCAGGCGGCATTGTTTGGACAATGCTGTTTTGAGGAAGGGGAAACCAAAAATACATATGGAACGGGATGTTTCCTTTTGATGAATACGGGGGAGAAGGCGATCAGGTCAGAAAACGGACTGTTGACGACAATCGCAGCAAGTACGGATGAGAAGGTGTGTTATGCATTAGAGGGCAGCGTGTTTGTAGCAGGAGCAGCAGTGCAATGGCTCAGGGATGAGATGCGTATGATAAAGAATTCAGCCCAGTCGCAGGAGTATGCCGAAGCGGTGGAGGATACGGACGGAGTTTATGTAGTGCCGGCATTTACAGGACTTGGCGCGCCTTATTGGAATCCTTATGCAAGGGGCATGATGGTCGGATTGACAAGAGGAACAAAGAAAGAGCATGTAATACGTGCTACTTTGGAATCCCTGGCGTTTCAGACTTATGAAGTAATAGAGGCGATGCAGAAGGATTCAGGCATTGCTTTAAAGAGTTTAAAGGTGGATGGCGGCGCCAGCGCCAACGACTTTTTAATGCAGTTTCAGGCTGATATTTTATCAGAAGCGGTACTTCGTCCTGAATGTATAGAAACAACGGCGTTAGGAGCGGCTTATCTTGCAGGGATTGCCGTAGGATTTTGGAAGGATACGGAGGAAGTCCGGGAAAATTGGGCGCTTTCCAAAACTTTTATGCCTGCTATGTCTGAAGAGAAGAGGAAAGAGAAAGTGAAGGGGTGGAAACGTGCTGTACGCTGTGCGGTCTGTTACACCGAAGAGGAGAAGTAGTTGGGAAAGATTGTATACCTGATGGGAAAGAGCGGAGCGGGTAAGGACACGATATATAAACAGGTATTGGAAAATAAAGATATCAGACTTCAGAAGATTATTCTTTATACGACCAGACCGATCCGGTCGGGAGAAACGGATGGGGTGGAATATTTTTTTACAGACGAAGAGGGATTTTTAAAATTTAGAGAAAAAGGGCAGTTGATCGAAGACCGTGCCTATCATACCTGTATGGGAATGTGGCGTTATTTTACTGTAAAAGACGAGCAGATCGACCTTGAAAATAATAATTATCTTATGATTGGAACGTTGGAATCTTTTATTAAGACAAGGGAATTTTTTGGAGAGGATAACATGATTCCTGTCATGATCGAACTGGATGACGGGATAAGATTACAACGAGTACTTGACAGAGAAAAGGCGCAGGATCATCCAAGATATAATGAGATGTGCAGGCGGTTTCTGGCCGATGAAGAAGATTTCAGCGAAGAAAAATTAAAAGAAGCCGGCATTACAAAAAAATTTGTTAACAATGATTTACAGGAATGTTTACAGGAAATTATGTTATATTTAAAAAGGAACTTATAAATGAATCTGAAACGGTAAAAAAGCGCCTGCGGGCAGGTATGGGAAGGGGATGAATCAATGGACATTAGAGTAAATCAGATACAACAGCCTGCACAGGTGCAGCAGACCACACAGGCACAGCCGACAGACGGTACTTTCAAGTTTACGCTTGTCAGTCATATCGAAGAGCAGGAACTTCAGACGAGGCTAACGAGTCTTATGGAAGAGATCACCATGCAGGGGGAAAAGATCTCGAAGAAAAAAGATATTAAGGACATGAAAAAATACAGAGGACTGATTAAAGATTTTTTAAATGAGATTGTCAATCGTTCTCATTCCTTTTCCAGAGAAAACTTCCTGGACCGTAAGGGCAGGCACAGAGTATATGGTATTATAAGACTGATTGATGAAAATTTAGATGAGCTGGCACAGGAACTTGTAAAAGACGAGCAGGATAATATTGCGATTTTAAATAAAATCGGGGAAATCAGGGGATTGCTTTTAGATATTTTTACTTAAGAAAAATAAAAAAACGGGGGGTTCGGACATGGCAGGATTTTCGGATATTATAGGACAGGAACAGATCAGGAAACATTTACAGAATGCGATTGCTGAAAATAAAGTTTCACATGCATATATAATCAATGGGGAAAGGTGTGCAGGAAAGGAATTTATTGCGCATGTATTTGCAATGGCATTGCAGTGTGAAAAACGGGGGACAGAACCATGCCAGGAATGTCATTCCTGTAAACAGGCGCTTTCAGGCAATCAGCCGGACATTATTAAAGTAACGCACGAAAAGCCTAACACAATCGGAGTAGAGGATATACGAAGCCAGATTAACGGTGATATTGCAATTAAACCTTATAGCAGCCCTCGGAAGATTTATATTATGAACGAGGGCGAAAAAATGACGGTACAGGCGCAGAATGCGCTTTTAAAGACATTGGAAGAACCACCGGAATATGCGGTTATTCTTATTTTGACAACGAATGTGAACGCATTGCTGCCAACTATTTTAAGCCGTTGTGTCGTACTGAATATGAAACCGGTAAAAGATGAACTGGTAAAAAAATTCTTGATGGAAACTGTGCAGATTCCTGATTATAAAGCGGATGTATGCGTTGCATTTGCAAGAGGAAATGTGGGAAAGGCAAAATTACTGGCTTCCAGTGAAGAATTTGATAATATTAAGGAAGAAGCGATTACTCTTTTAAAATATATTAATGATATGGAAATCAGTGAGATTGTCGCTGCAATTAAAAAAATAAACGATTATAAATTTGATGTAAACGACTATCTGGATATCCTTTCCATATGGTATCGGGACGTCTTGCTGTTTAAGGCAACAAATGATGCGAACCACTTGATTTTCAGAGGAGAAATACAGTATATTAGAAAAGTGGCGCACCGGTCTGCCTATGAGGGAATTGAGAAGATCATTCAGGCACTGGATAAAGCGAAAAATCGTTTGAATGCAAATGTTAATTTTGATCTGACGATGGAGCTTTTGCTGCTTACGATCAAAGAAAATTCATAATGCTTTAAAGGATTATGAAACGTGGAGGTTATAGATGACAAAAGTGATAGGAGTTAGATTTCGTACTGCGGGGAAAATTTATTTTTTTGATCCGCTGAAGCTGGATATTAAAAAAGGAGATTTTGTTATTGTAGAAACGGCACGGGGAATTGAGTTTGGAACTGTTGTCAGCGCTCCTAAAGAGATAGAAGACGAAAAAGTAATACAGCCGTTAAAGCCGGTACTGCGAATTGCAACACAGAAAGACAAAGAACAGGAAGAAGTCAATAAGATAAAAGAAAAAGAGGCATTTAAGATCTGTCTGGAAAAAATAAAAAAGCATAATCTGGAAATGAAATTAATTGATGCGGAATATACTTTTGATAATAATAAAGTACTGTTTTATTTTACGGCTGACGGGCGAATTGATTTTCGTGAGTTGGTAAAAGATCTGGCGTCTGTTTTTAAGACAAGAATTGAGCTGCGCCAGATTGGCGTCAGGGACGAAACGAAAATTTTAGGAGGGATTGGTATTTGCGGAAGACCGCTCTGCTGTCATACTCATCTTTCTGAATTTGTACCTGTATCCATTAAAATGGCAAAGGAACAGAATTTATCCTTAAATCCTACTAAAATTTCCGGTGTGTGCGGCAGGTTAATGTGCTGCTTAAAACATGAGGAAGAGACCTATGAGGAATTGAACCGCAAGCTGCCGAATGTGGGAGATCATGTAACTACGGATGACGGGTTAAAAGGTGAAGTGCAAAGTGTAAATGTACTCAGGCAGTTAGTAAAAGTAATTGTGGAAATTAATGATGAAAAAGAGATTCATGAATATAAAGCAGATCAGCTCAGGTTCAAGCGCAGACATAATAAAAACCAGAAGATGGACGTATCGGATGCAGAACTGAGAGAGTTGGAAAAATTAGAGAAGCAGGAAGGAAAATCCAAGTTAGATGACAACTAGATCTTTTCTGAAAGAAAACGAAAGACTGGACGAACTGCAAAGAAACGGATACCGCATTATCCAAAACCCGGAAAAATTCTGTTTTGGCATGGATGCGGTACTTCTTTCCGGTTTTGCAAGGGCAGGACAGGGAGAGAAAGTGTTAGATCTTGGAACAGGGACAGGAATCATTCCGATTCTTATGGAAGCCAAAACGCAGGCAGATCATCTTACCGGTCTGGAAATACAGGAGGAAAGCGCTGATATGGCAAGAAGGAGCGTACTCCTGAACGGGTTGGAAGAAAAAATCAATATTGTAGAAGGTGATATTAAAGAGGCAGGACAGATATTCGGGGGTGCCTCTTTTGACGTTGTGACCTGCAACCCTCCTTATATGATTGGAAAGCATGGTATTGCAAATCCTGATGCACCAAAAGCAATAGCAAGGCATGAAATCCTTTGTTCACTGGAAGATGTAGTCAGTCAGGCTGCAAAAGTACTAAAACCGGGAGGAAACTTTTTTATGATACACAGACCATTCCGGTTGGCGGAAATCATGGTTATACTGACGAAGTATAAACTGGAACCGAAACGGATGCGGCTGGTTTATCCATTCGTAGATAAAGAACCGAATATGGTGCTGATTGAAGCAAATCGGGGAGGGAGATCCAGAATGACGGTGGAAAAACCATTGATTGTGTATAAGGAAAAGGGAATTTATACGGAAGAGATATATGATGTGTATGGATATTGAGGAGTGAAAAGGAGAAGCAGAAAAATCCAAGCAATTAGCGCCTGGCACTGCTACAGAGGAGATGTGTTATGAAAAAATGGTGGCGTTATTTCAGGGTAATATTATTGGGGATGATTGTTTTGGGGATATGTGGATGCGGGAAGGAGGATGTCCAGACAATTGGAGAACATGTGTCGGGAAATTGGCAGGAGGCGCTGACACATGAAGGGGAAACAGAAGAAAGCACATTACAGGGAACAGCCGAAGAGGAAAGCATGTCTGAGGAGAATGAGATTTCAGAGGCAGTGAATGAGACAGAAGAAGAGGAGGAAATTATTTCCAGAAGAGAACCCGTGAAAGTAAAAGGGATTTATGTGAGCGGTCCCATTGCAGGGCATGCAAAGATGGACGATCTGATTGCGCTGGTAGATGAGACGGAACTGAATACTTTGGTAATTGACGTGAAAAACGACGACGGCAGAATTACGTATAAAATGCAGACAGACACGGTATTGGAGATAGATGCCGGCATTGGATATATTCGTGATATTGATGAATTGATTAAAAAATGTAAGGAAAAGAATATTTATCTGATTGCCAGGATCGTGGCATTCAGAGATCCTTATCTTGCAGAAAAGAAGCCCGAGCTTGCAGTGAAGACACTGACGGGGGAAACTTTTCGGGATAAAAACGGGCTTGCCTGGGTGAACCCCTATAAGAAAGAAGTGTGGGACTATCTGATGGAAGTCGCTAAAGGAGCAGCGGAATCAGGGTTTGATGAGATACAGTTTGATTATATCCGGTTTTCGACAGATCTGAAAGCAGGGGAAACTTATTTTGGACCGGAAGCCGAAACCATAAGTAAAATTGAAATTATTACACAGTTTACAGAATATGCATACGAGACGTTGTCTCCGCTTGGGGTATTTGTAGCGGCGGATGTCTTTGGAACAGTGATTGATAATGAAACCGACCAGGCGATTGTAGGGCAGGATTATGTACAGATGGCACAGCGTCTGGATTATATCTGTCCTATGGTATATCCTTCACATTATACGAACGGTGCATATGGTATTTCAATACCGGATGCAGAACCTTATCGAACGATTCAGGCAGCAATGAACTCCTCGGCAGAAGTGCTGGGCAGTATACCCGAAGAAAAACGGGCAAGGGTGCGGGTCTGGCTGCAAAGCTTTACAGCAGGCTGGGTATCGGGGCATATCAGCTATGGGCGTGAACAGATAAGGGATCAAATAAAGGGCGCATATGACGCAGGATATGAGGAATGGATTTTGTGGAATGCGGCAGTGAATTATCAAAGGGACAGTCTGCTTACAGATGAGGAAGCAGATGCGGAACGGGAAAAATGGGATGCGGAACAGGCAGAGAATATAAGTACAGTAAGTGGAAACTAACAGAAATTTACAGGAGGATTGAATGCAGGAAAAGTATATTTCAGGCATGTTGTTTTTATGTGCGACACCGATTGGAAATTTAAAGGATATGACGCCGCGTGTTGTGGAAACCCTTCAGGAAGTAGATTTAATTGCGGCGGAAGACACACGTAACAGTATGAAATTATTGAATTATTTTGAGATTCATACACCGATGACAAGTTACCATGAATATAATAAAGTCGATAAGGCCAGGGAACTGATACGGCAGATGCAGGAAGGTAAGGATGTCGCGTTGATTACAGATGCGGGCACGCCGGCAATTTCCGATCCCGGGGAGGTACTTGTAAAGATGTGCCATGAACAGGGAATCAGAGTTACTTCTCTTCCCGGGGCTTCTGCATGCATTACAGCGCTTACACTTTCGGGACTTGCTACAAGAAGATTCTGTTTTGAAGGATTTCTTCCGACAGATAAGAAAGAGAAGGAGGAAATATTGAACGAGCTGCAAGAGGAAAGCAGGACGGTTATTTTGTATGAAGCGCCCCATCATTTAAAAAGTACATTAGGGGAACTTCATCAGGCACTGGGAGAACGCCGGATTACGCTTTGCCGGGAACTTACAAAGAAGTTTGAAACGGTGATGCCGACAACACTTACGGCGGCATTACAATATTATGAAGAAGAAGAACCCAGAGGGGAGTATGTACTTGTACTGGAAGGAAAAGGGCTTGAAAAGAAAAGACAGGAAAGAGAAAATAAATGGCAGGAAATGAGTATTGAAGAACATATGGCATACTATGAAGGACAGGGAATAGATTATAAAGAGGCTATGAAAACAGTGGCAAAGGACAGGGGAGTCAGCAAAAGAGATATATATCAGTATCTGATAAAAAATCAGACGCAATAAACGTTACAAGTATTTCTGATATCAAATGACCTGCAAGCGTATATGCCTGCAGGTCATTTAGAGTTCTTATTGATACCCGGATAAAAGATCTTATAAAAATACGTCTACGGAAGTTCCTAATGAGGCTTCCGCTGCAACAGCGCTTCCTGCTGCAATTTCTGCGCCGCCGACGCTTACGGGAGACATATCTACGCCTTCCACCTGAGACAGGATATCCCCGGAAGCGCCAGCAGTAATACCGGAATCTATTTCCGGTGCAGGTGAAAACCTGGAAGGCTCGCCTCCATAATTCGCTCCCATTCCCATCTTGCTTTCTTCTACGTCCTGACGTTCACGATTTTTCCGGATTTTTCGTTTGCGATCCAGTTCTTTTTGCAGTTCTTCCGCCATTTTTCTTCGCTTTTCGATCTCGGCTTTTTTCCGCTTTTTCTCCAGAAGTTCTTCTTTTTGAAGTTTTTTGATTTTAGATTTTGTCTTACCGATTACTTTGCCGATTTTTCGGAGTGCAATTCGTATCGCATCAGAATCAGCGCCGGTTGTTGTCCGTATTGCTCTGGATTTAAATAAAAGTTTTGCATGTATGGCTCTAAGCGCCGGCTCCTTTTCAGCATTTGCAATCAGCATTAAATCCATTGTTGCGTCATAAAGGTTTGTCTTGCCGGATTTTTCACGAGCTTCCTGAAAAGCGGCGGCGGTTTCCTTCATGCGCTCAATAAATTCTTTCATGGCATTTGTCTGATCCGTCTCTTCTTTATAAAAGTCGTAAGCGCCTTTTCCATTATCCTGCTCTTTTTGCTCCTGCAATGTTGGAATATCATTTTCTTCTTCTGATTCATTTGCAATCAAAGATGCATCCGTTTCTTCATTTTTCTTTTCTCTATATTTGGAAGATTTATTGGTCGTATTCTGATAGGGGCCCACATATCCTGTCCTCATGACTGTGTACATAAAATCACATCCTTGTGTTTTTAATAATTATTATCTGTTATATGGAATATATCGGAGAAAAAAGAGAAAAAATGAGCGCGAAGCAGTGAAAGGTATAATTTTTGTCTTCAGATATAAAAAATAATGGTTGACAAAATAAAGAAGTCCACATATACTTTGAATATCAAAGTAATAATAATGATCAATAGATAAGGAGAAAAACGATGTTAGAAAGAGTAAAAGAAATCATTCAGGAACAGTTAAATTTAGACGGAGTAGAGATTACAGAAAGTTCTTCTTTTAAAGACGACTTGGGTGCAGACTCCCTCGATTTATTTGAACTTGTTATGGCGTTTGAAGAAGAATACGGAATAGAGATTCCTTCTGAAGATCTGGAGCAGATTACTACAGTTGGAGCTATTATTGAATATATGAAAAATAAAGGTGTGGAAGCATAAATGAATACAAGGGTAACCGATTTACTTGGAATAGAATATCCCATTATCCAAGGGGGGATGGCATGGGTAGCAGATTATCATTTGGCAGCGGCTGTTGCGAATGCCGGAGGACTTGGTCTGATCGGTGCAGCGAGCGCGCCTCCTGAAGTTGTAAGAGAACAGATTAAGGAAGCTAAAAAACTGACGGATAAACCATTTGGCGTCAATGTTATGCTGTTAAATCCCAATGCGGACGATGTGGCGAAGATTGTTGTGGAGGAAGGCGTTAAGGTAGTTACTACAGGCGCCGGTAATCCGGGAAAATACATGGCAATGTGGAAAGAAGCAGGAGTGAAAGTCATTCCGGTGGTAGCAAGCGTGGCGCTTGCCAAGATGATGGAACGTGTAGGTGCAGATGCTGTAGTGGCAGAAGGAATGGAATCAGGCGGACATATTGGGGCGGCAACTACTATGACTTTAGTACCACAGGTAGTAGACGCAGTAGAAATTCCGGTTATTGCAGCAGGCGGTGTTGGTGATGGAAGAGGATTTGCGGCTGCTATGATGCTTGGCGCAGAGGCAGTTCAGATGGGGACTCGTTTTACTGTAGCAAAAGAAGCAATTACTCATGTGAATTTTAAAGAGCGCGTTTTAAAAGCAAAAGATATAGATTCAGAAATTACGGGTGCAAGCTTTGGTCATCCGATTCGTCAGATTCGGAATAAAATGACAAGGGAGTATCTGAAAATGGAGAAGGAAGGCGCATCTTTTGAAGAGCTGGAGTATTTAACGCTTGGTTCCCTGCGAAAAGCTGTTATGGACGGGGATGTAGTGAACGGAACTGTTATGGCAGGACAGATTGCAGGGTTGATCAAGAAAGAGCAGACCTGTGAAGAGATGATTCAGGAAATCATGAAAGAGGCCGGGGAGCTTTTACATATAAACTAGAAAGTGTTCAAAATGATCTACCAGGCTGCTGCATGAATTTGTGCGGCAGCAATTTCTCGTCTTAATACTTTGAATTTCAAATAAATATTGGAAGTATTAGTAAAAAAATTAGATATTATAAGAAAGGTATGGTTAGTCATATGGGAAAAACAGCATTTATATTCCCCGGACAGGGGGCGCAGTATGTCGGTATGTGCAAGGATTTTTACGATGCGGTACCAGCGTGCCGTCAGACAATTCAGCTGGCAGGGGAAGTAAGCGGTCTTGACATGGAAGCGCTTATGTTTGAAGAAAATGAAAATATCAATATTACGGAATATACGCAGATTGCCATGCTTGCAGCGGAAGCAGCTATGTATCATGCTGTGACAGATAAGGGAGTGAAACCGGATGTGACAGCAGGATTAAGTCTGGGAGAATATGGTGCGCTGCTTGCTTCAGGAGTTATGGAAGAAGCGGATTTGTTCCGTGTGATTAGAAAGCGTGGAATCTTCATGCAGGAAGCATATCCAAGTGGAGGCGCCATGAGCGCAGTATTGGGATTGGATACAGAAACCATAGAAAAGGTATGTGAAGAGACGCCGGGACAGGTCAGTGTAGCCAACTATAACTGTCCGGGACAGACTGTAATTACAGGGGAAGAAAATGCTGTAGCAAAGGCGGCGGAAGCACTTTCCAATGCAGGTGCAAAAAGATGTGTTCCATTAAAAGTCAGCGGACCATTCCATTCCCCTTTACTTGCAGGTGCGGGTGAAAAGTTAAGCGAGGTGCTCGCAGACGTTACGGTTCATGAAATAAAGATTCCCTATCTTGCGAATGTAACTGCTGATTATGTGACAGATAAAGACCAGGTAAAGGGGCTGTTATCCCGTCAGGTAGCTTCTTCCGTCCGCTGGCAGCAGAGTGTGGAAAGAATGATAAAGGACGGAGTAACCAAATTTATTGAGATTGGACCCGGGAAGACTTTAGCTGGTTTTATGCGAAAAATTAATAAAGAAGTAACGGTTATAAATATAGAAAAATTAGAAGACTTGGATAAACTGGATACACTGGTTTAAGAGAAAGGTATGGTTGTAGGAATGTTAAGTGGAAAAGTTGCACTTGTTACAGGAGCAGGCAGGGGGATTGGCAGAGAGATTGCCTTGACATTGTCAGAATATGGGGCCGCTGTCATTGTAAATTATAACGGTTCAAAGGAAAAGGCGGAAGAAGTAGTTTCCGAGATCAGACAGAAAGGCGGTACGGCGGAATGTGTGCAATGTTCCGTGGCAGACGAAGAGGCCTGTAAAGAAATGATAGATTCCATGCTTGCTAAATTTGGTCATATTGATATTCTGGTAAATAATGCAGGAATTACGAAAGATAATCTGCTGATGAAGATCAGTGAAGAGGATTTTGACGCGGTAATCGATACAAATCTAAAGGGAACTTTTCATACGATAAAATGCATGTATCGGGCGTTTTTAAAGCAGAGAGGCGGAAGGATCATAAATCTTTCTTCTGTTTCCGGGGTGCTTGGAAATGCGGGACAGGCAAATTATGCAGCTTCTAAAGCCGGAGTGATTGGACTGACCAAAAGTGTGGCGAGAGAACTTGCAAGCAGAAATATAACCGTAAATGCAGTGGCTCCCGGATTTATTGATACCGATATGACACAGGCAATGAGTGAGAGCGCCAAAGAAGCAACGATAAATCAAATTCCATTAAAACGTGTAGGGCAGCCCAGGGAAATTGCAGAAACAGTAGCATTTCTTGCAAGCGATAAGGCAGCTTATATTACAGGGCAGGTCATTTCCGTAGACGGCGGAATGGCGATATAGTACATAGAAAGGTATGGTAAAAATGAGCAGACGTGTAGTAGTAACCGGAATGGGAGCAATTACTCCGATCGGACTGAATGTAGAGGAATTTTGGAACAGTGTAAAGCAGGAAGAAACAGGATTTGGAGTGATCAGTAAATTTGACGCTTCTGAATATAAATGTCATGTTGCAGCGGAAGTAAAAGGATTTGAAGGTAAAAATTATATGGACTTCAAAGCGGCAAAAAGAATGGAACTCTTTTGCCAATATGCAGTGGTTGCAACAAAGGAAGCAATGGAAGACGCGGGACTCGATATGGAAAAAGAAGATGCCTATAAGGTAGGCGTTTCCGTAGGTTCCGGCATTGGTTCTTTGCAGGCAATGGAAAGGGAACACAGTAAACTTTTAGAAAAAGGACCCAATAAAGTAAATCCTCTTCTTGTCCCTTTGATGATCTGTAATATGGCAGCGGGAAATGTATCTATTCAGTTCGGATTAAAAGGGAAAAACATTAATGTTGTAACTGCCTGTGCTACGGGTACGAACTCCATCGGAGAAGCATTTAGGGCTATTCAGTATGGAGAAGCGGATGTGATGATAGCAGGAGGAACAGAAAGCAGCATAACGCCGATCGGTGTGGCAGGTTTTGCGGCGCTTACAGCGCTGACTTCTTCGGACGATCCGGAAAGATGTTCGATACCGTTTGATAAGGAGCGCAGTGGATTTGTAATGGGGGAAGGCTCTGGCATCGTGGTTTTGGAAGAGTTAGAGCATGCGAAAAAAAGAGGCGCCAGAATTTATGCAGAGGTAGCCGGGTATGGCTGTACATCAGATGCCTACCATATTACTTCTCCGGCGGAGGATGGTTCCGGTGCGGCAAAAGCTATGGAGTTTGCTATGGAGGACGCAGGAGTTTTTCCAGAGCAGATTACCTATATTAATGCGCATGGCACCAGTACCCATCATAATGACTTGTTTGAAACAAGGGCAATCAAACTCGCTTTTGGAAAGCAGGCGGAAAATATAAAAATTAATTCGACAAAATCCATGATAGGTCATCTTTTGGGGGCAGCAGGCGCAGTGGAATTTGTGACTTGCGTAAAAGAACTGGAAGAAGGATATATTCACCCTACTGTCGGTTATAAAGTGCCGGATGAAGAATGTGATTTGGATTATTGTAAAGAGGCAGTAACAGGAGAGTTTGAATATGCGATGTCAAATTCTCTTGGATTTGGCGGACATAACGCCTGCATTTTGATTAAGAAATATAAGGAAAATTAAGAGTTAAGACAGAAACGGAGTAAAGAGATGTCAGTTTTAAATACAAAGCAGATTATGGAAATTATTCCTCACAGGCAGCCGTTTTTGCTGATTGATACAATAGAGGAATTAGAAGAGGGAAAAAGGGCCGTAGGGAGAAAGTGTGTTTCTTATAATGAGCCGTTTTTTGCGGGCCATTTTCCAATGGAACCGGTTATGCCCGGAGTGCTTATCGTGGAAGCGCTGGCACAGGTCGGAGCGGTGGCAATATTAAGCCAGCCTGAATTTAAAGGAAAAACGGCTTATTTTGGTGCAATTAATTCTGCGAAATTTAAGGGAAAGGTTGTGCCGGGAGATGTATTGCGTTTAGAGACGGAAATTATAAAAATGAAAGGCCCGATTGGTGTGGGCAGTGCAAAGGCATATGTGGGTGATAAATTAGTGACGCAGGCAGAGCTTACTTTTGCAATTGGAGATGACAAATGAAAACAGAGCCGTTGGTAATAGGAGATTTAATTGCTACAATTCCGGTGATTCAGGGGGGAATGGGCGTTGGAGTCAGCCTTTCAGGACTGGCAGGCGCAGTTGCGGCGGAAGGCGGAGTCGGAGTAATTTCTACTGCGCAGATTGGATACAGGGAGCCGGATTTCGACGAACATCCGATTGAGACCAATTTGAAAGCAATTGGAACAGAAATAAAAAAAGCAAAGGAAAAGGCAAAAGGCGGTATTATCGGTGTCAACATTATGGTAGCCACCAGGCGCTATGAAGATTATGTAAAAGCGGCTGTAAAAGCCGGAGTGGATTTGATTATTTCTGGTGCAGGTCTTCCTATGACACTTCCGGAACTCGTTAAAAATGCAAAGACAAAAATTGCGCCAATTGTTTCCAGCGTAAAATCGGCGCAGGTCATTTGCCGCTATTGGTTAAAAAAATATGATCGTCTGCCGGATCTGGTTGTTATTGAGGGACCGAAAGCAGGAGGACACCTGGGATTTTCAAAAGAACAGCTTGCGCATATAGAGGAACTGGATTATGATACAGAAATCCGCCATATCATTGAGGAAGTGAATGGGTTCGCAAAAGGGCAGGGGGCAGACGAGATTCCCGTTGTAGTAGCAGGCGGGATCTATTCAAAGGAAGATCTGGAGCATGCGCTTTCTCTGGGAGCAAAAGGAGTGCAGATTGCAACCCGTTTTGTAACAACGCCGGAATGTGATGCTTCAGACGCATATAAACAGGCTTATTTGGAAGCAGGAAAAGAGGATATTGTGATTGTAAAAAGTCCGGTAGGGATGCCCGGGCGTGCTATTAAGAATGCATTTATCAAACGTACTGCGGAAGGAAAAATTCCTCATGGCAGATGTCACTTATGTGTGCAGACATGTAAACCGGAGGAGACGCCGTATTGTATCACAGACGCCCTGGTAAATGCCGTTAAGGGAGACGTGGATAACGGACTTATTTTCTGTGGGGAAAATGCGTGGAGAGCAGATAAAATAGAGACGGTACACGATATTATGCAGGAGTTTGCATGATGGAATTTTCAGAGAGGAGGAAAAAATATGTCCGTTAAAATATTGGGAACGGGAAGTTTCCTTCCGGAAAATGTGGTGACAAATGATTTTTTATCAACAATAATGGATACTTCTGATGAATGGATCAGCAGCCGGACAGGGATAAGGTCAAGACATTTGGTAAAAACGGAAGGTACCACAAAAATGTCCGTGCTGGCAGCTAAAAGTGCGCTATTAGACGCAGGAATACAGGCATCGGAACTGGATCTGATTATTGTAGGAACCATTACGGGAGATGAGATTACACCGTCTACTGCATGTGAAGTGCAGGCAGCAATTGGAGCAGACAGTGCAGTGGCGTATGATATTAACGCGGCATGTTCGGGATTTATGTTTGCCATGCATTCGGCATATGCCTATTTGCAGAGCGGCATTTACAGGAATGCATTGGTAATAGGCGCTGAAACACTGTCAAGAATTATGGACTGGAATGACAGAAGTACCTGCGTTTTGTTTGGCGACGGTGCGGGCGCAGCAGTAATGGGCATGGGGCAGGAAGGAATTCTGGGATTTGAACAGGGATCGGACGGCGCGAGGGGAAGTGTGCTCGCCTGCAAGAGCAGGGCGAATCATAATCCTCTTGTACAAAATGAGACAGGACTTGATTATGTACACATGGATGGGCAGGAAGTTTATAAATTTGCAGTAACGACAGTACCTGCATCCATAGAAAGAGTTCTTGAAAAAGCACAGATCAGGGCAGAGGATGTGAAGTATTTCCTGCTGCATCAGGCCAACATCCGTATTATACAGTCTGTAGCAAAAAGGCTGCATGTTTCAATGGAAAAATTTCCGATCAGTCTGGATCACTGTGGGAATATTTCGGCAGCAAGCATCCCAATTCTTTTAGATGAAGTGAATAAAAAAGGACTGTTAAATAAAGGAGATAAAATTGTGATGTCAGGATTCGGCGGTGGGCTGACCTGGGGAACTTGTGTCATGGAATGGTGAGAACAGTAAGAAGCGACATAGATGGATTGGGGAAGGGTACTCTAAACGGAGTACCCTATTTCCGTTAACATCTTTTTATCCTGCTCGATATTGTTACCGGAGGTTGTCAGCATATCACCGGTAATTGTAGCGTTTGCACCGGAAAGAAAAGCTTTTTTTCCGGAATTTTTCATCAGAGTCCGTCCTGCTGCAAGCCGGATATACGCAGTCGGATTCAGGTATCGAAACATGGCGACTGTGCGGAGAATTTCTTCTTCAGTCAGAGGAGGAAGGGATTCAAAGGCAGTTCCTTTTATAGGAATCAGTGCATTTAAAGGAATGGATTCTACGTTGAGTTCCGCCAGACTGACTGCCATATCCACCCGGTCTTCAAAAGTCTCTCCCATGCCAATAATGCCGCCTGAGCAGACGGAAAGACCTGCTTCATGTGCCAGATGAATGCCTTCTATTTTATCTTCATAATGATGAGTGGTACAGATATTCGGGAAATTTCTTTTAGATGTTTCAATGTTTTCATGGTACATTTCCACACCGCTTTCTTTTAGGGCAAGGAAAGCGTCCTTTGTCAATAAACCGTGAGAAGCACAGAGTCTGATGTTGAATTTTTCATGCATTTCTTTGTATGCTTCGCAGGCATGTTCAAAATCTTTACCGACAAGAGTGCGGCCGGCCGTTACAATAGAATAGCGGTGGACCCCTTTATCCGCATGCTTTCTGCAGTCTTCTAGCAGCGTGTCTTTATTTAAAAAAGAGTATTCCTCGATACCGGTATGGTGGTGGGCGCTTTGGGCGCAGAACTTACAGTTTTCACTGCACCGGCCGCTGCGTCCGTTAATAATAGAACATAGGTCTGCATGGCTGCCGCATAAAGCTTTTCGTATTTTGTCAGCGCCTTCGCATAACTGATTTAAGTCAGCATCGGCAAAGAAGCTGAGGTCATCGTTTCTGGTTAATCGTTTTCCATTTATGATTTCATCTGATAATTTCAATAGGTTCATATCGACTCCTGTCTGTGTGCTTTGCTAAGCGCACAAAATTGAATAAAGTTCTTTGGGTTTGTGTATGGATTAGCGGGTGGTATCCGCTTTGACTGATGATGCGATGAAACCTGCTTGAATCAGGCGTTTGCGAATTTCATTTCCGACTATAGCAGAAATCAATATTTTTGCAGCGTCACCGGGAAGGTAAGGAATGACACCCGCCATGAGTGCGGCAGTAAAGTTCATATGAGCCTGGCAGGCAAGCCAGATAGTGCCAAAAGCATATGTAACTATCGTGCCAATAATCATACCTGCAATGTACATTAAAACTTTTCCATTAAATTTTTCAATAAATATTCCACTGATTATAGCAAGAAAAATAAATCCTACCAAGTAACCGCCCGTAGGACCTAACAATTTGGCGGGACCGGAGGTAAAGGAAGAGAAAACAGGAACACCCACCAGACCGATAAGCAGGTAGACCAGATAGCTGATTGTGCCTTTTTTCCATCCCAGGATCATTACAGTCAGGTAAATTGCAAGGTTAGTAAACGAGATAGGGACAGGTGAAATGGGAATGGCGATGGATAAAGGACCAAGAATACAGGTTACAGCGGTCATTAAAGCGATTATAGTCAGGTTTAGCGTTTTTGTATTTTTCATAGGATAATAATTCCTTTCCTTTCAGCATAGGCTGACGTTTTGTATATTTATTGAGTTTAGTATATAAATAAATAATTGTCAACCATAAAAATGAAAAATGGTTTACAATTAGAATTATTTTTTTTAAATGTATATTCTTTCTATTTATAGTTTTGTATATATGTATCAGGATATTCATATAAATGAAATGATAAAGTTAAGCCGTAAAAGGCGGCATGGGGATTATTATGTTAAATTATATCTGGGCGGGTATGATACTTTTAGGGATCATATATGGAACACTGACGGGGAATATGGAGGCATTGTCAAATGCGGCAATGGACTCGGCGGGAGAAGCAGTTTCTCTGTGCATTACCACGCTGGGGATTATGGCTCTTTGGATGGGACTTATGGAAATTGCTCAAAAATCAGGATTAATAGCAAAATTGACGAAGGGGATTCAACCGTTTATTTCTTTTTTGTTTCCTGGTATTCCAAAAGGGCATGAAGCACGGGAATATATTTCTACCAATATGATTGCTAATATTCTGGGACTGGGGTGGGCATGTACTCCAGCGGGACTAAAAGCGATGGAAGCATTATCAAAATTGGAGGAGGAAAGAGGGAATGCACAGTATATAGAAAAGGGAAAAGTACGGGAAGCCAGCAATGAAATGTGTACTTTTCTTGTACTTAATATTTCTTCTTTGCAGCTTATTCCGGTAAATATGATTGCGTACAGGAGCCAGTACGGAAGCGCAAATCCGGCGGCGGTCATTGCGCCGGCAATTGTGGCGACGTTTTTCAGTACGCTGGCTGCGGTGGTGTATTGTATAGTGAAGAATAGGAGGCGGAGAGTGTAAATAGTGTCCGCTTTAGGTTACCAGAAAGTGCTGAAATCCATTGATTTTACT
>CANSUS010000048.1 GCA_947650155.1 uncultured Lachnospiraceae bacterium
ATTTCGTATTAAAATAGACTCCAAAAGATTATAGTGCTAAATCCGAAAGACGGGTTTTTTAATCATGTCATCACCTCATCCTAGTCTACTTACACAAAATGGGATTTGTGTACATCCAGTATAACACATCATATACAGAAAGTGAATATTTATAACAAAAATTTTCAATTTATTTTTGATTTTTTGTGTATATTTTCTACTTCATTTATAGATTTTTTTACCATTAATTATAAATTTTGTAAGATTGCACATCCAAATCAGCAAAATCAACAAATTTCCCTTTCATAATTTGTCAATTATATTCTTGATCTTTTGATTTTATTCTTCCCATTTTTAATAATTTAATTTCTTGTTTGTTTTTTATTTGCGAAATGCGTATAATACATGAGAAGGATTAATTAGCAAAGGTAGGTTTAAAAATGTATCAGATAGATTTCCAACATCCAATCCACGTATACTTTATTGGTATCGGAGGTATCAGTATGAGCGGTCTTGCCGAAATACTGCTCACTGAAAATTTCAAAGTCTCCGGTTCCGATTCCCAGAAATCTGCTTTGACAGACGCCTTAGAGCAGAAAGGCGCACACATTTTCATTGGACAAAAGACACAAAACATTACCCCTGACATTGATCTTGTAGTATACACCAGTGCTATCCACCCGGATAATCCTGAATATATTGCCATGAAAAAACTGGAAATTCCCTGTCTTTCCCGCGCTGAGCTTTTAGGACAGATCATGAAAAATTATGAAATTCCCATTGCCGTCAGCGGAACCCACGGAAAAACCACTACTACGTCTATGATTTCTGAAATTCTGCTGCACTCTGATACGGACCCAACTTTGTCCATCGGTGGAATTTTAAAATCCATTCATGGGAATATCAGAATTGGAAACTCCGGTTATTTTGTAACGGAAGCTTGTGAGTATACGGATAGTTTTTTAAGTTTTTTTCCAAAAATCGGCATTATATTAAATATAGAAGAAGACCATCTCGATTATTTTAAAGATATTCATGCAATACGAAACTCCTTTCATTCTTTCGCCGCATTGTTGCCTGAGGATGGTACTCTGATTATCAACGGTGATATTGAAAATTATAACGAAATTACAGAAGGTCTTTCCTGCCGCATCATTACCTATGGTTTTTCGCCTGACTGCGATTATTATGCTGATCATATAAGTTATGATGAATTTGCACATCCTTCCTTCAGCCTGAAGTGCAAATCCGCGCAGGACAGGAATTTTTCCCTTTCTGTACCCGGTAAACATAATGTTTCCAATGCAATGGCTGCACTTGTCCTGTCCGATCTTCTTTCTCTGGAATATGAGAATGTTTTTCTTGCGCTCAAAAACTTTTCCGGGACAGACAGACGCTTTGAATACAAAGGCACATTAAATGGTGTTACTATAATAGATGATTATGCACATCATCCCACAGAAATTACTGCAACTTTATCTGCAGCCCAAAATTATCCGCATAAATCTCTTTGGTGTGTGTTCCAGCCCCACACTTATACACGTACCAGGACATTTATGAATGAATTTGCCGCCGCTTTAAGTCTGTCCGATCATATCGTTCTTGCGGATATTTATGCTGCAAGAGAAACCGATACTCTGGGAATCAGTTCTCTTAACCTGAAGGAAGCCATAGAAAAAAGAGGACACGAGTGTTTCTATTTTTCTTCTTTTGAAGAAATCGAAAAATTTTTATTAAAAAATTGTATCAACGGTGATTTGTTGATAACTATGGGAGCGGGTGACGTGCTTAAAATCGGTGAAAACCTCCTGAAAAAATAATTGTCCACAATATCCACAAAAAGCGCCTTCTAAAACGGGCCGCTTTTCTGTGGATATTTTCTTCTCCTGTTGTGGATAGTTTTTTATGAAATTCATTTTTTCTTTTAGCTTTATCAAAGGGTTTTTACAAATATAATTTTATATTATCCACACTTTCCACATTTTCCACATTCCTTGGAAACCCTAGTATTTTCAAGGATTCCTGGAAATTTTCTATTTCTTTTTCTGATTCCTTATGCTATAATTCAATTGCTTTAAGGCATTGAAAATGATAAGTCAGGTGATTATTAATGGGACAATTAACAATTTACAAAAATAATTATATGGATTCTACTGTAATATCCAATCTCTTCATTGATGAATATATGAAAGATGCTAATGATGCGCAGTTAAAAGTCTATTTATATTTATTAAGGGTAATCAGTTCTAATAAGACTACCAGCATTTCAGATATAGCCGACCTGTTTAACCATACGGAAAAAGATGTAACAAGAGCGCTTATTTATTGGGAAAAGAAGCATTTGCTTTCTTTAGAATATGACGACGAAAAAAACATCATCGGCATTCATCTTGAAGAACCGGAGGATACACAGGCAGAAGATATTGTTCCCCTTGCACCGGTAGTTTCCATGATGCCCAAATCTATATCCGTTGATTTTAATTCCGGCATCGGACAGGCTGCAGAAGTTTACATAAAGGATTCTGAAGGTAAGAAAAAAGAAGAGAAGCATTCTTCCGCAAAGCATGACTACAGTCTTGATGAAATGAAGGCTTTTCGCAGCAAAGACTCTACCGGACAGCTTTTGTTTATCACCGAGCAATACTTGCAGAAACCTTTGAGTTCTTCTGATATGAATACCATTCTCTTTCTGTCAGAAGGACTTCATTTTTCAGATGATATGATAGATTATTTAATTCAATATTGTGTTGACCGCGGGAAAAAGGACTTTCGTTATATTGAAAAAGTTGCCTTAAACTGGGCGGAAAACGGGATAACTACTCCCGAACAGGCAGAAAAATATGCACACAAATATGATAAAACTATCTATTCGATCATGAATGCTCTTGGTAAATCCAATATGCCGACTCCAAAAGAAGTGGAATTTATTAACCGCTGGACGTCAGAATATGGTTTTGAAACTGATGTTATTTTTGAAGCCTGTGAACGTACTGTACTTGCAACAGAGAACCATCGGTTTGAATATGCGGACAAGATTCTGTCCAATTGGAAAAATGCCGATGTACGCCACAAGGCAGATATTCAAAAAATAGATTCCCTTTATCAAAAAAAGAAAAATACGGCAGCTTTTGCAAAACAGCCGTCCGGAAATAAATTTAACCAGTTTAAGCAGCACGATTATGATTTTGATGCTATTGAACGTGCTATCCTAAGCAAATAAATTTGCTTGCAAATAAATTTGCTTGCAAATAAACTTGCTTGCAAATAAACTTGCTTGCAAACAAATATGCTTACATGGGAATTTACTACAGGCAGGAGGAAGGGAATTTGCCACTTACTAACTCTCAATATGAAGCTATTCTTCGTAATTATGAAGATCGTCAAACTAAAAACCGACACCTGCTATCTTTACGTACTGAACAGGTATACAACAGCGTAGCCGGTTATGAAGAATTAGACTCTTCGGTATCTTCGGTTTCGGTAGAATATGGAAAGCGAATGCTTTCCGGTGACGATGCCGCACTTTCTGATCTGAAAGCCGCACTTCATGCATTGGCAGAAAACAAAAAGCAGCTTTTGCTTTCAGCCGGTCTTCCTTCAGATTATCTGGAACCGGTCTATGACTGCCCGGATTGTAAAGATACCGGATATATCAATGGGGAAAAGTGCCACTGTTTTAAACAACAGATGATTTCGCTTCTTTATGAGCAGTCTAATATATACGAGATGTTAAAAACAGAAAATTTTTCTCATCTCTCTTATGAATATTACTCCGGCGAGGATCTGACCGCCTTTGAACGCGCTGTCAATGTCTGTAAATTATTTATTACGGAATTTGATCAAAAATACAATAACCTTTTCTTTTATGGCACTGTAGGCTGCGGTAAGTCTTTTTTATCCTGTTGTGCTGCCAAAGAACTGATTGAAACAGGACATTCTGTTATTTATTTCAGTGCAGTCGGATTGTTTGATTTCCTTTCCAGGTATTCTTTTGACTATAAAAATAAAGAAAACCTTTACAATGCTTTTGAAGACTTATATAATTGTGATTTGGTAATTATAGATGATTTGGGGACAGAGGTCACAAACAACTTTGTCACCTCCGAACTCTTTTCCTGTTTGAACGAACGACACATACGGAAAAAATCAACGATTATTTCCACCAATCTTTCTCTGGGTGAACTCCGTGACCGCTATTCAGACCGTATATTTTCAAGAATTACCAGTAATTATGAAGTCTGCAGATTGTCCGGTCAGGACATAAGAATGCACAAATTCCATACATAAAGAACAGCCACACAAAAAGGGAGGACTTTTTCATGCCAAAACGTGAAGAAAAAAGAAACTTAGAAACCATACCCGTAGGTTCTCTTGGAATGATTCCATTAGAAGGATGTAAATCTCTGGGTGAAAAAGTGGATTACTATCTTGTAAAATGGAGAACCGAACGCGAAAGCGAACATAAAGACAGTCTTGCTTTTTCCGGGTATCAGAGAGATTCCTATATTTTAGGTGCAAAAGTCCCCAGATTCGGTTCCGGTGAGGCAAAAGGCGTGATTTTGGAATCCGTACGCGGTACGGATCTTTACCTTCTGGTAGATGTCGCCAATTATAGCCTGACGTACTCTTTATGCGGGCACGAAAATCATATGTCCCCTGATGACCACTATCAGGATCTAAAACGTATTATTGCCGCTGTAGGCGGGAAAGCAAGGCGCATTACTGTTATCATGCCCTTTTTATATGAAAGCAGACAGCATAAACGGACTTCCAGAGAATCTCTTGACTGTGCACTCGCTCTTCAGGAGCTGGTGGGCATGGGCGTAGACAATATCATTACTTTTGATGCGCATGACCCCAGAGTCCAGAATGCAATACCTTTGCACGGTTTTGAGACTGTTCAGCCAGCCTATCAGTTTGTTAAAGGTCTTTTACGCAGTGTAAGGGATCTTCAGATTGATTCCGACCATATGATGGTTATCAGCCCCGATGAAGGCGGTATGAGCCGGGCAATTTATATTGCCAATGTACTTGGACTTGATATGGGTATGTTCTACAAAAGAAGAGACTATACACAGATCGTAAACGGCCGCAACCCTATTGTCGCCCATGAATTTCTGGGTACAAGCGTAGAAGGAAAAGATATGATTATAATTGATGATATGATTTCTTCTGGAGAAAGCGTACTTGAAGTTGCAGCCGCATTAAAAGAGCGAAAAGCAAATAAGATTTTTGTTTTTGCTACGTTTGGCCTGTTTACAAACGGGCTGGATAAATTTGACAAAGCCTTTGAAGAGGGACTGATTGACCGTATCCTTACTACGAATCTGATCTATCAGACTCCGGAATTATTAGAAAGGGAATGGTATGTGAACTGTGATATGAGTAAATATATCGCTTATATTATTGATACTCTAAACCATGATTCTTCCATAAGCGACCTACTGAATCCAAATGAACGTATACAGACGATTGTCTCAAAGTATAAACTTGGTGAATTAGAATAAAATATAAGCCCCGGATCACATCAAATCGATATCCCGGGGCTTTATTTTTTAATAATACGGAACGCCTCCACAGCACAATCCGCTTCCGCCGCAGCAGAAATTACAAATCATATTTGCAATACACAGTTTCAGGCATAGTCCATCTCCTGATACATAGGGCGTTCCATATGTGTATTGCCTCTGTGTATACCATGTACCGCCGTTTTCAAATTGATATACCAGATTCGCATATTCTGCTTTTCCCGGTTCAAGGGCAGCGGCACGTCTGGCATGTTCTAAAGCTGCCACTTGATTACCAAGTCCGGCATGAGCAAGCGCACTGTAATAATACCATCTTGCATTTTTTTCATTTTCGCTCATGGCGTCCAGTACATTTCTTGCTTCTCTGAAATATCCGTTCCTGACATAATTTCCGGCAGCACGCAAATGGCTGTCTTCCTCATAACCGGTTCCGCTTCCATAAGAATAGCCCCGGTAATTTCCATAAGAATAGTTCCCGCCGCCTCTACTGCCTCCGTAATAGGAACTGCCTCCGTAACCGCTGTAACTATGTCCTTCCGTATGTTCTTTCATAATCTGCTGATAAGCCTGCTGAATCTCTTTAAACTTCTCTTCCGCTTCTTCTTTACGGGGATTATTAATATTCGCATCGGGATGATATTTCCTGCTCAGGCTTTTGTATGCTTTTTTAATTTCCTCTTCTGCAGCATTTCTGGAAATGCCCAGGACTTCATATGGATCACGCATTTTTTATTTCCTTTTCCTGTTTTCCTCTTTGTTTTTCTTCCCGTTTTTTCCTGACGGCTTCATACCGATACCATACCCCGGAATATAAAATATTTCTGAGAATCTCAACATTTTCAATGACCGGAAGCTGTTCAAATTCTTTGCAGCACTCCGCCATCATCATTGTAAGAATCGTCTTAACTTCTTCATCAAAATCAGGATCTTCATATTTACGGATCAATGGGTTATACCGTTCCTTTTTGATATCTTCCTCCATGTCTTCATAAGCATCCAAAAGATAAATATACTTACCAAGAAAAGTCCCCATTTTTTTTAGGCTTTCCTGCCACTCATCTTCTTTTACCGCAAACATTTCACCCATAATATTTCCAAATATTCCTGCCATATGGTCAATGTCCTGATTATTTTTCTCCTCTTCCATTGTAAGTTCCCGCATCAGAACAGCAATTTTTTTTGCTTTCTCTCCATACCTGGCACAGAGTTTACGATAGCCATGTTCTAATAGTTTTCCGTAAGCCAGCCTGCTTATTTTTCGCTCGTCCTGCCAGTCATCCCTGCACTTATAGTACGTAAAGAGTACATTCATATCCCCGCCATAGTCAGTAAATTCATTTCTTCTGAGTAAATGTTTGTCAAAAGGATGCGCAATGCACTTTACATGTTCCTCTTTTATCTGCGGCTCATACAGGCTGCTGAGAAGCATGACTAAAAATGTCATATCATAGGAAAGACTAAGCTGTCCACTCAATCCATATCGTTCTTTCAGGCTCCTGCACAATCCGCAGTAAAAGGAATGATATACATCAAACTCTTTAAAAGTCATATCTCCTTTATTCACTGTAATATATCCAAACATATCCTGTCTCCGTTCCCTTTAGCTTTTCTTTACAAAGGTCGCACTGCATTTTGGACATCTTATTTCTATTTTGCCTTTTCCTCTGGGAATCCTGATTTTCTGCTTACAAGATGGACAACGGTAAATATGATGAGTCTTTCTCTGCTTCATGTCGCGCTTCTGCGTTTCCCAAATCTGTTTTACTTTAAATTCATATTTCATATAGGCAGCATTTTCTGCTCTGCGCTTATAAATATTTCTGGAAAACATCCTGAAATATGCATAAATAAGGCAGGCAATCCCTAAAATCTGAAAGATTCCCATTCTTCTGCCGAATAAAGATAAAATAAAACATGCGGCGACAATAATGAGCAAAAAACGATTCAAATTGTCACTTCCATACCTTCCCTGCATAAAACGGTACATTTTTTCCTTCATAGCAGTCACACCTTCCACTTATTAACATATGATTATAGAATAACCTGTACCATACATCTTACTTCTCTGTTCCTCATAAATCAATTAATCTGCTATAAAAGAATATTAACAATTCATAAAACCCATAATGTGGACCACTCAAAAAAACAAAAACCGGATTCGGGTTTTCAATCACACGCGCTAACCTATAAGCAATTCCGGGCATCCCTCTTCATGAATTTTAAGGATACGCTGGTTTCGGCTCCCTCTGAATTTTAAACTGATATCATATAGTTCCTGTCTAAATTCCCCATCAACTAAAATGTCTATATAATTTAAAAATTCATCCGTTATTTCACAATGCGTCCGCCCTTCAATACTTACGATATCCGTTTCATAGGTATAACCGGAATAACACCAGATATTTTTATTGGGAAGCTTTTCTTTAAATCGCTTAACTAGTGGCAGTAAAGCCCTTTGGTTGGATGGTTCCATCGGCTCTCCCCCGAGTAACGTAAGACCGCTTACAAATGATTCTTCACAAGATTTCAATATATTTTCTATGGTGCTTTCCGTAAATTCTTCCCCATAATCAAAATCCCACGCGATCTCATTGAAACATCCTTTGCATCTGTGGGTACATCCAGATACAAACAGGCTGGTTCTAACCCCCAGCCCATTCGCAATATCATGATATTTAATTTTGGCGTATTTCATTCTAATCTCCATTCCCGCCCGGTTTACAATTTATAAATGTAACACCCGTTCTTTAATTTCCTGTGTCCTGCCCTGGTTCCAGAACTGTGTACCAATATAGCCGCAGGTTCTTCTTGCCACATTCATTTTGTCCTGATCACGGTTTCCGCACTTCGGACATTCCCAAACCAGTTTCTTATGCTCGTCTTCTTTCACTAAAATCTCGCCTTCATATCCGCAGATGTGACAGTAATCACTCTTTGTATTTAATTCTGCATACATGATGTTTTCATAAATATGCTGCATTACTGCCAGCACCGCCTCAATATTATCCTGCATATTCGGCACTTCTACATAACTGATAGCGCCGCCGGGGGATAATTCCTGAAACTGTGCTTCAAATGTCAACTTTTCAAAAGCGTCGATTGGCTCTGTAACGTGTACGTGATAACTGTTGGTAATATAATTTTTATCGGTAACACCTGCTATTATTCCAAAACGGTCTTGCAGACATTTCGCAAATTTATAAGTAGTGGACTCTAACGGCGTTCCATAAAGACTGAAATCAATATTAGTCTCTTCAGCCCATTTATGGCAGGTATCGTTCAGATGGTTCATCACTTCTAAAGCAAAAGGCGTCGCTTCTTGATCGGTATGGGATTTTCCAGTCATATAACGGACGCACTCACATAACCCGGCATATCCTAAAGAGATCGTAGAATAGCCTCCATAAAGAAGCTTATCTATTGTCTCCCCCTTTTTCAGACGCGCCAGCGCCCCATTCTGCCAAAGAATCGGTGCAACATCTGAAAGTGTTCCTTTCAATCGGTTATGGCGGCACATCAGCGCCCGCTTGCAAAGCTCCAGCCTATCCTCCAGTATTTCCCAGAATTTATCCATATCTTTGCCGGAAGAGCAGGCGGCATCCACCAGATTCAATGTAACTACACCCTGATTAAATCTTCCATAGAATTTATATTGTTTTTCCTCATCCTGATAGACCGTCAGAAAAGAACGGCACCCCATACAAGGATAGCAGTTTCCTTTTTTCAATTTCTTCATAATTTTTTCAGAAATATAGTCAGGAACCATACGCTTTGCGGTACAGCGTGCTGCCAGCTTTGTCAGTTCCCAGTAAGGACTTCCTTCCTTGATATTGTCTTCTTCCAGAACATAGACTAATTTAGGAAACGCCGGCGTAATATAGATGCCCTGTTCATTCTTCACACCCTGAATTCTCTGTAAAAGCATTTCTTTTATAATGAGCGCCAGATCATTTCTTGTCTGCCCTGCGGGAACTTCATTTAAATACATAAATATAGTAACAAAAGGCGCCTGCCCATTCGTTGTCATCAATGTAATTACCTGATACTGAATCATCTGTACGCCCTGCTTAATTTCACGTCTTACACGCATTTCCGCCATTTTATTCACCGTTTCTTCATCTGCCTCAATCTGCTGCTCTTCTAATTCCTGTCTCACCTCATTTCGGAATTTTTCACGGCTCACCTGAACAAACGGTGCAATGTGCGAAAGCGTAATACTCTGCCCGCCGTACTGAGAACTGGCAATCTGCGCAATTGCCTGTGTTGCAATATTACAGGCAGTAGAGAAACTATGCGGTCTTTCAATCAAAGCCTCACTGATCACAGTGCCGTTTTGAAGCATATCCTCTAAATCTACCAGGCAGCAGTTATGCATATGCTGTGCAAAATAATCGGCATCATGAAAATGAATAATTCCCTTTTCATGTGCCTCTACAATATCCTCAGGAAGCAAAAACCGTTTTGTAATATCCTTGCTGACTTCTCCTGCCATATAATCACGCTGTACACTGTTTACTACCGGGTTTTTATTGGAATTTTCCTGCATAACTTCTTCATTACTGCACTCCAGAAGAGATAAAATCTGTTTATCCGTTGAATTTGACTTACGCACCAATTCCCTTTTATAGCGGTAAGTAATATAATTTTCCGCCACTTTATAGGTTTGCTGTTTCATAATTTCTTCTTCAACCATGTCCTGAATTTCTTCTACATTGGGACTCCGCTTCATCTGTTTGCACAAATTCGTTACATTCTCTACTACTGTCTCTATCTGTTCCCTGCTCAAACGATTCTTTTCCTGAACACTGTTATTGGCCTTTTTCACTGCATCTTCTATTTTAACAGCATTAAATGCAACTTCCATACCGCTGCGTTTAATAATATTCATACCATTCTCTCCCATATATTGTATATTTATTTGATTATTATCTATATATAGTATTATAGCGTGTGATGCAAAATATACAAGAGTTACTTTCCTGTTTTTTTACATAAAAATATGGGGAAATTATCCCCATATTTTCATGTAATCATCTCTTTTTGCAAAATATTCTTTATTTTTCTTTCCAGTAGTCCTCTATCACTGCAAGGGCCTCATCGCTGATTTTCTCCGGTATCTCCGCCGGCCTTGCCAGATAATATCCCTGAAATAAATCCACGCCGAGTTTAAGCGCCGTTTTCAGCTCATCTGCTGTCTCCACACCTTCCGCCACAATCAGTGTTCCACGCTCATGCGCATAATCAACAATATTTCTGACCATACGCTGTTTACCGGCATCTTTATCCATATCACGCACAATACTGATATCTACCTTGACAAACCTTGGCTGAAGCTCCAGCAAATTAAGCTCGCTGTTATATCCGCTTCCATAATCGTCCAGTGCAAACATGCCGGAAAAATTCTCTACGCTGCTCTTTCTTTTGATCAATTCCATGTCAAGGTTTTCTGCTTCTGTTATCTCTACGACAATCCTTCTCTGCAAGTCTTCATATAACGCATGATATTTTTCCTCTTCTTCCTTTGTCATGCATTCATTAGCAATAGAATTAATGAACAAAAGCGCCTCCTGCGGCACAGCTCCTTTTTCTAAGAGTGTCCTGTAACATTCTGTAGCACGAAACAGGGTAATACATTCGATATCATGCATTCGTCCTTCTTCTTTGGCCAGACGCAGTACAACCTCCGGCGACCGCAGAGTAGGCTTATTTACACGCATCAGTGCCTCATAAGCATATGTGTTTCCTCTTTGATTCTCAAAAATCGGTTGAAAGAAATAATTAATATCTTTTGTTTTCAATACTTCATTCAACTCTAAACGACTTTGATTTTGCAGCTGTTTCTCTTTGTAAAGATCAACATCAAATTCTTTATATTCACCTTTTTGGGATCGTTTTACCTGATACATGGCAAAATCTGCATATTTCATCAATTCTGACAATTCATTACTGTCCTCCGGATACCATGCAACGCCTCCGGAAGCACTAAGTCCCATGTTGTCGCCATTTGGAAGTATAAATTTTACTTCACGAATCGCCTGATACAGTTCTTTTACCTTTTTTCGTATCTCCTCTTTACTTTCATATCCATAAAAGAATACGATAAACTCATCTCCTGACATACGGGCGCACAACGTATTCTCGGGTGTATTTTCCACAAAGCATTTACCCGCAGTCTGAATATACCGGTCACCAAAATTATGTCCGAACCGGTCATTTGTAGTCTTAAGATTATCCAGATCAATCATTAAAAGTCCTGCATGCTTTAAAACGCCTGGTTTCAGGAAAAGATTATCTGCTTCCCGTCTGAATCCTCTTCTGGCATACAGTTTTGTCAGACTGTCACTGTCTCTTTCGTCTTCAATCCGCTTCTTTTCCATTGTAGAAGCAGTGACATCCTCAAGTAGTCCTATCCGTCTTCCATCTTTTTCCTTTTGTTCAAAACGAAGGTACCTGATATTTCCATCTGGCTGGGGCACACTGTATACAACGCTGCCATCCTCCGTTGTAAAATGCTCCAACGACTGCTCCAGTTTCTTCTGCTGCATTAAAAACTCATCTAAAGTCAGATTATTAGTATCTACATCATCTATACCCAGCAGCATAAAATAATTATCTGTCACATATATGCTGTCCGCGGCTTCCTGTAACTCATATCCTGCAAGTTCCACACTTGCCATGTCCATAATACTTAAGAATCTGGTTGAAGATTCCACCACTTCCTGTCCCAAACGGGAAATAGAATCTGCAAACTGGTCAATTTCAAGAATTCCCGTAGCAGGCAGCTTTGCCAGCCTGTTATCTCTTTGCGCCTTCGCCACTTCCTCCGACAAATATTTGATCGGCTTGGACAGCCTGTAACTTGCAAATAAAATTCCCAGTAAACCAATTACAAAAGTAACTGCGATGGATATAAACAAAACTGTCTGAATTTGTCTGGAAAATGCAAAAAGGTTCTTTTTTGAACTGATTCCTAGCAAATACCATTTATCCGAATCAAAAGGTGCATGATTACTATATATTACTAACTTTTTTACCGCCGCATGATAGTCACCGTCTGCATCTGCTGCAATACCACTGTCTTTCTGCAGTGTAAAACCTTTTTCTTCTATCTCCGACATTTTCATACTATCGCTGGAAAGAATCACAGGCATCAGAGACTGATCTTCCCCTGACGCTGCTGCCAGCAGATAGGCCCCCTGTCCATTCTCCATCAACTCTGATTCCGGCAAAAGTGACTGTATATAGTCCGTAAGCAGTTCTACACCGAGTACGCCGTATACTGTTCCATCCGCAAGAATAAGTGGTATGGAGTATGAAATTGAAGTATGTTTATCTCCTGCCAGGCTGTAAGGACTCGTAGTCCAATATCCATATTCCTTTTCACTTAAATTTCTTTCATCTGTATACGCCATTTCATAAGGCTTATAAAAAAATTCCTTTTCCAGACTGTCTTCCCTTGAAAATACCGGCTGCCAGCCAGAATCTGTTGCAATATGACCGGAACGAACCAAGCCTGTCGGCGCCCGCTCCCACAACAAATCTGCATTTCTTTCCGAAGGCGCCGCCACAGGGTCCAAATCTCTGAGATACATACCTGGTAATGTTTCCGGAACGTCTGCTCCTTCCACCCCATGTGTATTAAAAATCACAAAAATACCTGATATCTGCTTATTATACATGGTATTAATCAAATCAGGACTGATCTCTTTTAGTAATTCCGTACATTCATCATTGTTGCTGTTCAAATCCTCCAATGAAAGCTGCCCTTGTAAAATCCTGTTCTGTACTTTATTGTCAATCTCATTTGATAACATATCAAGACTTGACCAGTTGCCAATCATTTCATTAAGTAAATAGTTACCACGGTTTTCCGTCTGCTGTGAAAGTATATCCACCGCATTCTGATCAAGCCTCTTCGTAACGCCACCCAGTAAAATAGTCGCTGCCATAAATAGCATTTCAAAAATCAGCACACTTAACAATGGCAATAATAATTCACGGAAAATTGTTTTGCCCTTTTTCTTTTCGGACATTTTCCCTCACCTCATATTTATTTGCTTTCAAAGGCTTGAAGCCGATGCAGGGTATCTTCATACCATGCGTCAAAATAAGCATCTGTACAAAACTCAGCTGCTGCTTCTTCTAAAGTCTGTCCTGCTGCCAGTCGTTCTTCTACAACGCTGCGGTCTTCTGCCGCCCTGTCGCTTAATGCGTATTCCAAAATACTTCTCGCTTCCGTTCCCTCTTCAAAAGCCTTTGTAGTATAAACTTTGCTGTTGTTTACCATATCTACCGCCGCAGAAAGCGTCTTTTCCATTCCAGAACTCATTTGCGCACCGCTGTTTAAAATAGCTGTTTTATTATTTGCCGTTTTGGTTACAGGCAGATAACCTGACTGGACAGAAAACAAAATATTTTTATCATCCGCGGTAAACCATTTTAAAAACTCTACTGAAGCGTATATTTCCGCCTCACTCCCCTTTGTTACAACCATGCCCGCTCCCTGCTGGACTGCATAAGCTTCCCCTCCTGCAAAACCAGGGCAGGGCAGTACTTCCATTTCAATAGAATGACTCTCGTCATCACTTGTACTCACAGTATCCGGGAAAAAGGAAACTCCAGAAGAAGATCCTACATAGGAAATAATATTTCCGGTTTTAATATCATCACTGCGGAAACGTCCTGATGCAGCAAAATATCCTTTTACGAATGGAACATAATAGCAATCCCATAATTTTCTGACCGTTTCCTTATCAAAATTTAGTACCATTTTCCCGTCTGATACCTGGAATATTTCTGTGCCAAGCTGCATACTGCCAATCAGCATATAATTAGCCATTGCGTCACGTCCAAACAACGCCTTTCCATCCGAAGGTATATCCGGCGTCCTGGCATCTGTCCATTCATAATAGGACTGCGCGGTTTTTACCAGCCCTTCCATATCTGCCATATCAGAATACTCTGCCCCTGTCTCCGCGGCAAAAGTATCCCAGTCAGTCTTATTGAGAACCAGTACCTCCGTAGATTTTGCTATGGGGAAAATTTTAATTTCACCACTGCCGCTGAAATCTCCTTCCTTGATATAACTCTCAATATAAAGGTCCACATCCTCGTCGCTTAAATATCCCTTTAAATCTACCACACCATCCAGCTGATCCGCTGCATAAGCTGTATCTGCATATGCCATGAAAATATCCGGTATTTCTGCTGCACCCACTTCCCCGCTGATTGCTGCAAGTACATTTGTCTCCAGATCATTAACAGAACCCTGACTGCTGCTTTTTACAATAATGCCCTTTTCTTTTCCTATTGTTTCATTAAATTCCTCTACCAAACCGTCAAATGCAGTCAGCTGATCTCCATTATAATAAGTCCAGACTTCAATTGTAACCGGATTCTTAGGATCTAAAGGTGACTTTTTTCCACATCCTGAAAACATAAAGCACATTGCCAGCAAAAGACAGGCTGCCGTAATCTTTTTTTGTATCATACTTACCTCCATTCATCTGCTTCACAGATGCTCTAATCTGAATGAAAAGCGGTACAAACTTCCCATCATCTGTATTCATATTTTTATATTTTGCAAATATCTGATATTTTTTTATTCAGACTGCCAAAATCAGTATTTACTATCGCACTCATTATAACAGATAAGCATGATAAACACAAGTTTACGGTGTTACGCGGTTAATATCCCTCGGAAACAAAGTAGAAAACCGGACATTGTCCTGTAAAAGCAGTCTGCTCGTAAATCTTTCCAGTCCCAATCCCAGACCTCCATGCGGCGGCATTCCATATTTATGCATCAAAAGATAACTTTCAAAAAGCGCCGTATTCATTCCCCGTTTTTCCATCTTTTTTACCTGTTCCTCATAGGAGTGGATACGCTGACCTCCTGTGGTTACCTCAAGCCCGCGGAATAATAAGTCAAAGCTTTCCGTTTCTGATGCGTCTTCCCTGCTTTCCATCGCATAAAAAGGTCTTTTTTTACTGGGATAATGGGTTACAAATACAAATTCGCTTCCTGTCTCTTTCTGCATATATTCACACAGCAGTTTTTCCTCTTCCGGTTCAAAATCATCATAGTCCTTTATGGTTCTGCCATATTCAGCAGCAATCTTTTCTTTCGCATCCCGGAACTTTATTTCGGGTATCGCATCTGCCTGAGGAAGTTTTACCTTCAACAGTTCCATTTCCTTCTGATATTCTTCTTTAAGGTATGCAAAAGCAGATTGCAGCATTTTTGTTTCCATTTGCATAATATCCCTGAAGCTTTCCACATACCCCATTTCAAAGTCTACGCTGGTATATTCATTTAAATGCCTTGATGTATCATGTTTTTCTGCCCGAAATACCGGGGCAATTTCAAATACTCTCTCAAAGACGCCGACCATCATCTGTTTGTAAAACTGCGGACTCTGAGCCAGATAAGCTTCTTTTCCAAAATAGTCCAGACTAAAAATATTTGCGCCGCCTTCCGCTCCTGCCTGTACGATCTTAGGCGTATGAATTTCCGTAAAATTTTCCTTTGCTAAAAATTTCCTGAAACCGATACAGATTCCTTCCTGCAGTTTAAATATGGCGCGCTGCTTTTCATTTCTTAAAGTGACCGGTCTGTAATTCAATAAATTCTCCATAGAAGTATCAACCAGCTTATTGTTAATAACAATCGGGCTGCCCTCTTTGGGCAAAGACAATACTTGAAGCCCCATCATTTGTAAATCATACCCTGTTTTAGAGCGTTTTTCTTCGATTACCTTCGCCGTGACAATAACGCAGCTTTCTTCTCTTAGCTCTTCTTCCTTAAATTCTGCAGTTTCCGGTGTAAAAATGCATTGCAGAACGTCCCTCTTCGTCCGTAAAAGCACAAAAGAAAAGTCGCTCATCTTTCGGATTTTGTAAATACTTCCATGAATTTTTATGATTTCTCCTATATGATTTTTTATTTCTTCCGGTTCTATCGTTTTCTTTTCCAGTTCTCCTGTAATCAGATTCATATTTTCTTCCTCCATATCAAAATTCTCTCTATTTCCAAAATATTATTAATACCGAATCCTCTTCCAATCCATACGGACATCGTCTTTATGTCCCATACCATCACAACCTTTCCATAAAAAAACATTCCTGCGCTTCAAAGCGCAAAAAAAGAACCGCATAAGTAAACAATACATTTACCAATGTGGTTCTGTCTTTATTTCCCATAAATACTAAATGACGTATAACAGGATATCAACTTTCCACACAGGCACAACACTTTAAGCGCTTGTACCTGTGATCTATACAGCTACAAGCGCTATCTATCGTCGTCCCTGTTCAGCTTTACAAAATGAAGCTGATTCATAATCCTGTTCTCCAATCAAAACTGCTTTTATTTGTCATACATTATCATAGCATTTATACTTTGTCAAGCATATCATTTCATATAGGACTTGTTATGTTACAGCCTTCCGCCTGTCGGCAGGCAGGGGCTTGACATTTTTCAAATTCCCTGTATAATGAAGTTTCGGAAATCCTATAAAGCCAAGGTTTTCCAGCTGCAAAACGTCAGTTCGAGACCTTCCTGACGTAAAACAAAACTAAAGGAGAAAAAATATGAAAACTCAAAACACTCAGGTGATCCCTGTACGGATCTCACATCCTCATGCGCTTTTCATTGCGCAGGCAGCCATGATTGCTGCCATCTACGTTGTGCTGACCTTTCTGGCAAACGCCTTTGGACTTGCCAATTATGCCATTCAGGTTCGTTTTTCAGAAGCGCTTACCATCTTACCGTTTTTTACCCCCGCAGCGATTCCCGGATTATTTGTGGGCTGTCTGCTCAGCAATATTTTGACAGGCTGTATGCCTCTTGATGTAATTTTTGGAAGCCTTGCGACTCTCATCGGCGCCTGTGGTACTTATATGCTTCGCAAGTATAAATGGCTTGCTCCGTTGCCGCCAATTGTGGCAAATACGATAATTGTGCCCTATGTGCTTGCTTATGTATACAAATTTGAAGGATCCATACCTTATTTTATGCTCACTGTAGGAATTGGCGAGATCATTTCCTGCGGCGTTCTTGGAATGATACTTTTCTTTTCTTTAAAAAAATATGCCAATAAAATTTTTAAAGTATAATATTGGAATTTGCAAAAGGGAGACTGCGTGTTTTGCATTTGCAGTCTCCCTTTGATTTTTTATTTTTCAGTCTGGCGTATTTTCTCCTGTTTCTTTGCCTGTTTTCAGTCTGTAAACCTCACAGCCATCCTGCATCCCTTCATAAATAAAATGATATTTGAGTGCGATATGCTTCGTCGCCGCTTGTCTGGGACTGCATTCCATTACAAGTTCCCTAATCCCCTTCTCCCTGGAAAATGCAATCAGTGCGGCTGTCAATTCCTCTGCAATTCCTCTTCCCCAATATTTTCTGTTAAGGATCCAGCCTATTTCATAACTGTTTTTACCATACGGATGATAAATTACATGGCCAATTGCTTTCCCCGTTTCTCTGTATTCCACTGCATAGATTAACGGATCGTCTGACAGCCCTGCATTTTTAATAAATTCCGCTGTCTGCTCCAGTGTAAACGGCGGCTCAATATATTTCATTACTTCTTCATCAGACAAAACGTCATATAATTCTCCCGTATCTAAAGACGTAACATTACGAATAATACAGCGTTCTGTTTCCAAACAGATCTGCCGTTCATGCATCGGTTCTATAAACTCCAACTGCTGTTTTGCTTCTTCCACTGACCGGTAAAAAACAATTTCTTCATATGGAATTAACTGTTCTTTCCAGGAATCCGCCGTCTTTAAAAACAAATCGCCGTTTTTTGCCGCTAAAAAGCATCCCAAATTTTTATCGACATAACAGATGGGAGCATCAGCGCTAAAGTCTGATATTCCGCCAACCGTTCCAAACAAGCCGCCGCGGCCGTCTGATGCAAAAATATCGATTTGCGGAACTGCATAAAAGCTGATTTCAGGAATCTCATCTTCAAAAATAAAATGAATTCCATATTCTTTCGCATACCTTTCATACTCTGCGTTTTTATCCTTTTTGCTCATCGCATAAACGGTAGTTCCCGCCGCTATCACTTCTGCATCTTTTACAAAAACACCAATACAGGCATTTTTCGATTCTGTTCGATCTAAATATACTTTTTTCATTTCATCTTTATACCCATCTGTCTGCTTTAGCAGACACTCAAATTCAATAGTTGAAAACTCTTTTCTTTCAACCTTATACCCATCTGCGCGTTTCGACGCACACAAATCCATTAAAGTTGAATACGCATTTTTATTCACCTTTTCCTGTGAGCCGTAATAATCGTATAACTATAGGCATTTACTGTAATTTCAGCATACGAAATATTAATGTACCAGTTCTTTCCGCGTCTTACAATGTCTGCATCCGAGTCTTGTATTTTAGCTTTGCACCATGCAACAGCATCCTCTGATTCATTAAGCGACAGATTTCTTCTGATCCGCATCATTCCCAATTCTGTTGTATGCAGTTTTTCTATGTTTTGGAGTAATTCGGTTGTATCCTGTGGCTGCATTTTATTCCCTGTCCTTTTCACTCATTATTTTCTACAACTCTCTCTAAATATTTTTTTCCCTTCTCATAGGGTTCCCGGACTTCCCGCAGCATGTTTTCATAAAAAACTGCCGCTGCTTCCTGTCTGGATTTCGCTATTTCCGCGCCTCTTGCCGTATAAAATTTTGTATATATGTTTTCCAGTTTATACTTGTATTCCTGAAAAAAGGACGGACCTTCACCTTTCATCGTCCCATCCGCTACACTGCCGTCTTCTGTCACGGAATATAAAGGCTCTCCAACCTGTCCCTTATACACCAGCGTCCTTGCAATTCCAACCGCGCCTGTCACATCAATCTTATCCGCATCAAATAAAATCTTCGCCTCTATGCTTTCCGGCTGGGTTTCCGCCCTGAACCGGTGCGTGCGTATGCACTTTGATACCCGCTTTGCAAACTCTTCAGAAAATCCATTCTCTTTCAAAAAATGATACGCTTTGTCCGCGCCAGCCTGCGCATGGCACAATTTCGGATCTTCAAATTGTTCTTTTCTTCCTACGTCATGCAAAAGACATGCGCATATGAGTACGTCATAGTCTACGTTTTTCTCCGTCTGCGCAATCTCCAGCGCCATATACATCACACGATAAATATGCTCTTTATCATGCGCGCTGTCCTCCATACAGGAAAGCATATAATTTTCAAATATTAAATAGTCATCCCGAGTCAATATTTACACCTCTCCGCCTGTTCTGACCAATGTCATTTCTTTTTGTTATGCCTTTATAACGCATCTTTTCCGGTTATTACCGTCTTCATACAATTCCAATCCCTCTATGTCCTGCAGGAATTTAGTAAACTTGGAATACCCGTAATCTTTCATATTAAAACGGGTGTATTTTTCATGTACTTTATTGCTGATCTCACTGACGCCGATCCCTTTTGTTCCTGCACCGGTTACCAGTTTTCTCACATAGTCCACGATTTCATCTTTTGATTCTTTGTTCGCCTTAATTCTGACATTAATCCGGGTATTTTCTTTCATCAGTTCCAGGCTCGGAACTTCTTCCAAAAATTTAGAAAGCAGACTATAGCCGTAATTTCTCACATCGAAATCAGGATATTTATTGACCAGACGGCTTCCTATTTCCCCCAGTCCCGTTTCTCTTTCTTTATTTTCATTTTCTGTTATGATTCCAAGAATCACATTTTCAATCACTTCTTTGCTGATAACTGTCGACTCTTTTCTGACGCTTTCGGCCTTTGACGTACTTTTCTTTTTCTTTCCGCCTTTTGTCTCCGCCGTTTCTGCCTGTATTTCCTCTTCATCACTATCAATCAGATTCTCCAGCACAGTAAATTTTGAACATGCCGCACGGAAAGAACGGGGCGTTTTTTCTTCTCCCATACCGACTACCATCATTCCCGACTCTCTGAGTCTGCTAGCAAGACGCGTAAAGTCGCCGTCGCTGGATACAATGCAGAAACCGTCCACATTTCCTGTATACAAAATATCCATTGCGTCTATAATCAGCGCGGAATCGGTAGAATTTTTTCCAACTGTATTATTAAACTGCTGAATCGGCGTAATGGAATTTTCCGCAAGCTGGTTTTTCCAGCTTTTCGCCTGTGTACTTGTCCAATCTCCATAAATTCTTCTGTAAGTCGCAATTCCATGTCTTGTCATTTCATCCATAACCGCCGAAATATATTTTGAAGAAATGTTGTCTGAATCTATCAAAATTGCAAATTTCTTATCTTCCATATTTGCTCCCATCTGCATGTTTTAGCACGCATATCCCCTGTTTCGTTTACTTTCCTTTACACTGCGCATCCAAAAGTTCCCTCAAAGCGTCCTCGCTGACACTGACCCATGCATCCTCTTCTTCCGCATTTAAACCAAGATACTGTGCCAGCGTACGCTCGTCGTTCCCCATTCCCCATTCGTAGCTGTAATCATCGATTGCCTCAAACTCGATCTCGCCATCGAGATACTTTTCCTTAAAATTTTTCTCCATCCCTGTCCCCGTTTCTCCTTAATACCATCAATAGCAGCCATACTATCTGATGCCTTAGAACTTCTTTTCATGCTTTTATTGCTGCATAATCGCCATTAGTGTAGGTATCAGTTGTTTCTTTCTTGAAATAATTCCTTCCAGCCTGAAAGAATCTTCTTCAGGCGACACCCCAAATGCATTTTCAATCAACTCTTCGGCATTATTTCCCACATATAATAGTTCCGTAGACTCGCTGATA
Source organism: uncultured Lachnospiraceae bacterium (assembly GCA_947650155.1). GTDB lineage: Bacteria > Bacillota > Clostridia > Lachnospirales > Lachnospiraceae > RGIG3002. The sequence continues at coordinate 21,285 of CANSUS010000048.1, forward strand.
ATATCCGTAAGCATAAAAAAGATCATGTTGACATTTAATTTCCCCACTGCTTCCTCTAAGTATGGTTTCAGTTTGCCTTTAATATCTGAAAGTTCTTCTCTTGTCATAGCGTTAATCTGTCCCACTCCAAAGGAAACATCATTAATGGAAAAGGTTTTAAAATCCTGAAAGAAGATTTCTTCCGGCTCTTTGGATTTTAAGTTACTTCCGGCTTTAAACATCGCTCTTGCAAACTCTTCTACTTCAATCCCCGCAATCAATGCAAGTTTTTCTGCCGTACGCCTGTCATATTCCGTACAGGTAGGCGAACGATACATTAAGGTGTCCGATAAAATTGCCGCACACAGTAAAGAGGCAATCGTCTTTGAAATTTCCACTCCGTTCTCACAATACATCTGATAAATGATAGTCGCTGTACATCCAAGCGGCTGATTACGGAAAAATACCGGAGAAATTGTTTCCAGACTTCCAAGCCTGTGGTGGTCTATGATTTCTAAGATTTCAGCGCTTTCTACCCCGTCTACTGCCTGCCCTTTTTCATTATGATCTACGAGGATCAATTTTTTTAAGGACATATTGAGAAGGTTTCTTCTGGAAATCATTCCAATATAATTTCCATACTTATCCAGCACCGGAAAGTCCCTGTGTCTTTTCTTTGCCATTACTTCCTTAATATTATCTGTAAACTCATCCATCTGAAAAGTAATTAAATGATCCCTGCGCATAAAATAAGAAATTGGCATACTCTGATTGATCAATCTTGCAACGGTATAGGTATCATGCGGTGTGCTGATGACCGTACATCCCTTTTCCTCTGCCATCTTTTTTATTGTCATGGAAACAGCCGCACCCTCACATACAATAATGCAGTCTGCTTTCATTTCAATTGCGCATAGCTGGGACTCATAGCGGTTTCCCAAAATAACCAGATCATGCTCCTCTATATAATTTTCCATTAAATCCGGATTGGCCGCTGCAACAAGCACTTTGCCTTTATCGAAAAACTTTTCCACATCCCCCACTACCATTTCCGCATCCAAAGTCTCTAAAATATTTTTGTATTTCGTTTTCGCTGTAGCAAGAATTTTACTGTCATAAACATCCATATAGGAGGTAGCGATATCACTGATACTGATCAGTCCGGTGAGCTTATTCTTTTCCGTAATCGGAAGTGTCGCTACATTTTTATCCTTCATAAAATTCCATGCTTTTTTCAGGGAAATATCCTGGGATACCCCTTCCGTTTCCCGTATTTCAATATCCCTTACCTGTGTTCTGACATCTTTTAAGTACAACGGCGGCTGTACGTCAAAACGTTCCAGCACATACTGGGTTTCTTCATTAATGTGGCCTGCCCGCATCGCTATGTAATCTGTATCTTCACATAATTTGGATTTCAAATTTGCATAACAGATTGCAGAACATATCGAATCCGTATCAGGATTCTTATGTCCCACAACAAATACTCTCTTCTTTTTAATCCCCATAATACCCTTCCTCTCTTTTTGTAACTATTATAAAAATTTTACCATATGAAAATGGGAAAAGCAAAATGCTGTTTTATACTAATTTAATACTAACACACGCATTCGCCCAATTCCAATAAAAAATAGTTAAAGTTTCCTTACTCCAGGATAACCGGTCCTATTGCTTTTATTGACCTCACACAAATTTTTCATTCTGACCATTTTCTTCCCGCAGCTTCTGTATATAATATATAGATATAATATCGTTTATTCTATTTTATCAAAGATACAATTAGAAAGGTCGTGGCTTTTTATGATCACACACAAAGATCACTTTCATGGCAGTGACTTGGAAAAGATTGAAAAATTGTACCATATAAAAAAAGAGAATATTATAAGCTTTTCCGCCAATGTCAACCCGCTTGGGCTTTCAGAACTGCTTCTCGAATCGCTGAAAAATCATTTAGAAGTTATTACTTCTTACCCTGACAGAGAATATACCATGCTCCGCAAAGCCATCGGCACGTACTGTCATACGGATTATGAAAATATTATTGTCGGAAACGGTTCTACCGAGTTGATTTCTGCTGTGATCCGTCAGAAAGAATTTAAAACCGCCTGCCTGATTTCTCCCTCTTATTCTGAATATGAAAGGGAAATTACATTAGGCGGCGGTACTTGTTTTTATTTCCAGCTGGTGCCGGAAAATAATTTTGAACTGCATACAGAAAAACTTTTTTCTTTTCTGATTGAAAAAGAAATAAAGCTGCTTGTACTATGCAACCCAAATAACCCAACTTCTACCGCATTAGAAGGTAACGCCCTTTATGCGGTTCTGGATTTCTGCCACAAAAACAATATATTTGTCATGATTGACGAAACTTATGTGGAATTTACCGAAAAATATGACTCTGTAACGGCAGTTCCTTACTTATCCCGGTTTGATAATTTCATTATTCTGCGCGGAATATCCAAATTTTTTGCCTCTCCGGGGCTCCGTCTGGGATATGGTCTGACCAGTAACAGAACTTTAATCAAAAATATCAACGATGCGAAAAACCCCTGGACCATTAACTCTCTTGCCGAATATGCAGGAAAAGTGCTTTTTACAGACGAAACCTATATCAGACGGACAAAAGAACTGATCTTTTCCGAACGAAAACGTGTCTGCGGCATCCTTCAAACTATCCCTGGATTAAAAGTATATGAACCTGCCGCAAATTTCGTTCTTGTGGAAATCAAAAAAGAGAACCGGGACGCCGACATTTTGTTTGATGCCGCTATCCGCCGTTCTCTTATAATACGAAACTGTTCTTCTTTTCATGGTCTGGATAATCACTTCTTCCGTTTCTGTTTTATGAAACCTGCAGACAACGACCTGCTGCTTGCCTGTATGAAAGAAGTCATGAACTGACCGGCACTTTTTACATTGTTTATCCGCCTCCTTATTTTGGACGGTCAGATAAGCCGGTTTTGCTCTTCTTCAATTTTCTTTCTCGTATCTGCATTTGCCGCTTCTTTCAGCGCTTTCATATACGGTGAAAAAGCGGTCTCCTTTTCGCCATAATTTAACTGAAGTTCATATTCCAGCGGAAGCCATGTCGTAATATCCGCCTCATTATGCTGAATCACAGCCTCCATTTTATCCAATGCCTTATAAATCTTTGCTTCTTTACTTTCCAGCGCATTCATTTCCTCAAACAGCTCACCTAATTCTGTCCGGTACAGTTCCGGAAGATTCTCTATAAATTGATTTACCACATTCTCTTCCTTTTTTTCATCCTCTCCGGTTTTTTCAAAAGTCGGGATATCTCCTGTAAACGCTTCTCCTATATCATGCATAATGCACATTCTTATTACCTTATCCATATCCGCATCGGGAAATTCATCCTTCAAAAAAAGCGCCATAAAACATAATCTGTAGCTGTGCTCCGCTACACTTTCATGCCTTCCTTTTGAGGTCCACGAATGTCGCGTATTATTTTTCAAATTTTCAGCAATTTTCATTAACTGAATCAATTCCTGCGGTTTCATAAAAACTCTTTTATCCTCCCCCAACTTTCCAAAAGCCTCTCCAGAGAATAGCCCGCATTCGCCGGACTCGTGGAAGGCAGACCTTCAATCTCTGTTCCAAGCTTTGGCAGAATATATTTATCATACAATTTTTTAGCTGTATTTCCATTTGCAAAAACTTTATTAATATTGCTGTTATTAAGTACCCTGCCAATATCGGCAGGAACCACATTCTTAATGCTGCTGTCGCTGGAACCGATAATGTCACATTGTGCAATCACATCCCATATTGCTATTTTATTCCGCAAAAGCAAGTCCTTTTTTTCCTCTATCGTATTTGGAACTTCGCTGTCTGTCAGCTTCGCGATTACCTTCCAAAACCGATTCTGCGGATGGCCATAGAAGAAACCCATTTCTCTGGATTTCACAGAGGGGAAAGTACCTAATATAAGAATTTTAGATTCCTGATTAAAAACAGGTTCAAATTCATGAATCTGTTTTTTACTTTCACTCCCCATTTAATCCACCAACCCCAAACTCTCAATAATATCTTCTTCCACATAAGCCAGATCGCCCATCAGCAGCTTTTGTTCCTCCATAATTTTCTTCTTCTTTTCCGCTTCCTCCATACGTCCGTTTTGAAAATACACTTTGTAGAAAGAAGCCGCTTCATAATACCTTGCCACTGCATAGCACTCCGCCATATCTGTCGTGATCTTCGCTTCGGCAGCTTCATTTTTATACATGCAGCGAACCAGCTCTCCATATTCTCCTGTTTCGATATATCTTAACAGAGAATCCGTAGACTCCGTGTATACTGCCCCTGCCTGATAAAAGTGGTACGTCGTATATAAAAGCATTACTACCAGCAAAAAACTTAAAAAAACAATACCTATATTGAGGAACGATTCGTTTCCTTTATTCTTCATTTCCTGCCACCGCCTTTTCCAGTACAAGCTGTTTTTGTCCATTGGAATATGTCGCAAACAGTTCTGCCTCTTCCTCTGTCAGATTTGCATAAGTGATAAGCAGACCTTTCACCTCTTCTTTTATATCTTCCATTGCCGCCCGGTGACGCTCGCCAAAATACATCGGATCATCATAATCGTCCTGAACGGAACATTCATACATATATTCTATATCTTCACATAGATACTTTATCTTTCCCTGCATAGTATTCCAGCCGTTCTCATTCTTTAAATCCATGATTTCTGCGTATACTTGGCTGTAGAAATGGCTCATCCTGCAGATTCTATAATATTCATTGTCATAGGAACCATACCGGAAAACAGTGCCATAATAACATCCCAGTGCAAAATAATCCTTCTCTGATTCTAACTGTTCCATAACCGCCAGATATTCTTCATTATGCTTATCTACATAAATTTTCTCAAAATAATAGTGAATCTCCCACGCATTTTTTCCCAGTATCATCAACCCCATATTCAATAGCAGCAAAATTGCAATCGCCAGGGCTTTGACCTGCAGGCTGGTCAGTCTTCCGGTTTTTCTATATACATCCTCTTTCACATCATTAAATTCTTTTTGATACTTTTTCATTGCAAGCCGATGCTTTTTATAATAAGGATTTTCTTTTCCACAATAAGGACACTTCTCATCTTCGATATGTAAATCATTCCCGCATGAAGGACATTTCATAATTTGCCCCACCTCCAAAATTTATTTGATAAATCTCTCCCAGATTTTACCCGTATATTTATCACATTCATCATAATCGATATATCCGCCGTTATTGACCTTTTCATAAAGTTCCTGTACTTCTTCCTTCGTAAACTTCATTTCATGGTATAAAACTTCTTCTATCTCTCCCCGCCAGTCCTGTATCAGTTCCCATTCTTCTGTCGTATAATTCGTCTCCTTTAAAAAGAACAGAAAATGCATCGCCGCACCGACCATATACTGGGATGTTTTTTTATTTGCGGTTTCTTTATTTGTCATATAATCTACAGAATCCATGAATTCCAGATAATTTTCATATGCAGATATAAAATAGTAATGTTCCCAGTCCCAAACGGCATAACCCTCGTCATCGTAATGGGTATGCATCAGTTCTATAATAGCGTCATAATTTCCCTGTTCATACCATTCATCGATCTTTGGATAATATTCCTTTGCCCAAAGCATTTTTGCTTTCCTATCTACTTCGTAATTTTCTTCTGTTCCCCTGTATACAGTTAAAATAATACCAAAAACAACACCTATTATCACTGCTGACACGCCGGTTACAATTCCTATTTTCTTCCACACGGTCAACGTTTCTTTTTTATAATTTTCCTTGATCTGCTCCGGTATATCAGCCAGATCCTCTTTTATTTCCTTCAGATTCTGTATATACTCTTTCTCGGCGCCCCATTCGTTTATCGCGCCGCAGTGAGGACATTTTGCACTGTTTTGATCAAATTCCGCTCCACAATTTTGACACCTGATCTTCTTCATCCTGATCTCCATTCGCCTGCTCCGCAGATGCCCGGATCCGTGCGGAGAATGCCTGTATTAGCATTTACTGTTTTTCACATTCATTGTAGCTATTGTAACATACCTGAAATGTAAAAAAAATGCTTTGAATGAATTTTCACCATCCAAAGCATTTTTGCAAAACTGAATTACCCTTTCACGCTTCCAAGCGCAACACCCTGTACAATAAATTTAGAGAGGAATAAATACACAATGATAACAGGGAAGATGGAAAAGGCAATCATGACATATACCTGACCCATGTCAAATTTCAACCAGTCTGCACTTCGCAGCTGCGCAATTAAAATCGGCAGTGTTTTCTTTTTCTCGTCATGCAGGATCAGCGCCGGCGTAAAGTAATTGTTCCAGCTTGTTACAAAAGCGAAAATAAGCTGTACGGCTATTGCAGGCTTCATTAACGGAAATACAATCGTATTGAAAGTCCTGAATTCCCCTGAGCCGTCTATCCTTGCCGCTTCCACCAAAGACAGCGGCAGCGTGCTTTCCATATACTGCTTCATGTAAAAGAAAGTAGCAGGCGCCGCGATTGTAGGCACAATCAACGGAATAAAAGAATCTTCCAGCTTCATTTTTGATACCAGCTGCAGGAAACCAAGCGCGGTTACCTGTGTGGGGATCATCATAATCATCAGGATAAAAGTGAACATAAATTTCTTTAACTTAAAGTCATACGCATGAATAGCATATGCCGTCATTGTTGAAAAATAGGTACACAAAACCGCTGATAATGCCGCTATGATAAAGGAGTTAAACATGCCCGACCAGATCGGCTGCGTACTTTTTGTCAGTAAGTTTTTCCAGTTTTCCAGAAGATGTGTGCTCGGAATCGGCGTAAACCCTGTTGTCAGTTCCCCGTGGGAACGGGTTGCATTTACAAACAGCAGGTAAAACCAGAACAGACACAGAACGGATACAAATACCAGCACAACATATGCAATCACTCTTCTGACTCCCACTCCCAGACCTTTGCTGTTTTTATAATTTTCTTCATACCTCATTTTATATCCCTCTCTATACTTTCTTATTTATTTTGCACAAAAAAGCTTGTATTTTAGCCGCTT
>CANSUS010000049.1 GCA_947650155.1 uncultured Lachnospiraceae bacterium
AGAGCGCCGCCCTGTCACGGCGGAGGTCGAGGGTTCGAGTCCCTTCTGGGTCGTTCATATGGGATCTTAGCTCAGCTGGGAGAGCATCTGCCTTACAAGCAGAGGGTCATAGGTTCGAGCCCTATAGGTCCCATCCGAACCTGTCAGCCGGCGTGGCGGAACTGGCAGACGCGCAGGACTTAAAATCCTGTTGTAGCAATACAGTACCGGTTCGATTCCGGTCGCCGGCAGTAGAGGACTTAAACAGTTTGTTTAAGTCTTTTTTGCATTTTTATGATGGGAGGTGAATATATGGCAGTAAATACGGTAGGAGTACGGGAACAGGCTGCTGAATTGATTGCGGAAAGAAAAGCCCAGATTCTGGATAAGGTAAAAAGGGGTGAGACAGAGGTGTCGATTCCAACAGGCGCGGGCTCTTATACGGAATCAGAATGGGATAAGCTGATGAAAAAAATTGACGAGTCATTGGATGTAACGAAAGAAGAGCAGGAAGAAAGATTTGACCGTAAAAAGGAAGAGACAGAAGAAAAAAAGGAAGAAAACAGGCAGATCGTGAATGAATGTTACGAAAAAGGAATAGCAGAGACAAAGAACAGGGCGGAAAAATTAAAAATTGTTTAATTTGCAAAAAAACTTCTTTGTTTTTTATCTGATATCTATTATAATCGAAAGTGCAGGATTGAAATGCAGAGATTTCAATCACCCCGGATGATGTTTGAAGAGATCATACAAACGGGAATAAAAATGAAAAAAGGACAGAGGGTAAATGAAATACAAAAAATTATTATGTTTAGCAGGCGTAGTCGGATTGATGGTGACATCTCTTGCCGGGTGCGGAAAAGAAGGATCACAAAAAGAAAATGTATCGCCAATTGCAGAAACGATTTCTCCGATTGAAGAAGCAGCGGGCGGAAATGCAGATCCGGGAGCAGAGGTAACACCGGAGACAGTAGAAACGGTACAACCGGCAGATACCGGGCATTTGTATCCGATTATTGAGAACAGAGAAGTAGTAGATGGAAAAATACAAAGTTATCTGACAGGTGAATGGGTAGATGAAGGTATTGGGACAAGACGTCCGATTGCCGTATCCATACCAAACCAGAAGAGCTGTTTTCCTCATTATGGAATTGCTAATGCGAGTGTAATTTATCAGGTGCCGCTTCGGGACAACCTGACAAGACTATTCTGCTTCTTTGAAGACTTTGATGATTTAGACCGTATCGGACCTACAAGAAGTATCCGTGATTATATGGTATACATCGGACTAGAGCATGATGCAATTATCTGTCACTGGGGTTCCGCATACTATGCCAACGATTTGTTAAACAGTGACGCGGTAGATAATATCAGTCAGGCAACACAGGGAATCAGTGTTCCAACAGGCGAGGCGTTTGACAAATATAACCGTGGAGGAAGCTACAATTCTACAGACTCTGCCTATTTGTTTGTAAGCGGACTTAAAAAGGGCGTGGAAAAAAGAGGCTATAACTGGAGCTATGACGACAGTTTTGAACCGAAATTCTTATTTGCAGCAGACGGCGTGACTGCTGATTATGCAGATGCTCCGGCAGCCACAAAGATCTGGCCGGGTAAAGAGGGAAATTATAATACAGTCGGCGCTTATTTTGAGTATGATGCGTCTACAGGAAAATATGCGTATTCTGAATATGGAAGTCCGTTGATCGACGAGCGTACCGGCGAACAGATAAAAGTGGACAATATCGTGCTTCAGGTATGTTATGCAGAAGAAAGAGATGATCATGGCTACCTGATTATGGAAATGCATGGTCCGGTTACCGGAGACGGTACAATGTATTTCTTTACAAACGGAAAAGTAGTAAAGGGTACATGGTCAAGATTGAACGGTGATGATAAGCCGGCAAAATATTATGATGAAAACGGTAATGAAATCGTATTCAATCAGGGAAAAACTTTTATCTGTGAAATTTGGGACAAGTGGGCAGATTCTATTACATATGAATAAATAAGGTTTATTCATATAAATAGGAAATGTGAATGAAAAAACAGAACAATATCATATTGTAAGCAATAGGACAAAAGGAAATATTTCTCAGGAAGTATTTCCTTTATGTTTCATATGCGGGAGGAATGAAGGGATGGAATTTAAGCCTACGGCAGATCAGGTAAAACTGACAGGAAGATGTCTTTCTGTAAAGGATATGACGTTTATGTCTTATTCAGGAAGCACTTTAAGCTTTACGTTTACGGGAAAGAAAGCAGAAGCGGCAATATTCAGCGACTCACCTGACTGGGAGGAACATTTAAAAGGCTGGGTGATGGTTTATTTAAATGATGAAACAGTACCCAGAAAGCGGATACTTCTCGATTATAAAGACGCAGTATATACTTTATATGAATCTTTGGAAGAAGAGACAGTGACAGTGCATCTGGTAAAAATATCAGAGGCTGCTTTTGGTAAATGTGGGATCCGTTTTTTGCGGATTGATACAGACAAGCTTCTGCCGCCGCCGGCTGAAAAAAAGCATCGGATTGAGATCATCGGGGACTCGATCACCTGCGGATATGGCGTAGAAGCGGAAAGCGGAATGGAGCCATTTCATACAGTAATAGAAAACCCAACCAAATCTTATTCGCTCATTACTGCAAAGATGTTAAAGGCGGAGGTTAATCTGGTTTCATGGAGCGGAATTGGAATTATTTCAAACTGGGTTCCGGAAGATGCTGCAGCGCCGCTTGATGACTGGCTGATGCCTATGCTGTATCAATATACGGATGCTTCTACTTCAAAACTTTTATTTGGCGAGGATCATTCAAAATGGGAAAAATGGAATTTCAAGGCTTTTATACCGGAACTGATCATTATTAATTTGGGAACCAACGATACCAGCTATTGTAAAGATATTCCGGAAAGGCAGGAGTTTTTTAAAACACAGTACCATAAATTTGTAGATGATGTGGCCGGGAAAAATCCCACCGCGCATATTTTGTGTGTCCTTGGAACTATGGAACAAATATTATGCCCCATTATAGAAGAAGTAGTTACCTCCTGTCATGCCAGACCTGACGGCAGCAGGTTTCATTACCTGCATCTTCCGCTGCAGTCAGAAGAGGATGGAAAGGGAGCGGATTTTCATCCAAGCAAGCTTACGCATCGAAAAACAGCGGAGCTTATCGCAAATGAGGCACGGAAAATTATGGGCTGGCAGCGTGAGATATGAGAAAATACTTTTCAGGAAGTATTTTCTTTTTTTTGTTTACAACCAACAAAATTTTTTCTCCTTAAAGGTATAACCGGTTAAAAAAGAAAAAGGAGAAAAAACAATGCAGCAACTAAATTTGAAACTAACCTTAAACGATAACGGTTCCATCACAGCCAGCTGGTCACCGATTACCGGGGCGGCCAAATACACCGCATTTATGCAGCCGGTGGGAAAAAGTTACATGATTTACAATGAAACAAATCTGAGGACAACGTCTTATACCAGCCGCGCAAACTTAGAAGACAACACCCAATACAAGGTGGTGGTAACGGCCTATGACAGTAAATCCATGAAAATCGTATCCGCAGGGGCACAGCAGCTGATAAAATCCGGCTTTTACAGGGACAAACAGCCGTTAGGAGTACCGCAGAACGTAACGGCAGTATCGGACGTCATATCCGTAACCGTAAGGTTTGACAAAGTAGCTTATGCGACGGGTTATGATATTTTATTTGACAACACCGTTTACAGTACCACAGCTACCTCCAAAACATTCAGTAACCTAAATTCCAATACAAACCACAGTTATGCGGTGCGCGCAAAGAATGCAAGTAAGACCGGCGCATACAGCGCCACAAAATACATTGCCACAAAGATAAAAACCCCTGCCGTACCGTCCGGCATCAAAAAAAGCGTGACAGTCAATTCGGCAACTATCAGTTGGAACGCCGTAAGCGGGGCTACCGGATATGATCTAATGTTTAACGGGTCAGTTTCCGGAATGTACGGAATAAACGCGACTTCCAAAACCTTCAGCGGATTGGCGGCAGGAAAAGCCTATTCCTTCCAGATCCGTGCCAAAAATGCAAATGCTGTAAGCGCATATACTCAGGCGATGACGGTGACCACCGCGCCGACTGTGCCCACAGGCGTTAAAGCAGCAGCCACTCAGAATGCCGTTACCGTCAGCTGGAATACGGTTACGGGCTCCAGCGGGTATATTGTCCGTTTTCAAGGTGCAGAGTATGCTTACGGCGCATCTGCAAGGAGTGCGGTCATAAACGGATTAAAAGCAGAAACCTCTTATACTTACCAGGTGTGTGCAAGAAGCGTGGACGGAATCGGCGCTTACAGCGTGCAGCAGACCATACAGACTCTGGCAGAGCCGCCTGCCGTTCCGACAGGAATTACGGCACAGGCAACGGATCGTACTGTCATGATAAGGTGGACATACAGTAAGGGAGCAGGAAGCTATGATTTATTATTTAACGGCACCGTTTACAATACTGTGCAGAATTTTATAGAAGTGACGGGACTGAATCCTTATACTGCCTATACCTATCAGGTAAAAGCAAAAAGTTCTAAAGGGGACAGCGCCTATAGCAATGCCATGACAGTAAGGACCGCGCCGAAAGCGCCGGTTGTCACCGTAAAAACGACGGAAAATATGGCAGTGCTAAGCTGGCCTGCCGTGAGCGGCGCGACCGGATATGACCTCTTATTTGGCGGAGAAACTTATAGCGTAACAGGCACGTCAAAAACGTTTACAGGGTTAAATCCGAATGTCAACTATTACTGTCAGATCCGCGTAAAAAGCGCATATGGAACCAGTAATTACAGCAGCGTGCAGTCAGCAGTCACAGCCCCCAACCCGCCGGCAGCCCCAAAGGGAACTTCCACAAAAAATTCCGTGACGGTCAGTTGGGATGCAGTAAAAGGCGCAGTAAGCTATGACCTTTTGTTCAATGGAACGACCCACCGTGTAAACGGCATATCCAAAACAGTAACCGGATTAAATCCCGGGACAAAGTACAGCTATCAGGTCAGATCAAACAATGCATACGGAGCCAGCTCCTACAGTGCGGCAGGTACGATTGAAACAATCCCCAATCCGCCTGCCGTCCCGACAAACGTAAGCGCATCCGCGGCAGGAAGAGGCCTGACTATCAGTTGGAATCTGGTATCCGGAGCAAACAGCTACGATATTATGCTAAACGGCAGAAATGTATACCATGCAGAAAAGTCTCCATTCCAGATCAACGGACTGATACCGGATACGGAGTATACCTATCAGGTACGGGCAGTCAATGCGGGAGGCGCAGGGGCTTATTCAGTAGCAAGAAATATAAAGACGCTGTTACTGCCGCCGGGAATTCCACAAAAGATTCTTGCAGTGGCAGGCGCGGATCAGATTGCATTAAGTTGGGAGCCGGTAGAAAAAGCGTCAGGATATGATGTGCTTTTTCAAAATGTCGTGCATAACGTAACAGAAGCCGAATATACCGCAGAAGGGCTGAAGCCGGCGATGCTTTACACGTACTGTGTGCGTGCAAAAAATGCAGCGGGAGCGAGCAGCTACTCCCAGAAGAAAAGCATCCGGACTCTGTTGAAAACGCCGTCAGGCGTTCATGTGGAAGCACAGGCAAGGACGGTTACAATAGGGTTTGATCCGGTAGAGGGCGCCTACACCTATGAGATTACTTTCGGTGGAGAAGTCTATAGTACGAAAAACACTTCCCTGGAGATTTCAGGCCTGCGGCCGAAAACGGAGTATCCTTTTACCATCTGTGCAAAAAATCACGTGGCGGAAAGTGAGGCAGTCTACCAGGGAACCGTAACTACTACGGCGGCGATTCCGGCGACTCCCTCCGACATCACAGCCGAAGCCTTCATAGACAGCGTGGAAATCCGTTTCAGCGCGGTGGAAGACGCAACGGATTACGATATTGAACTGGATGGCAAGATCTATAACATAAAAGAAGGGGACAACTTTATCCATGTGGAAGATGAAGGAACAGTTTCCTCTTTGCAAAGGGTCAGGAAATCTGCCAGAAGGGCAGCATCGGGCGCTTCTTCCATGCAGGTACAGAGCATGTCCGCAAAAGAAGGATCTTCGGGAAAAGTCTGTGCCGTCTGCGGCGTTTTTCCTGCCAATACGGCACACAGCCACAGCGTAAGGGCAAACAGCGAGGCAGGTTCCAGTCCTTTTTCGGCAAAAGCGGTTGTAAAGACCGGGTTACAGGCGGTAAGCGGGCTGGCAGGCAGAAAGAGCAGCAATTCTTATCCTGACGGAAAGCCGTCCTATACAGGAAACGATCCGGTAAATGCCCTGACAGGCGCATTCCTCTGGAGCTATACATGGCTTCAGGACTACGGAAAAGACGATCTGCACTTTACGGTAATGTACGATTCCAAGAGAGACAGTTTTTCCAAAGTATTAGGAAAGAAATGGTCCCATGAACTAAATTACCTGCTGTCTATGGACGAGGAATACGCTTACTTTGTGATTCCTGCGGGGGATGTTACGCCTTTCAAAAAAGAAGAAGACGGAAGCTTCCGGGGAGAGGGGACTGCCTGTATATTATGCAAGACGGAAAATGGATTTTACTGTGTGAAGCAGACAGATGGTACAGAATATCTGTTTGATGAAAACCTGACTTTAAGCAGAATCATGGAAAACGGTCTTGTTTCTTACCGATTTGAAACGGACGGGGCAGGACATATCATCCGCATTGCAGGACGTCACGGAGGCAGTCTGACTCTTACTTATACGGGAGAGCAGATTACCGGTGTGGAAGACAGGATGGGGAATGGGGTCAGTCTGACCTACCAAAACGGGATGCTGATACAGATGCAGAACGCTCAAAAGAAAAGCCTGTCATTTACCTATGATAAAGCAGGAAACCTCTTGACGATTACCGATTTTACAGGCAGAGTATACCTGACAAATCAGTATGACATATGGGGCAGGGTAATACAACAGGAGACGGCAGGCAGGGGAAAGAGCTTTGCTGCGTATGACAAAGAGAACCGGACCACTGTTTTTACGGATGAAGCAGGAAACACAACAAGATATACCTATGATGAGGCAGGACATATTATAGAGGTGTCCCTTGCAGGGGTCACCACCTGTAACAGTTATAATGAAACCGGACAACTGGTTTCCCAGACAGACGGTCTTGGCAGAACCACCGCAATGGCGTATGATGAAAAGGGACGGATGAACCTTGTCATCTATCCTGACGGAACAAAAGAAGAAACTGTATATAATGAACAGAACAAACCCATACAGATCATCAACCGTGACGGCACGGAAAACCTGTATGAATATGATGAACGGGGAAACCTGATAAAAGCAGTGGATGAGAGGGGGAATGCAGTAAGCTATACCTATGACGACAGGGACAACCTGACGGCCTATACCGATCAAGAAGGGCATGTGTGGAGTTATGCCTATGATGAAAACAACCATCTGAAAGAGACGAAAGACCCGGAGGGAAACACCTGCCTTTACAGACATGATGCGCTGGGCAGACTGCTTTCCCATACCTCGGCGGAAGGAAATACCGTGACTTACCGGTATGCGCCTGCAGGGGAGCTTTTAGAGATTCAGGACAGTGACGGCACACTGGTCTTTGCCTATGATGAAAACGGAAACCGGACGCAGACGACAGACAGGATGGGCAATACGCAGAGGCTCGAATACAATGAAATGGGACAGGTATCCCTTGCAACAGACTTCTCAGGGAATGAATACCGTTTCTCCTATGATGAGAGGGGCAGCCTGACAGCACAGACAGACCCGCTTGGACACAGCATGACCTATGCCTATGACGCCCTTTTCAATACCACGGCAGTGACGGATAAAAATGGCAATACTACAGAATATTTCTTTGACGCGGCAAACCAGCTGACACAGGTAAAAGATGCGGCAGGCGGTACGTTGAAATATGCCTATGACACGATGGGGCAGGTAAAGACTGTCACGGACCCGTTAGGACACCAGACTGCTTACGAATATGACAGCATGGGACAGCTTATCCGTGTAACAGACGCCCTGGGAAATGAGATTGTTCTGACTTACGATGCAGCGGGTAACCTCCTGACACAGACCGATGCGGAAGGAGAAGTGACGGCTTATACTTATGATGCGCAGAACCGGGTTACTTCGATCCGCACCAGTGCGGGCACACAGCAGTTTACTTATGATACTCTGGGAAGGGTTACTGCCACGGCGGATGTAGATGGATACCAGGAAACGGCAGCGTATGACGGGGACGGAAATCTGCTTGCAGTATCCGATAAAGAAGAAAAATGTACTGTGTATGCTTATGATGCGGCAGGGCGTATGACACAGGTGACAGACCCGGACGGCGGAGTGACTTCCTATGAATATGACAAAAACGGCAATTGCATAAAGGTGACCGATGCGGAAGGCAATGCCCGCACTTATGAATATAACGCCGATAACAGACTGCTCTGCATGACAGATCCTTCAGGAGGAAAGATCCTGTACGAATATGATGCGGCAGGCCGTCTTACAGGCGTAACGGATGCGGGCGGTGGAAAGACGGCATATGAGTATGACGCAAACGGCAGCCTGATTTGTGAGACCAATCCTCTGGGCGGCAGAAAGACTTATGTTTATGATGCGCTGAACCGCATGATACAGAGTACGGATGAAGAAGGATTTACGAGCAGCTTTGCCTATGATGCGGCAGGAAACCGCATTTCCTATACGGATGCCAATGAAAACAGGTGGGAGTATGCTTATGACGCCTTAAACCGCCTGACACAGATCACCGACAAAGAGGGCGGCAGCCTGCAGCTGGATTATACGAAAACAGGCAGGATTTCCAAAGTAACGGATGCAGAAGGCGCGCAGACAACCTATACCTATGACGGAGCGGGAAGGCTTACTGGCATGCAGGATGCACTGGAACACAGCGTAAGCTTTACTTATGATGCAATGGGCAGGATGCTGACGCAGACGGATGAAAACGGGAACACGAGCAGCTTTGTCTATTCTCCGACAGGAAACCTGTTGAGCGTGACAGACCCGGAGGGCGGTGTCACAGCCTATACTTATAATGCACTCCGGCAGATCCTTACAAAGACAGATCCGACGGGAAATACGGTAAGCTGCGAATATGACGCCCTGGGACAGGTGACTTCCCTTACGGACGCCTGTGGGGAACGGACTTTATTTACCTATACGGCGGCGGGGCAGATCGCTACGGTGACCGATGCGGAAGGAAATGTGACACAGTATGAGTATGACCCGAAGGGCAATTTGACAAAGATCAGGGATGCGTCAGGAAATGTGGTGTGCTATGAGTATGACGCCATGAACAACCAGATCAGGGAATCCCTTAACGAAGGAGAAGAAGCAGCCTGCATCACGCTATACCAGTATGATAAAAGAGGCTGTCTGATCCGGGAAATCAATCCCCTGCTTTCAGAGAAATCCTATACTTATGACGGAAATGGAAACGTGCTGACAGAGACAGACGAAGAAGAGAACGTGACCGTGGTACGCTATGACCTGAATAACAGGCCGGTATACATGGGGTACGACGATGGAAGGGAGGCAGTGCTGCGTTACAATAAGCGCGGGGAACTGGTGGAACTTCAGGACTGGAACGGGACAGCTGTGATGGAACGGGACCTTCTGGGAAGGCTTACAAAAGTAACGGACCCTAAGGGCAGAAGTACGGGTTATGCTTATGATGCAGCCGGGAACAGGACGGGAATCACTTACCCGGACGGAAGTGCAGTAACCTTTGGTTATGATAAGAATGGCCGGCTTAACAAAGTGACGGACGGAGAAGAGAGCGTGCAGTACAGCTATGATGCGGCAGGCAGGCTTACAGCCGCAGTCCAGCCGGGAGGAAATGCATCCTATGCTTACAATGCAGCCGGACTGCCGTTACAGGCAGGATACCGTACAAAAGACGGCGTATCCATAGAGGACAGCTTTACCTATGACAGGATGGGACGGATCATAACAGCTGAAAGGAAGGGAAGCGAAGAAGCGTACAGCAGGAGCGCGGCATACGGCTATGACAGCCTGGGAAGGCTGCTATCCTGTACAGAAGGCGCAGACAGTGAGACATACAGTTATGATGCGCTGGGAAACCGGACGTTAAAAAAGACAGGGGCAGGGCAGACCGTATACCGGTATGATGCCATGAATCGTTTAATATCCCTAACGGAAACCGGGACTGCTTACAGCTATGGCTATGACAGAAGGGGGAACCTGACAGAAGAGAGAAGGAATGACAGCCTGATCCGGCAGTATGTGTATGACGCGGCAGGCCGGATGGTACAGGGAAAGAATCTGGAAACCGGGGAAGAGAGCAGCTATGTATACAATGCGCTTGGCAGAAGGGTAAAATATTCGGAAAAAAGGGACGGCGGACTAAAAGAAACGGAGTATACAGCCGATGATGTAAGCGGAGTATGGAATGACCTGATGCAGTATGGAACCGGCGGGACAGTGACAAGAAATGTGTACGGCAGGGGATATGAGATACTCAGCAGAAGGACGGATACAAACCCGGAAGGGAAGACATATTACCATGCAGACCTGTACGGAAGCCCGCTTATGGCGGCGGATGCAGAAGGGAATTTTAAGTGGTATGCGGAACGCGGCATCTGGGGGAACCTGAAGGAGAGAAAAGGAGCCGGGGAAGATGCATGAGGAGACAGCTTAAGGTTTACCACATATCCGTATGACCCGGTGACAGGGAAGCACTTCGCATATGCGAGGATGTATGACGGCATGCAGGGAAGAATGCATGGGACAGACCCGGTGAAGAGGGGGCTGAACGGGTATGCATACTGTGACAATGACCCGGTGAACCGGGTGGACCCGGACGGGGAGATTGCAAATCTTGCAGTAGGAATGATTGGCGGCGGAATTTTTGGCGGAGCAGCCGGCTTCATTAGTTCAGCCATATCCCAATCAATGAAAGGAGAGAAATTCAGCTTTAAGAAAGCACTGGGAGCAGCGGCAGAAGGAGCAGTGATCGGCGGCGCGAAAGGTGCAATGATATCTTCAGGATTTGGCGTGGCAGCAATGTTTGCAGGAGATTTTGCAGCGGGGACGGCAGGAAATATGCTGAACCGTGCAATCAGCGGGGAGAAACAGAACCTCGGGGAGAGTCTGTGGGGAGGGGCACTCCATGCGGTAGGGAACGCCGCATTTGGCACCAAACCGGTGGGCGGCCTTGGAAATATGGTCTACCGGAGCGCAAGGGCATCAGGAGCAGTTACACTGGTGAGCGATCTGGCAGAAATGTCGGGAACCGGGAACAAGAGAGAAGCAATCAACCCGAAAAGCGGGAAAAGGAGTACGGCAAAACTGCTGACAGCAGGTATCCGAAATGGAATAACAGGCGGAGGATTAGGGTCAGGGAGAAGGCGTGATCCGAGAACCATTTGCAGGACAGGGGATGCTTTCAGCGGAGGAATCGGAAGCCAGGGAAGCAGAGGATACCAGCAGACAGGAGGAAGTTCTGGAGAGAGCCGGTTTGACTTTGGAAGGCTGGTTAAGGATGTGGCAGTGAATTCCCTGATTGGAGGACTGGCAGGAGCAGCGTTTTATGGGTTTGATAAGGCTGTTGGGGCGGTTTGTGACGGGATTCGTAGTAGACAAAGCAATAGTCAAATAAAATATAGAATTGGCAAGCCTGTAGAACCAATGGATAAAACGTATGAAATGGCATTAAACCCAGAGCTATATGCGCAAGAAGTGGCTAAAAAATATGGCATTAATATGAGAGGATCAAGTCAAGATATCACAATAAAATTTAATTCCAATATATCTAGTGGAAGATATGGAAGAACAGTACCGACAAATCCTACTATGATAGAATTTGGACCGGATGCTTTAGTGAGTGAGGCTGAATTGGCCAATACAATTGCTCATGAACTAAATCATGCACGTAGTTTTTTACGCGGGGAGAGCGCACCTGAATTACCTGCTTATCAGTCAGGTAACGCTTTAGCTGATTACATACGAGGAGGTAGATAAATGTGGCAAAGTAATGATGATAGGATAATGGACATTTTTGATAAAGCAAAATCGAAAAATACAGAATGCTTTCCAATAATATGCCCTGTTTGTGGAAAACAAGGAGGACATTTATACTTACACAGATACCAACCAGAAGATGATAGAGGAGGGATGTGGACATGGTGTAGTGTATGTTGTAATAGTATGCATACAAGTGCAAAGATACCAAAATGGTGGCAAAATTTAAAAACTATAGATTTTGATCAATTAGCAGCATTACCTGATTATTTAGAAAATAATAAAGCAGATATTGACGAATGGGTTAATAAATTATTGTTTTTGGATGATTCTAATAAGCAAAGGTAAAATAGACCAAATGAGTATATTGTAGAAAAAATTTAGGCTAAGCAACGTATCGGAGATAATTTCAAATCGCATAGATGCAGAAATATCTCCGATATTTTCTGTTTACTAAGAGTACCATATATTAATATAGTAAATATTTAATAGGGAAAAATCTAGAAACCGGGGAAGAGAGCAGCTATGTATACAATGCGCTTGGCAGAAGGGTAAAATATTCGGAAAAAAGGGACGGCGGACTAAAAGAAACGGAGTATACAGCCGATGATGTAAGCGGAGTATGGAATGACCTGATGCAGTATGGAACCGGCGGGACAGTGACAAGAAATGTGTACGGCAGGGGATATGAGATACTCAGCAGAAGGACGGATACAAACCCGGAAGGGAAGACATATTACCATGCAGACCTGTACGGAAGCCCGCTTATGGCGGCGGATGCAGAAGGGAATTTTAAGTGGTATGCGGAACGCGGCATCTGGGGGAACCTGAAGGAGAGAAAAGGAGCCGGGGAAGATGCATGAGGAGACAGCTTAAGGTTTACCACATATCCGTATGACCCGGTGACAGGGAAGCACTTCGCATATGCGAGGATGTATGACGGCATGCAGGGAAGAATGCATGGGACAGACCCGGTGAAGAGGGGGCTGAACGGGTATGCATACTGTGACAATGACCCGGTGAACCGGGTGGATCCGGACGGGGAGATTGCAAATCTTGCAATAAGAATGATCGGCGGCGCGAAAGGTGTAATGATATCCTCAGGATTTGGCGCAGTAGCGATGTTTGCAGGAAATTTTGCAGCGAGGACGGCAGGAAATATGCTGAACCGTGCAATCGGTGGGGAGAAACAGAACTTCAGGAGAGCCTGTGGGGAGGGGCACTCCATGCGGTAGGGAACGCTGCATTTGGCACCAAACCGGTGGGCGGCCTTGGAAATATGGTCTACCGGAGCGCAAGGGCATCAGGAGCAGTTACACTGGTGAGCGATCTGGCAGAAATGTCGGGAACCGGGAACAAGAGAGAAGCAATCAACCCGAAAAGCGGGAAAAGGAGTACGGCAAAACTGCTGACAGCAGGTATCCGAAATGGAATAACAGGCGGAGGATTAGGGTCAGGGAGAAGGCGTGATCCGAGAACCATTTGCAGGACAGGGGATGCTTTCAGCGGAGGAATCGGAAGCCAGGGAAGCAGAGGATACCAGCAGACAGGAGGAAGTTCTGGAGAGAGCCGGTTTGACTTTGGAAGGCTGGTTAAGGATGTGGCAGTGAATTCCCTGATTGGAGGACTGGCAGGAGCAGCGTTTTATGGGTTTGATAAGGCTGTTGGGGCGGTTTATGACGGGATTCGTGGCAGAGGAAATAATCATGAAGTAAAATATAGAGTTGGTAAGCCTATAGAACCAATGGATAAAACATATGAAATGGCATTAAATCCTGAATTATATGCATATGAAGTAGCTAAAAAATATGGCATAAATCTAAGAGGGTCAAGTCAGAATATTGACGTTTCCTATAATCCGTTTTTAGTATCAGCTGGAAAAACAACTGCAGAAATTCCAAATGTTATTGAATTAGGTCCAAGTGCATTTGTTAGTGAAGAGGAATTGGCAAATACAATAGCCCATGAATTAAATCATGCAAGAAGTTTTTTTAAAGGTGGTAGTGCTCCTGAATGGGGTCAAGGCGGTGCATATCCTTCAGGTAATGCATTGGCTGAATATATAAGAGGTAATAGATAATATGTGGAAAGATAATAATAACAAATTAGAGGAATTATATATTAATTTTAAAAAAATTAAAAAGTTTCCTACGATATGCCCTATATGTAAAAAGGACAAATCACATATATATATGCATATTTATGATGAAAAAACAAGAAGAGGGGGACTTTGGATTTGGTGTAGTGAATGTCAGACATTTTTACATGGTTCTATATATGTGCCGGATTATTGGGTAAATTATCCGTTAATTGAATTAGAGAAGTTAAATGCAGTTCCAATTTATTTAGAGGAAATGAAAGATGAAATTGACAGACATACAACTAAAATAGCAAATAAAAAAATTTTTAATTTTACAATTAAGAAAGATGTTTAATTTTTTCTGTGCAGCGAATTTTGAAGTAAATGTAGTTTGAAATTACGAATAGCTATAAGAGTCTTTCTGTGTAGACCAACAAAGATGCTGATTTTTGTTGGTCTACATATATTTACATACTTAAGATTTTGGCAAGTTCATATTGTTTGTAATATATCAATATAGAAGCGGTGAATATGCAGGCGGCGAAAGAAGAACAGCAGCAGGTGCAGGAGTATCCGTAATCGCAGGAAATGCCTTCAGCGGAGGAATCGGGAGCCAGAGAGGCAGAGGATACCAGCATGGAGGTAACAGCGGCAGTAACGGGTTCAGCTTTGGGAATGCGCTGATTGGCGGACTTATTTAATAGCAATATAAGTACATTTAAAAGATTGGAGTAATTTTATTATGAAGGCAATCTCTAAGTTGATGTCAGGACAAATTTCAAAAAAGCAATTTTTGAAAATTAACGGGACATTAGATATGGCTGACAGGATTGAAAAGGAATTAGTTGAAGCATATCAGTGTCATAGTGCCGATAATATAGAAGAATTTATTTATCTTATTTTTGTATTTGAGTATTTTAATGTAAGGTATACAGATATTTTAAATCATTTATTAATTTCTGATTGGCATTACCAACATGAAAATATTGTTATACTTTTACAAAAAATATGTTCATTTGATAGTTTACCATATTTATATAAAGCGATAGAATTGCAACTGCCATATTATCAGGAAAGTAATAATTGTGCATTTGAAATGAGATGTATACGAGCTATATATCAAATAGGGAAAAAAGATTCATTTTCTTATTTAGAAAAGTTGTGCAGGCATTCAAATGATGATATAAGAGAGATGGCTCAAAGACAAATAAAAAAGTTAATGTGAAAATACAGGTGTTTTTATGGATAAAGAAATAAGAGCATTATATGATGAAAATACAATTAGAGTTTATCAGGCATATAATAAAATAATTGCAAATGAGGCAGCTGAAATCGGTACATTTGGAAAAAGCTTTAAGTTGAACAGAATGACTTGGATAAAACCGTCATTTTTATGGATGATGTATCGAAGTGGATGGGGGACAAAAGAGAATCAAGAACGTATTCTTGCTATTGATATAGAAAGAGAGTTCTTTGATCATATTGTACGAAATGCTATAATATCAAAATATGAAAGTGATATAGGCATCAGCTATAGAGAATGGAAGGAACAAATAAAAAATTCTGATATTAGATGTCAATGGGATCCTGAAAGGGACATATATGGAAAAGCTTTATCATATAGATCAATACAACTTGGACTAAAAGGAAAAGCAGTGAAAGAATATGTTGATGAATGGATTACAGACATTACAGATATTACAGAATATGTACAGGAGTTAAGAGGGAAGAAAGAAAAAGGAATTGATATTAGTCTATTTCTACCTAAAGAACAAACTTATATTGTTCATTAGAAGTATATTACTTTAGTTTTGTATATGCATAATATAAAAGAATAATGGTAAGGCGGTTCTTGATTCTTAAAGGATTAGAACCGTCTTTCATTTTTTTAAATTTAGTGAAATGGAATAGGCTATTTTTATAATGCAGAAATAAACGAAATGGGTATTTACAAAGGTTGAAGTAGAAGAATAGAATATACGAAAAGAAAGAATAGAATTCTAAAAGAAACGGAATATACTGCCGAATATGTAAGCAGGAGTACAGGTACTCCCAGAAGGAAAGGCGTGTTACCATGCAAACTTGAATGGAAGTCCAGTTATAGGCGGATGTAGGAGGGAATTTTAAGCAGCATGCAGAATGAAGCATAAGATGCAGATACTGCTCTTAGATTTCAAACGAATGCTTCTTTTGAACCGGATGAAAGAAATGTAACAAAGGAAATTGCAAAAATGGTTTTTCAAACTACAGATGGACAAAGAGTACCAATACAGAGAGATTAGAAATGTAGGCTTTAAAAAGGAATGGTGGCAATTTTGGAAAAAATAAGGTTGGAAACAAAAAAAGATTTATAAGTGTAGATAATCCTTTTGGTGAAAAGAGCAGAGATTATATAGATGACAATACGTTTATTTTTGAAAAAGGAAAAATATATGGAATTGTGTGCGAGCATGGAGGGGGAGGGAAAACTATCTCCCTCTTGCTTTCGGATCAAGTTTCAAAGGAAGAAGAAAAAATCTATTTCGATGATGTGTCAGTGAGTGAGCAGGATACACAACAGATGGGATGGTATATGGGAAAACCAATTTATTCAAATATGCCGATTAGGCGGGAGATTAGTATAAAAAAAGCATTAAATTATGGTCTTTCAAGAAATTGTAATTGGGAAAAGTGGAGAGCTTCTTTGGCTATTGGATATGCAAGTAATAAAATGGTCTATTGTTTTCCGTGGATGAATACATTGGAAATTTATGACTGCCTATATAATTCTGCAATATTTCAGTTTTTCAGAAGATAAAAAATGAAAATCTGATTATTATTTTACCTACATCCCGGAGGGAAAATATGTCTGGATTTGCAGATGAGATTATCCAAATACAATGTTCGAGGTTTGAGCATATGATAGCTGATAGTCAATATTTTAAAGAATATTTTTAGTATTACCATGCAGACCTGTATAGAAGTCCGCTGATAGCGGAGGATGCATAGGGCAGACCCGGTGAAGAGAGGGCTGAACGGGTATGCATACTGTGATAATGATCCGGTGAACCGGACGGAGAGATACCAGCATGGACGGTCGGCGGAGTGGAATAAGGAAAGAGATAATTATGATAATGGATATTTTAATAAAAAAGCATGATTTAAAAAAAGTTAATATTGAAGAATGTTTTGTTGAATGGGGGAAAGAAAAACTATCTCAAGATCCGAAGAAATATACTTATAATTCAATATTGATGTTTCATGAAAATGCAGATATGGATTACTATACTAATTATGTAAAAAATGTGTTGAATGTTGATGACTTTATTGCATTGACATTAGAAGGAGATAAATTAACGGAATTAGATCAATTAGTGTATTGTGGAGGAGATACCAAAACTAATAATTTAATAGTTTTTTTGAAAGACTTGTATAATAATTTAGATACATTTTGTTTGATAAAATTTAGAAATGAAGAATGTATAGATGAAATTCATATTGTTGATGATACTTTCAATGCAGTAAATCTATTTTTGCATAGTTTGGAACGTAGTTGTCCAAAGGGGATAGTTATTATTAAAAAAAATTATTGAATTTTGCAATAATGTTTGTATCAGACTTTATACAAGAAATCATAGAAAAAGACATAGTTATATCATTAATGGTAAAAACAAAGTTTTTGGAGAGGTTATGGAAGAGATAGAAAGTGATACGTAGAGCGTGACTTTTGACGAATTTAAGCAAGGAAGTATGAAAGGGATATCAGTGAAGTGGAAACCTCAATATTTAACAAGACCTAATACTTTTCCGAGCCAAGTAAAATACTTTTTAGATAATAATACAGGAAGAATGAGAATGGGGAAAACTAATAATGACGGAACATATAATTGGTTTAACTGATTGGAGAAATGAATGAAAGATATATCAGTAATACTAGAAAAGGCAGTTTTATCAATGGATGGATATGATTCAAAGTTAATATCATATGAAATGGAGAAGGCATTTGATATATGGTGCAGGCTGGAAGATGATAGTAATTTAAGATGGTATCTAATTAGTAAAAATAATGGAAGAACTGTTACGGAATATTATGGATACTTGTCTGAAAAATATCCAGTTGCATTATTAATGAAAAATTGTCCGAAAAATATCTATTTGTTACTTTCGGAAAAAGGGATATTAGTGGAAGAATATTGTAAAAGATATTCTTGTGAAGAAAAAATCCTAAAAAAATATGTAGGAAATATAAAAATCATTGATGACAGGTTTTTATATGATGATAAAATGCCATTTAACGAAGAAATATTTTTATCAATTGATGAAGGGGTAAGATATATAAATCCACATAATTTTGCATTTGATGACATTAAATAGAATATGGATGTATACAAACCACATCATATTTTTCAGATGTTAAACTGCTTTTTAGATTAATTAAATTATTGTATTGGCAAAATAGTGTTAAATAATAAACGTACAAGTGAAGTTACAAAGTGCAAAAAGTTAAAATATTTGGTCAGGAGTATAAAGAATTTTTATAAATGTATTCTCTGATATTGAAAAGAGTATTTCGGTGTAGAAGTGGCAGTTATATAGATATTTGACAAAAAATAAAATATAAACATAAAACCAGAGCAGACTGCATGAATGAAAAGTTATGAAGCTGGCTTCGATTTTCATATGTGTGCCCAGTGACACGCGTTTTTAACAGGAAGAAATGCTGCAAATGCGATATATGGCTATAACAAGAATGAGAACTTAACAAGGAAAAAAGGGATGGCGGACTAAAAGAAACGGAGTATACAGCCGATGATGTAAGCGGAGTATGGAATGACCTGATGCAGTATGGAACCGGAGGCGGAAAAGTAAGCCTCGGAGAGAGCATGTGGGGCGGGCTGGCAAATGCAGTGAGCGGACATGCGTATGGATACAAACTGGTGAAGAGTGCGGGACAGGAGATGCTTTCAGTGGAGGAATCGAGAGACAGAGGGACAGTAGTATCTCCTCAAAATCATGGGCAATGATTTTCAAATAGAGGATATAATCCGAAGCAAGGTGAGAGAACTTTTAATAGTTTTGTTGAACAAAATGGAAATCCAGAAGTTCCATTATATACAAATTCAGCAGGGTTTAATTACAATGATGGTAATATTGGAGGACAATTTAAACGGTTTGAAGCAAAATCAGGGCATGGTATAAACGGTGCACATGTTCATCAGCCACAAAGAGATACAATACCAGATGGATTTGTTTTTGGAAGTGTAGGATCAAAAACAAGAAATGGAGATGTTACAAGCACAAAAGCAAAAGATATTAAGCAATTGTATGAATACCTAAATAATGACAAATATCATTTATAAAAAGGAGAATAAAAATGAACGCTGAACAGGAATTGTTTTATAAAGAACTAAGGAAAATTCAGGATTTTGCCATAGGGAGAACTTTGAGCAGGCAGGACAAATATGAGCGTGTGGAAGATATGATGGAGGACATTACTTATGATGTTATATATATGATTTGTGAAATGATTGATGGACAAAGAAATGCTTTAATAAGATATGATATTATTAATATACAAAATAATCATAAAATAAATGATAAAACTATGTTACATGATTGGTGTGAAAAGTATTTACGTTGTACGAATATTTAATATTATTTATTTTCATATTTAAGTGCTTACGAAGATATAAAGTATGATTAATTTTTGATGAAGTAAAATCGAAAAATACAGAATGCTTTCCAATAAGATGCCCTGTTTGTGGAAAACAAGGAGGACATTTATACTTTCACAGATATCAATCAGAAGAAGATAGAGGAGGGATGTGGACATGGTGTAGTATATGTCGTAATAGTATGCATACAAGTGCAAAGATACCAAAATGGTGGCAAAATTTAAAAACTATAGATTTTGATCAATTAGCAGCATTACCTGATTATTTAGAAGATAATAAAGCAGATATCGACGCATGGGTTAATAAATTATTGTTTTTGGATGATTCTTATAAGCAAAGGCAAGATATACGAAAAAAGGGACGGCGGACTAAAAGAAACAGAGTATACAACCAATGATGTAAGCGGAGTATGGAATGACCTGATGTAGTATGGAACCAGCGGGGCGGTGACAAGAAATGTGTACGGCAGGGGATATGAACTTTTAAGCAGGAGCACAGACCAGAATCTGGAAGGGAAGACGTATTATCATACAGATCTGTATGGAAGCCCGTTTATGGCGGTGGATACAGAAGGGAGTTCTAATTGGCATGCGGAACAGGAGATGCTTTCAGCGGAGGAATCGAGAGCCAGAGAGGCAGAGGATACCAGCATGGAGGAAGAGGTAGAAGCAGGAGTAACAGTGGCGGTAACGGGTTCAGCCTTGGGAATGAATCCTAAAGATGCTAGATATGGTGCTGGTCAGTATTTGCCTGATATAAAACCCAATAGTCAAACATCTGCAAGTCTAGCTAAAAGATTTATTAACGTTCCAAATAAGTATAAATACACATGTTATGTTGAAATAGATGTGACAAATTTGAATGTTAACCAAGATCGTGAAGGAGTATTTGCAATTCCTAATAGTTCTCCATAAGACTTAACCAATAAAATTATAAGTACAGATCCAGTAGGAATACAATAAATAAGGGGAAAACATATGAAATATTTGTTAATAGAAATAGGCAAAGAAAAGTATTGGTTTGAATTAGACAATGACGGACATGCGAATCGACAAATAGTGTTGGATGAACACAACCAAATACATATTTCTTGTTTGGAAGATTGTTTGGCAGAAGGTTCTATTAATGAGAAAGATGTAGAAGGTAATATAAGTAAACTATCAAAACTGGAATTTGATAATTTATGGAGAGGTTATTTAAAGAAATACAAGAAAACATGGGAGGAAGTTAAGAAAAGCTATCCTATTGGAGTTTATGTGCGAGGAAAATTTAGTTATTCTTATCCTCAAGGATCAATTATTAAAGGCAGTAATTTTATTGCAATATATAAAGGCGAGGAGTCATTTTGTCTTAATCAATCGGTCCAATATAGAGTAAAATCGTACGATAATATGAATATGTGGCTGATAGTTGAGTGATGGAAATTGGTTTAAATAACTTATTTTTGTAATTTTAACAAACATAATATGCCATGTGGAAATGGAATAAGAGAAAATGAACTTACAAGAAAGTTACCATTCATTTTGTAATCTTCAAATTTAAATGTGCAACAGAATATACCATTTAAGGCAATAGTAAGTTATCAAAAGCGAAAGAAGTACAGACGTCCCAGAAGGAAAGACATATTACTATGCAGACTTGTATGGAAGCCCGCTCTGGCGACAGATGCAGAAGAGTATTTCAGATAATATGCAGAACGTGACATCTGGGAAAAACCTCGTAGACACCAACATTATTTTTGAACAAATTGAAGATGTACAGTACTTTAACAAAATGATAGGAAAAGAACTTAAAAATGATACCATTGTATTACACTTAAAGAGTAGTATACTTCTTGATTTGGAATATGCTGTTAACCATGATAAATCAATATTAGAAGAAGATATATTACTTACTTTTTTAAAAAGGCTTATTAAGTTAAGTGAGTTTTATATACTAATGATTCGGGAGGATGAAAACATAAAAGAACGCTATAGAATTTCAACAAAAGAAGAAATTAGTGTAAGATTGTCTGATAGCTTAAGATGGTCTAATCCTAAGGACATTTTGGTTTATAAGAAAGGTTAATTTATGGTCATTTCTTGTGCTATTTTGTAACATTTACTTTTCTGATTCATATATATTGAAACGGAAAATTCCTTAAGAAATAAGTGTGGAACAGACTTTATTTACCTATACGGCGGGGAAGACCGTCGCAGTAACCGATGCGGAAGGGAACGTGACATAGTATGAGAAAGAGAGCCTCGGAGGAGAGCCTGTGGGAAGGGGCACTCCATGCGGTAGGAAACGCCGCATTTGGCAACAAACCGGTAGAGGCCTTGGAAATATGATCTATCGGAGCACAAGGGCATCAGGAGCAGCACTTTATGGGTTTGATAAGGCGGTTGGGCGGTTTGTGACGGGATTCGCAGTAGAGAAACCGAATGATTTTTGCCAGATGAATATTATCAGAATCGATAATTTCTGTTTGTGCCAGATGCCAAACGAAATATCCAGTGAATCAATTTGTGAAAGGAACGACATTTCAATGAGTGAAAAGTATAATGAATATTGTATGAAATTCAGTAATCAAGAATTGAAAAATTATATGTATGATATAATTGAAAAGAATACAAATTTATACCTTAAATGTTTATCTGTAAATGGGGAGGAAACAGATATAAAATTAGAAGTTAGAATAGAAACGATTTCTTTTGATGAGAATGAAAGTTTATCTATTATGTTCTTTGGCTATCAAACATCAATCTTTGTGTATGATTTAGAAATAATGTTTATAGATGAAGATTCAAAAGGAACATATACTTCAAGTGATGTATATAATAATGTTGTCTATGAAGGATGTTTAAGGGAAATGAGTCATGAACAAATGCTAAAAATGTTTTCCGAAATTATTTTATGTTTTGTAGATGCTGCAGATGTATCAATGACTCAACAGGAGGCAGCGGATAGCAGGTATAAAAGATATAATTATTATGAACCGCATATTTTTACAATCAATGTTCAAAATAATCATGCGCAAAAAAAAGTGAATACATACGAAAATATAATTATTACCCATTAGTATAAAAATAAATAGATATTACACAAATTAAGATAAGGGGTTGATTAGAGATAATATCTTTAAATTGCCTCATTTATCACATTATATGGACTGAACAAAATACATTGTCTTATTGAAAGAAAGAGAGTATGATGTGCTAGATTGGACAAGACCTAGAAACCAGAGAGATTGCATGGGTCAGATTTCGACAGGGAAGTACTGACATAGGCAGCAATTGGCGCCGTTACAGGCTTTGCAGGAAGCCTTTGTAAACTCCATGATTTCCCAGCGGGGATGATAGGAAGCGTGCTGGAGTAGAGACCCGAGAGGTATATGCGGAACAGGAGCTGCCTTTAGCGGAGGAATCGGGAGCCAGAGTAATACGGAATATAAACCTAATCAGGGACAGGGGGGTTTTTGGATAGAGGTTACAATCCAAGATCAGGAGAATAGTAAAGGAATAGGCGGAGGACAATTTAAGCGCATGAGTGCAGAAGAACATTATGAGCTATTACCACATGTGCATCATCCTATTAGATATCTCCAAAGCTTTCTAAGAGGATACCAGAGAAAATAGAATACATAATTATAAAACGATATTTTATGTTGTTATTTTATAAATTATATATAAGTATACAGAAATGCGGTTTGAAAGGAGTCATAGAATGACAAATGAACAGATTAATTTTTTTAAGGAATTGGCCTATATACAAGAATATTGTGTAAATGTTTCATTAAGTAAAGAAGAAAAATATAATAATAAAGAATTCTTAACGGATATAACAGGTGAGATTATTTATAGAATTATGGAATTGCTTGATGGGTATGGGGGAAAATTGCCACGATGTAATATTATTAATACAGTAACAGGTGAAGTTATTAATGAAGGTATAGAATTACATGATAAATGTGTAGAGTTTTTAGTATAATCAATAATTTATAGTTTTAATGATATGCTATATAAAATGGATTGAAAAAGAGGATCATGGACGCGATAAATGAATATTCATATATTTGGGATACGGAAAAAGAAAAATATGTTTTGTTAGATGATAATGTAGGAAAAAGCATTTTAGTTATAGATGGAGAGGAAATTATGTTTTTTCTGATAGAAGATGATGCTTTGGCTGATTTAATTATTGGGAAAATGTTAAATGCAGGAAATAAAGTATATAAGAGTATTGAAGAATTATAAAAAACTATGGGTGTCAAGTAAAGATAGTGTATTGACATATTGATGCGATCCCAGCAAGTAAAGCAGAACTTGATCATAGTTTATCAATGATGAATTATTGATGGAAATTATGTTGGAGAAACGGTTAAAGAACCAATAAGAGTTAGGATAGAAGGTCCTTCTCCTTTAGATGAAAATTTTGTTAAGGCTATATATGAAGATAATGAAAATGAATTTATTAATCATGCGCTGGAAAAAGTTAAAATTCAAAATAATATAAATGCAAAGAGGTCTAAAAATGGTTAATTTTGATTTTACGCAATTTATTTCATTTGATTCCATATTATCCTATGATACGATTCAAAATAATATAGACAAAATCTTTGAAAAAAAGGGATTTTTATTAACTAAATTTGAAGATATTGAAAGTGTAAAAAAGAATTACTATTCGCCATATTGGAGAAAGTATACTTTTGAGTTAAAGAAGGATGATTTTTTAAGCGAATTTATGGAATGGAGATTAGAAGAAAATATTCCTCAATCAATTTCTGAATTTGTTGAGCTTATCCATAAAATTTTAGCATTAGATATAAGTAAGTTGTGCGTAATTATTTGTTCCTTTGCAGAAGAAACAAAAACTTGTAATGAGTTTGTACATGTAAACAAGGAAAATATTTATAAGGAATTATTTAAAATGTCGCCCTTTAGTTATATTTGTCCAGAAAATTTAATTATTGATATTGATTGAATGTTTATATTCTAATTTAAATAACGGAGACTCCCCATATCCCAAGTGGGTTTTGCATCTGGTATTTATAACGATATTAATACCAGACGTAATGCTTTTGGGAGATATTCTGTATTAATTGTGAAATTAATTTGTTAAGAGGATTTGATATTATTAGATCCAAGTGAACTTGTTAGTAAAGAGGAACTGACAAATAAAGCAGCCCATGAATTAAATCATGCAAGAAGTTTTTAAAAAAGTGGCAGTACTCCTGAATGAGGTCAAGGCGGCGCATATCCTTCAGGTATTGTACTGGCTGAGTATATAAGAGGTAATAGCTAATATGTGGAAAGATGATAATAACAAACTGTATTGTAATTGTACCAACTACAACAGAAGAAAATCTTAAAAAGATATGTTCAAATTATAATATATTATATTTGAAATAGAATAATTTAAATAAGTGGAACTGACTTCAAATTATTGGTTTCACAATTTCTTAGCGTGAAATTGTATTTATATTGGAAGATATATAAAATTATACAGTATTACCATGCAGACCAGTATGGAAGCCTTCTCATAGCAGAGGATGCAGAAAAGAATTTCAGGTGAACGTGACATCTGGGGGAACCTGAAGGTTTGCGATGTTTATGAATAAAGGACAATGTATGGTAGTCAGAGGAAATTATTAAAGATTTAGTATAGATTGGTTGCCGACATATTAATTTTTTCATACCAGCAGATTATAAATAATAATCTGCTGGTAAATAAATATATGGAGGATAATACGGAATGAATAAAAATGAAGAATATTTTTTTGCTTACAAAGGTAGAGATATTATAATAAAAATAGGTAAAAAAAATAATATTGAAGGAGTGGCTGTATTTTATGCAAAAACAAATTTTAATAATATTTTTGCATTAGCCGAATGCCAAGAAAAAGCACTGGAAAATTGTATTAAAAAAATAAAATTTTATATATCGTTATTAGAAAAGAATATAAATTTAATTAGTCAGGATAAAGCTATAATGCTGGCAAAAAAATATTTTCAAGAAAATTTTAGAAACAAAGAATTGATAAAATGTCATTTAAGTAAATTGAGTTATAATATTTATGTCGAAATCGAAATTTTAACATTTAGTATTACAGTGTCTAATTTTCAAGAACTTCTTGATAATAATAGCATGAATATAATAGCAGTAGTATATGTTAATTTAATAACAACTGAATGTGATATGGTGGAAAATACAAATAATTTAAAGAAACTGGAGGAGTTGTAATTAATTGCATTGCTTAAAATGAATATATGCAAATATGAAATTAAAAAGACAAGGGTTTTATAGAGAGATGCCACATGGAGAGAAATGCCCGTCAATCTTAGACTATACAGATAAAGTTAATCAGAAGAAGGCAGAGAAGATATTTCAATATTTAAATGAAGGTAAAGTACTGGTTGCATGTGGAGGAATAACGATAGATGTTATAAATCCGGAAAATGGTTTTGCAAGTTGCCCGGAGTTAAAAACGGATGGTATATGGGTATGGCCTGGCGATTTGACATATTACGTTAAGAAGTATCATTTTGCATATATTTCAGAAAGGACAATTTATTGTAATGGAAAAAAATAGTGTTTTTGGAGAATTATTATATATAGGCCTAGTATTTGAGAAAGGAAGATTTAAGAGTAGAGGGTTGTGGAAAATAAAATATATTAAAAACATGAAAAAACATTTAAAATTATTATTGAAATTGGCAGAATGTATTAAAGAAGAATTTAGGTTAGAAGAAGATAATAATATTTTAAAAATAATATGTGACAAAATTAAATGTGATAATGAGTTAAAAAAATATTACCCTTTTGCGTTTACATTTAATGAATTAGATTTAAATGATATGATGATTACAAGTTGTAAAAGTGAAAATAAACATATTGAAATTATCAATTTAATTATAAAATTATTACAAGATGGTTTGGCTGAATTAAATATGGGTTTAAAAAAAGACAAGAAAAAAATTGGTGAAATAATATTTTCATTACATAATTTACCAAGGGTTTATTTGAATAAAGAAGGGAATACATTATGTTTATTACAACAAGAGGGGATTACTGTAAATGAGGCACTGGAATACTCGAAATTAAGTATGGGTGAAGAAATGAGATTAAAGTATAGACAATATTTAAGCAGGGAATGCTTTTAGTTGAACCTGAAATGCTGAATATGTTCAATGAGAGCATAATAAGTATAAGACATGTTTTTAAGAAAAGAGGTGACAAATCATAGATGGAAATACAACCTGATGTCGAAGTAGTATTTGAATTTCCGGAAGACAGAAAAAAGAAATTATATGAAGGATACCGCCCAGCCCACTTAATTTGCGAGAATTGTTTGACGACCGGCTTACATAATTATTTCAATTTGAACAATGTCGCCGATGAGGAACTTAAGGGGACAATAACATTTATTTCTCCTAAAGATTATCCAGTATGTTTATGGATAGGAAAAAAAATTACAATGTATGAAGGCCGTAGTATAATTGGTTATGCAACAATTACAAAGATATTTAACCAAATATTAAATAAGTTTACGGAAGAAAAATAATTGATATTTTTATAATATAGTTTTGAATGAGATAAAGATGCTCCCCAACATAGAAAGGGAAAAAATTTTAATCCCATAAAAACTTTTGAATCAGGGTTACGTGGTGGGCTGACGAATGCAGTAAGTGGACGTGCGTATGGATATAAACTGATCAAGAGTGCGGAAGCGCATTCGGAAGAGGATTTGCCGGAGGAGCCGTAACATCGGCCATGAATTACACCCTTGTATGTTAGGAATAGGAGATGCAGGCGGCGGAAGCGGTCAGACGGCTTATTTATACGAGAAATGTCATTGAAGGCTTTAACCGGCAGCTGCGGAAAGTAACGAAGTCAAAGACTGTATTCCCGACAGACAACAGCCTGTTAAAAATGCTGTACCTTGCAATGATGGACATTTAAGTATCTTACTCAAACTTCCCACATTAAAAATGGGATTTGCTCCTTGAAAAATCAATACTA